>NZ_MAUH01000056.1:0-187589 GCF_001693475.1 Chryseobacterium sp. CBo1
ATTGGATTTTTCAATTTTATTCTTCGAGTTTTTCAAAAAATTATATTTTTCAAAAAATAAAACCTGAAAAAAGATTTTTTTTTCAACTCAACACGAAAAAAGACTGCCCTTTTGAGACAGCCTCTTTGTATTTTATTTATCGAAATCCGAAATATCGTATCCCGATTAAAGCATTTTAAGATTGTTCACCTCCTGCTCCGATAAGATTCTCCAGTGACCTCTTTTGATGTTTTTCTTCGTTAATCCTGCAAACATTACTCTGTCAAGCGCTTCAACTTCATATCCTAATCTCTGGAAAATTCTTCTAATCACACGATTCCAGCCGATGTGAATCTCAATTCCCACTTCATTTCTAGGTTTTCCTTCGATGAAAGAAATCTGATCTACAACGGCAACACCTTCATCCAGGCGAATTCCTTCAGCAATAAGCTTCATGTCTTCATTGGTTAGTTTTTTATCTAACGTTACATGATAAATTTTCTTTGCATCAAAAGAAGGATGCGTTAATTTCTTTGTCATGTGACCGTCATTCGTCAATAAAATAACTCCTGTTGTAGAACGGTCTAGTCTTCCTACAGGAAAAACTCTATACGGTGAAGCATTAGCAACCAAATCCATTACGGTTTTTCTTGCTTTGTCGTCTTTTGTAGTAGAAATATATCCTTTTGGTTTATTTAAAAGAACATATACTGGTTTTTCCGGAGTGATGTTCTGTCCGTCAAAAACAACTTTGTCGGTTTTCTGAACCTGATAACCCATTTCTGTTACCACTTTTCCGTTTACTTCTACCAAGCCTTGAGTAATCAGTTCATCAGCTTCTCTTCTGCTGCAAATTCCTGAGTTGGCGATGTATTTATTTAGACGGATGGTGTCTTTATGAATATCTTTATCAATTTTGTTCAGTCTTCTTTTCTGAACAAATGATTTATTTTTATCTTCTCTGTTGTCAGTTCCCGGTCTTTTACCGTATTTTAAGCTACCTCTTTCGTATTTATCTCTGGTATCAAAACTACCGGGTCTGCTGCTGCCCCTTTTTGGTGCTGATTTACTAAAGGCCTTTCTCTCTTCACCCGAAGTGGTGATAAAAGGTTCTTGTTCAGTTTTCCCAAATTTCTTATCCATTCTGTCCTGGTAACTCGTGCCACTACTTCTTCTGGAATCAGAATTTCTTTCTCCTGCTTTAGGGAAAGATTTTTTGAAAGGTTTTGACCCGGAATTTCCGGATCTTGAAGCGCGAGAATCATCAGAATTATTTCTTGTTGAACTTCTTGGTTTCTTTGGTCTTCCTGAATTATTGTCTCTGCTCATGCTAAATATTTGTGCAAAGATAGTCAATTTAGTAACGAGTTAAAAATTAAGAATCATAACTTTGTAGCACAGTATATCTTTAATTATTAAAAAATCATACGATGATTACCATATTAGACGAAAATTTTTCGCAGCTCAATCAATTCATGACCGGAAAATCATTCAGCAAAGTTTTTATTTTGGTGGATGAAAATACGCATGAATATTGCCTTCCCACACTTCTCGGAAATTTAGAGACTGACATCGCTTTTGAAATTCTTGAAATTGAAGCTGGGGAAGAGATGAAAAATATTCAGACTGCCAATCAGCTTTGGGAAATTCTTACAGAAATGCAGGCAGACCGAAAAGCTTTGATCATTAATCTTGGAGGTGGTGTCATTACAGATATGGGAGGGTTCGTTGCTTCTACTTATAAAAGAGGAATTCAGTTTATCAATATTCCTACAACTTTGCTTTCGATGTGTGATGCGTCAATCGGTGGGAAAACGGGAATTGATCTAATGCATTATAAAAATATGGTGGGAACTTTTTCTTTTCCCGAACAAATCTTTGTGCATACAGGATTTTTAAACACACTTCCTGGCAAAGAATTAAAAAGCGGTTTTGCTGAAATGCTGAAGCATGGTTTGATTGCCGATAAAAAACATTGGGAAGATTTAATTCATTTGCAGCATTTAGATCCGGTCGGAATTGAACCTTTCATTCCGCAATCAATGGAAATAAAGCAGGAAATTGTAAATGCAGATTTCCATGAGAAGAATGTAAGAAAAACACTGAATTTCGGGCATACCATTGGTCACGCGATTGAAAGCTTATGTCTTCAAAGCGAAAATCTTATTCTGCATGGAGAAGCAGTTGCTTTGGGAATGATTTGCGAAGCTCACCTTTCTTATCTTGAGGGTTTAATAAGTAAAGAAGATTCTGAAATGATTACAGAAAATATAGCGAGATATTTTTGTTATATTGATATTACAGGTTTTGCTGAAGACAAGATTTTTGATCTATTATTAAACGATAAGAAAAATACAGATGCAAAAATCAATTTTTCGTTGCTTTCCGGCATCGGTTCTTGTGTCTTTGATCATCAGTGTTCTACAGAAAATATTCAAAAATCAATTGATTTCTATAAAAAAATTAGCGGATTTTAGATTTTCAGCTTAATTTTTAAACCGATTTTTAATAAATATTATATTCGATACATAATATATTGATTAGATTTAATCATTTGATTTTTAAAATATTACAAAATGCCCTTCATTTTTTGAAGGGCATTTTTGTTTGTTTGAAATATGCAGAAATAGTTTTGGCAAGCAATTTGAAAGATTCGATTCGTCAAACTCAAAAAAGTTTGGTAGTAAAATTTAAAATTAGAAAAATTAGAATTAGTAAATATTAAAAATTTAAGTTATGAAAAAGTTAATTTTAGGAATAGCAGTATTGTCAACTTCATTGGCATTTGCGCAGACTACACAACCTACTCCATCGTCAACATCACCAGTAAGATTCGGGATTAAGGCAGGAATGAACGTTTCTTCATTATCTAACGATGGTACACTTGAAGATCAGGGATCTAAAATCGGTTTTAACGCAGGTGTATTTGCAAATATTCCTGTAGCGGAGTCTTTCAGCATCCAGCCAGAGGTTTTATATTCTCAGTATGGAGATAAATATGACGATGTAGTTGCCGGTAATAGAATTTCTTATGCAAGACACCATGACTATATCGCAGTTCCTGTAATGTTCCAGTATAACTTTATTCCAAATTTATATGTGGAAGCTGGACCAGAGTTTGGTTTTTTAGTAAATGCTAAAAATAAACTAAAAAACGAAACCAATAATGATGTTATCAACGAATCTGGTGATTATAAAGATAATCTTAACGGATTTAATTTGGGTATCGGTTTAGGGGCAGGTTATTATTTCACAGACAACATCGGTTTAACAGCAAGATATGTTGCTGGTGTTACGGATATTGCTAAAGACAGACCAGGAAACTCTGATGCTATCAGAAACAATGTATTCCAAGTTGGTTTAGCATTCAAGTTCTAAGAAAACAATCTTAATTTCAAATAAAAAAATGTCAGATTCATTACAGAATCTGGCATTTTTATTTAATTACCATTAAAATTAATATAAATTGGCAAGGTTTTTGATTTGAATTGCGATAGTTTTTCAATAATAAACAAATTAAAAACAAAAGCTATGAAAAAACTATTTTTAGGACTTGCTATCGCTGCAAGTTCATTATCATTTGCTCAGGAAAAAGCTAAAGAATCTTATTCTTCATCAGTAACTTTCGGAATTAAAGCCGGATTAAATGTAGCTTCAATTAATGATGATGCATTCAAAGCAAAACCTGGAATTTACGGTGGTGTTTTTGCAAATATTCCTGTTGCGAGTTCATTCAGCGTTCAGCCTGAAGTTTTGTATAATGGGATGGGTGCAAAGTTTGAAGGAATGTCTGATGTAAGATTAAATCTTGACTATATTTCTGTACCTGTAATGCTTCAGTATAACCTTTTACCTGAGTTGTACGTAGAAGCTGGACCACAGTTCAGTTTTGCAATCAACAAAAAAGTTAAAGGTGATGCAGGTTCTGCAGATGTAGATGATCTTTTTAAAGGTTTTGACTTAGGAATAGGTCTTGGTGCAGGTTATTACTTTGATCAGAAATTTGGTCTTACGGCTAGATTTGTTGCCGGAGTTACCGATATTGCTGAAAATAATCCTGGTGACGCAATCAGAAATAATCTTTTCCAGGTTGGTGTTGCTTATAAATTCTAAGATAATTTAAAACTAAAAAAAAGGTCAGATTTCAAATGAAATCTGACCTTTTTCATTTTATAATTAAAATTTTAATTAAATAATTCCACTTCCTCTCCTTTTCCTACAGGATATTCTTCTGTAAAGCATCCGAAGCAGTGGTTGGATGAACCTAAAATTACTTTTAAGTTTTCTGTGCTTAAAAATTCTAAAGAATCAACTCCTAAATAGTCTCTAAGTTCTTCTGTCGTCATATTTGCAGAAATCAAATCATCTTTTGAAGGGGTATCGATTCCTAAATAACAAGGCGCGATAATTGGCGGAGAAACACTTCTGAAGTGAATTTCCTTAACTCCTGCATCTTTCAGGATTTTAACCAACCTTTTCGAAGTTGTTCCACGAACGATAGAATCGTCGATGATTACTACTCTTTTGTCTTTAATTTCGGAAATAATCGGATTCAGTTTTAAGTTTACTACTCTTTCTCTCATTTCCTGAGTCGGTACGATGAAACTTCTTCCGATGTATCTGTTTTTAATCAAAACCGGACGGAAAGGTATTCCCGAAGCTTTGGAAAAACCAATTGCAGCAGGAACTCCGGAATCCGGAACTCCAATTACCACATCAGCTTCCACAGGAGCCTGTTCCCAGATTTTTTCTCCCGATTTTTCTCTGATTTCGTAAACGTTGATATTTTCTAATGTAGAGTCGGGTCTTGCAAAATAAATGTATTCAAAAGAACAGATTCTTTGCTTTCCTTTTTCTTCATTTACCATGTATGAGTTTAATTTTCCAGGTTCGTTTTCATTGGTATAAATGATTTCTCCCGGTAAAATATCACGAACATATTGAGCTCCAACAGCGTCTAAAGCTACAGATTCTGAAGCTACAACGTAAGAATTTTCGTTGATTGCTCCCAAAACCAAAGGTCTGATCCCGTTGAAATCTCTGAATGCGAAGAATTTATTTCTTGTCATCCCTACAACAGAATAGGCTCCTTCAATTTTCTCCATTGTTGCTTTGATAGCGCCACGAAGTCCCAAATCAAGATTTTTCTGGATTAATCTCAAAATAACCTCAGAATCGGAAGTCGCTCTGAAAACTACACCTTCAGCTTCCAGTTCGTGTTTCAATTCTTTTGCATTGGTAAGGTTACCGTTATGCGCAATAGAAAGGATAATCTGGTCATATTCGTTTTTTGCGAAAAATGGCTGAAAATTATATTTCTTTTTGTCTCCTGCAGTCGTATAACGAGTGTGTCCGATTGCAGAATTTCCCATAAAAGTTTCAGGATCCTGGATCTCTTTATAAACATCCAAAACCAACCCTTCATCTTTCATATTGGTAATTTTTCCGTCCTTTAAAACAGAAATACCACAAGCTTCCTGACCTCTGTGCTGAAGTGCAAAAAGCCCGAACTGTGAAAGAGAAAACGTATCAAGATCGTTGTCAGAATACATTCCGAAGATTCCGCACTCCTCGTTCGGAGCATCCAGTCTTTCTTCTTCCTGCGTTCTGAAAAGATTTCTTCCGTAGGTTTGAGTTTCAAACTGTTTTAAATATTCACTTTTATGAATGTCTAAACTTTTCATTTCTATTTTTTCTAATCTAGATTTTGTTTTGATAGATTTATAAATTAGATGAAAAATTAAATATTATGTTAAATAAGAAAACTTAACATCTAATTTTATCTAAAATCTTATTTGCCTAAGGCTACTTTCAACCTATTGTAGATCTCAACATATGCTTCAGTTACTTCTCCTAAGTCTCTTCTGAATCTGTCTTTATCTAGCTTCTTCATGGTATCTTTATCCCAAAGTCTGCAAGTATCTGGAGAAATTTCGTCTGCCAAGATGATTTCACCGTCTGCAGTTTTTCCCAATTCGATTTTGAAATCAACCAGGATGATGTTCATTTTGTCGAAAAGATCAATAAGGATTTCGTTGATGTCTGAAGTTAATTCATACATTTCGTCAAGCTCTTCATACGTTGCAGCTCCTAAGAAAACAGCGTGGTGATCGTTGATAAGCGGATCTCCCAACTCGTCTTTTTTGTAGCAGATATCGAAGATGGTAACAGGAGATTTAATTCCTTCCTCAACTCCTAATCTCTGAGCCATGCTTCCTGCAGAATAGTTTCTCACGACCATTTCCAAAGGAATAATTGATACTTTCTTTACCAATTGCTCTCTTTCGTCTAATTGTTTGATGAAATGAGTTTTAATCCCTTTTTCATTTAAATATTCGAAGATTAAAGTAGTGATGGCATTATTCATCTCTCCTTTCAAATCTACAGAACCTCTTTTCTGAGCATTAAATGCTGTAGCATCGTCTTTAAAACGTACTACTACTTCATTAGGATTTTCGGTAGCAAATACTTGTTTTGCTTTACCTTCGTACAACATTTCTAGCTTTTGACTCATAATTTTTACTTTTTACTTTAGAAAACCTCGAAATTCAAAGTTTTCGGTTATAGTTAGATTTATTACTTTTATTTAATTAAAATTCCTGTTAAAACAGCGATTCCGAAACTTAATAATGTCCCGATTAATACATATTCCGTCAGTTTTCTCTGTTTTGCCTGTGCTAAATCGCTGAATCTGAAAACGGATTTTGCTGCTACCATAAAACCTACACCTTCCCAATGATCGACCACAATAAAAGTGAAGACCAATAATCGTTCTAAAATTCCGATATATTTTCCTGCGCTCGATAGAGATTCGGTTTGTACACTGCCCTCTTCTTCTGCTACCGGAGTCCATGATGATAATAATATTTTGATGAAAATTGAAGCGGGTGTCGTTAAAAACAAAGTTCCCATTATAATTTTCAAAAATTCCTGATTTTTTAAGAATTCAAAGTCAAATTCATTAAAGCAAAGGGAGACTATACCAATAACCGCTACATGAAGCGCCTGATCAATGAAAAACCATCTTTTTTTAGTAAGATTATTTTGAAAACTCAATTTACATGCATCAATTATAAAATGAGAAACTCCAACTAAAATAGCAACCCACCAAAGTTTTATATCCCAAAGAAAAATGAAGCTTAAGGCTGTATGAATCAGAACGTGATAATATAAATAAGGACTTTTCAGTTTATGATTTTCCTTATCTGCAACCCAAGAATTTGGCTGAAGAATAAAATCTCCGAGTAGATGTGCCAATATGAGTTGAATAAAAATCATCCTACAATTCTGAAATTTTCTTTCTAAAATATTGATTGGTTTCTACGATAAGCTCGTAGTTTGCACGTTTCAGTCTCTGGCTGATTGAGGACTGTGAAATAGCGAATTTCTTTGCGAGATCTTCCTGTGTAATATCTTGATTCATAATCATTTCGTGAATTATTTCGGAAGTTGCCATCGTCCAGTTATCAAAATCTTTTGAAGCCCATTTTAATAGCATATTTAAATCTCTGTCAACAGAATCGTTGGATGTCTTAATAGATACAGTGTGTCCGTCGCTTTTCAGATCATTCAACAATCTTCCTGAATTGACATAAGCTGAACCGTTGGATTCTGTGATTTTTTCAGAAGAAAAATTTTCCTCACCAATACCGATTGCAATTCTTACATCTAAATTTTCCTGACTTTTTATAAGAGATTTTATGGCTAAGAAATGCCAGAAAACATCGTCAATACTGCATTTTAGCTGAAATTCATCTCCTCTGTAGATTTCCCATATTTGAGGAGCGCTTCCCCATTTTTCGAGAAGATTTTTAAGTTTGTTGATCCAAACTTCTGTTTCCGCATGCTGTGAATTTATAATATCACCGGTAATGACCGCTATCATTTTGCAAATATAATGATAATTACTTATAAACAAAAAATATAAGTAAAATTGATTATAACTATTAAATATTAGCTTTTGGGCTTATAAATTTTAGATTATTGCATAAAAAAACTCCGTTCATTTGAACGAAGTTTTAGTTGTATTATTTTACTATTCTTATTTTTTAATAAACGGATAAACTTTTTCATCAAACTTTAATAAATAAGAACCTGTTTTTAAATTTTGAACAGAAATATCTTTCTTATTCTTAAATGGAACTTTTTCTGTATAAATCAATTGTCCTGAGAAATCTAAAATCTGAGCAGTCTGAATATTTTCAGTTTTTCCGCTTACAAAAATGTTTTCGTTAACAGGGTTCGGATAAATTTTAAATTGTTTTTCTGCCAATAATTCAATATCTGAGGTTGATAGTGTTCCTAAATTCTGGCAATAATTGCTTGCATAAGAATCCCATTCATTGATGTCGAAAGTTGTTGCAGGTTGATTAATTGTTGCTTTTCTATATAAAGACACATTTCCTAAAACAGAAGAGTTATTTTGAGATGTAGCTCCAATGGCATCAACTGTTGTCGATTTGTATCTCAATTCCAGATATTGACTTCCTGAAAAAGTCATTTGCGGAGCTGCAGTAACAAATTTTGCCTGATTAATGGTGAAACAAGAAAAATTGGCGTCAGGATTTAAAATCACAAAAGTTTCATTGTTCTGAACAATCCCTTCCAACTCAAAAGGTGCAGGGAAATAATAATTTGTTCCGCTCGGAAACTGAATTGATAGTCTGTAATCATTTAAATTAACAGCATGACCTGTTTTATTGGTAATTTCTATTGCTTTATTGTTCGAGGTTCCCTCAAGATATTTTGTAATCATTATGTCTTTAGCATAAATATCTGTTGCTAAAGTTGTTGATGATATTGTATTGCTGTCTCCCGAAAGTAAATATCCGTTATCATAAGCTTTTACAGTGTAAGTGTAAGAGGTAGAAGGTGTTAAATGATCTGCACTGAAGGAATTGCCTTTTGATGTACCAATTAAGGTTCCGTTTTGATAGATTTTGTATCCGATTACATCTGTGCTTGTGCTTGGTGTCCAACTTAATGTCGTGAAATAGGCACTGTTTTGAGTGACCGATAAGTTGCTTGGATTTGAAGGAGCTGTAGTATCCGGCGTTTGCTCCCAAATTGCATTTACCCAGGTTGGATTATCAATAAACGGATTTCTGTTTTTCTGTAAGTTATAAACTGCATTGTTCCTGTCGATTTCTTTTTGGGAAACAGGATCCTGATTATGCCATTGAAGAAGCATTGCAATATAATTCGGATCATATGCTCTCTCCTCTGTTCCGTCTAAAGGATTGGTGTCGGAAGCAGGATTTGCATTGTTGTTATAATTAAAAGTCCCCAACTTTCCTTCATATCTTACGGCGAAATACAATAAACTTCTTGCTACATCACCTTTAAATTCATTGATTGGTTCATACACACGACCCGTATAAACGTAGTTAGGAATTGCGCTATTTGATATTTTAGAAGAGTTTGTGAAAGTGTAATAATTTGTTGTACCTGCAATTCCGTACGGATAATTACTTCTCAGCTGATTAATTCTTGCATCGGTCGGAACTACATAAAACAAATCAGAATACATCGGATAATTGCTGTAAAATGTACTTTGAGGCATCATGTGCTCTCTGTTCCATCCTAAACCTTCAGCGTTTGCAGAGCCGATAATATCAGCCGTGGTATATTCGTACGCATCAGGGCCGTTCGGAATTTCAGAATAGATATCTAATAAAACAGTAGTGTTGCTTGATCCGTAATCATAATATTTATCCAGATCGGTCTGATTATAGTAATTGGTAAGATCACCGTAATGCCAGTTGATGTTCTTTGTAGAAATAATATCGTGAAGCTTTGTTTTTAACGCATATCCTGTCAATCCCGATGTTCCGTCATAATATCCGGCAGGAACTTGTGCAGACATAAATGTTGCTAAAAAAAGTACAGGAAGTAAAAGTTTTTTCATTCAGCTAAAAATTGTGGGACTAAATTAGTAAATAAATATTCCTAAAACGAATGATTGTTATTAATGTTATGTTAATTCGTAAAATGTAATTTATTGAAAATTAAATGATTAATCTTGAAATTTAATCTTGTTTATAAATTATTTTTGTATTTCCGCAATTTAAGTATCTTTGGGAAATAACGATTATAATATGAATACAGAAACGATGAACAACATTAAAATGATAGCGGAAACAGCAAAAGAATTTGCTGAGAAGAATATCAGACCTAATATTATGGAGTGGGACGAAAGTCAGACTTTTCCTAAAGAACTTTTTCACCAATTGGGTGATATGGGTTTCATGGGAATTGTAATTCCTGAAGAATATGGAGGTTCTGGTCTTGGTTATCACGAATATGTTGCTATTCTGGATGAAATTTCTCAGGTTGACCCATCGATTGGTCTTTCGGTTGCAGCACACAATTCACTTTGCACCAACCATATTTACGAATTCGGAAACGAAGAACAAAGAAACAAATGGCTTCCTCAACTGGCTACCGGAAAAGTAATCGGAGCTTGGGGATTAACAGAACACAATACAGGTTCGGATTCCGGAGGGATGTCTACAACTGCAGTGAAAGATGGTGACGAGTGGATTATCAACGGAGCTAAAAACTTTATCACTCACGCAATTTCAGGTGATATTGCGGTCGTAATGACAAGAACAGGTGAAATAGGAGCAAAAAATAATTCAACGGCATTCGTTTTAGAAAAAGGAATGGCTGGTTTTACTTCCGGTAAAAAAGAAAATAAGCTTGGGATGAGAGCTTCAGAAACTGCTGAACTTATTTTTGATAATGTTCGTGTACCCGATTCTCACAGATTAGGTGAAGTAGGTGAAGGTTTCAAACAGGCGATGAAAATTCTTGACGGTGGTAGAATTTCTATTGCTGCTTTAAGCTTAGGTACGGCAAGAGGAGCTTACAAAGCTGCTTTAAAATATGCTAAAGAAAGAAAACAGTTCGGAAAATCGATCTCTGATTTTCAGGCAATCAATTTTATGTTAGCAGATATGGCAACTGAAATTGATGCTGCAGAATTATTGATCCAAAGAGCTTCTACTTTAAAGAATGCAAAGCAGAAAATGACAAGAGAAGGTGCGATGGCAAAACTGTATGCATCTGAAGCTTGTGTAAGAATTTCTAACAACGCGGTTCAGATTTTTGGAGGTTATGGTTATACAAAAGATTTCCCTGCTGAAAAATATTACAGAGATTCTAAGCTTTGTACCATCGGAGAAGGAACTTCAGAGATCCAGAGACTGGTTATCGGTAGAGATATTACGAAATAATTTTTTTAATTTTTAAAATTTACACAAATGATTAAACAAGCGTTATTAGGCGAGTTTCTGCATGAAGCAGAAAGCACAAGAAAACTTTTAAAAGCAATTCCGGACAGTGCTTTAGATTGGAAACCTTCTGATATTAACTGGACGACAGCTCAGCTGGCTTCTCATATTTCGGAAGTTTATAATTGGTTTGAAGGAACTTTTAATCAGGATGTTTTCGATATGGGAACATATACTTATGATAAAGGAGATGTTTCTAAGGCTGAAAATATTGTTGCCAAATTTGAAGAAAATGTTGCTAAAGCTCAAAAAGTAATAGAAAATTCAGACGAAAGCACTTATTTTAATGAATGGAAAATGGAGATGAACGGAAATTCACTCTTTCCTCCTATGCCGAAAGTTCAGGTGATTCGCTCGTTTTTGTACAATCATTTGTATCACCACAGAGGTGAATTGGTGGTTTATTTAAGATCCACGGGAAATAAAGTTCCGGGATTATACGGACCTACTGCCGATGACAAATTTTAAAAAATTTTAAATATATCACAAACTGAATAGCACACGTATTTTGCGTGTGCTATTTTCATTTTAGAGTGAAATACGATTATTGTATATTTAATGCATTGCATATTGATTTGTGTTGGAACTCTAAAATATTCTTAAATAATTTTGTTTTTCGTAAATATTTTTTCTCTAGATTTGATATTCCATAATCAAAAATAGATTTATATGAAAAAACAACTATTGGTGATTGGAATGCTTGTTTCGGGCATTTCATTCGCACAGACCGATCGTCTTTGGTCTGAAACATTCACAAAAGCAAATTCAGAAATTTTCGAAAACAAATCAGCGATTAGCAATCCGAGAATCTACAGTTTAGATATCAACGGACTGAAAAACGCTTTGGTAAAAGCTCCTAAAAGATTAGCGGTTGGCGAAAAGTCCGAAATCATTATTTCTTTCCCAAATTTAGAAGGTAAAATGGAAAGCTTCAAGGTAAGAGAGAATTCAAATTTTGACCCTCAACTTGCCGCAAAATATCCTGATATCAAATCATATGTCGGAGAAGGTCTTGAAGATCCGAATTCTACTGTTTACTTCAGTATTTCACCGCTTGGTTTATCATCCATGGAAATTTATGGTGATAAGTCTGCCGTTTTTATTGAACCCTTTACGAAAGATCTTTCAACCTATGTTGTTTACAGAAAATCCGACAAAAAAGATAACTTAAACAAATTTGAATGTACGGTGATTGATGTTGCACAAAAAGGCATATCAGGTACAGATAATCTTGCAGCAAGACCAAATGCGGATGATGCTAAATTAAGAACATTCAGGCTGGCTTTGTCCTGTACAGGAGAATATACGGCTTACTTTGGAGGTACAAAAGCAAACGCTTTAGCTGCAATGAACAATACAATGACTCGCGTAAACGGGGTTTTTGAAAAAGATTTTTCGGCAAGAATGGTTCTTATTGCCAATAATGATGCGGTAATTTATACAAGCGCTTCTTCAGATCCTTATTCGGCGGCTTCAGGAATGAGTAACTGGAATTCACAATTGCAATCTACTCTAACTTCAGTTATAGGTGAAGCAAATTATGATGTCGGACATTTATTCGGAGCTTCGGGAGGTGGCGGAAATGCAGGTTGTATCGGCTGTGTTTGTGTGAATGGTTCAAAAGGCAGCGGTTATACTTCTCCTGCAGATGCAATTCCTTCTGGAGATAATTTTGATATTGATTATGTCGCTCATGAATTAGGACATCAGTTCGGAGGAAATCATACTTTCTCAATGAGTAATGAAGGAACAGGCGTAAATATGGAACCTGGTTCAGGATCAACAATTATGGGATATGCCGGAATTACAAGTCAGGATATTCAGGCGCATTCGGATTCCTTCTTTCATGCCATCAGTATTCAGCAAATTACGGATAATATTAAAGCTAAAACCTGCCCAACAAGTACAAGTACAGGGAATTCGATTCCTACAGCAAATGCCGGTTCAGATTATACAATTCCGAAAGGAACACCTTTTATGCTGACAGGCTCCGGAACAGATGCAAACGGAGATTCTTTAACTTATATCTGGGAACAGATGAACAATGCATCTTCTTCACAAACGGGAGCGAGTTCGGCAGCAAGTGCTACAAAAGCATCCGGTCCTACTTTCAGGTCTTGGACTCCTACAGTTTCACCTACAAGATATTTCCCGAGAATGGCTTCAGTTTTAACGGGAGCAACCACAACGGCAGGTTCGGAAATTACAGTTGAAGCTTTATCAAATGTGGCAAGATCATATAATTTCAGATTTACCGTTCGTGATAACCGAGCCGGAGGTTCAGGAAATAATTCTGATGATGCAGTAATTACGGTAAACGGAACAGCGGGACCATTCAGTGTAAGTTCTCAAAATACAGCAACGACTTATACGGGAGGAACTTCTCAAACCATAACATGGAATGTTGCAGGAACTACAGCAAATGGTGTAAATACAGCCAATGTAGATATTCTTTGGTCTACAGACAGCGGAAATACATGGACTACTCTACTTTCCGGAACTCCGAATGATGGTTCACAAGCGGTAACAATTCCAAATGCTTCTACTACAACAGGAAGAATTATGGTAAAAGGTTCGAATCACATTTTCTTTGATGTAAATAATGCCAATATTACTGTAAATGCAGGTTCGGGAACTACGGATACTACTCCACCGACTGCTCCGACTTTAGCAGCTTCAGGAACAACTTCCACCACCACGAACCTTTCTTGGTCAGGTGCAACAGATAATGTAGCTGTGACTGGTTATGATGTTTATCAAGGTTCATCTTTGATTGGATCTACGGCTTCAACTTCTTACACGGTAACGAGTTTAACGCCTTCAACAACGTATAGTTTCACTGTTAAAGCTAAAGATGCGGCAGGAAACAATTCCGTTTCAAGCAATACGGTTTCTGTTGCAACACTTGCAGGAAGCACGGTTACTTATTGTTCGGCAACAGCAACCAACACTTCGGATGAAAGAATCGGAAATGTAAAATTCGGAACAATTAACAATACTTCAACTGGAACTGCTGGTTATGAAAACTTTACTTCAGTTTCAACTAACGTTACAAGAGGTTCGGCTTATACAGTTTCTGTAACTCCGGTTTGGACTTCAACTAAATACAACGAAGCTTATGCTGTTTATATTGATTATAACGGAGATGGCGATTTTACAGACAGCGGAGAGTTAGCCTGGACAAAAACAGGTTCACAGACAAATCCGGTAACAGGAACAATTACCATTCCTTCGACAGCAACCGTTGGAACAACAAGAATGAGAGTAATGATGCAGTACAATTCAGTTCCTTCATCTTCTTGCGGTTCTTATACGTACGGACAGGTTGAAGATTATACCTTAAATATTGTTTCATCAGGAAGAGGTGATGATTTTGTAACTAAAGATCTGATTACTGATCTTAAATTATATCCTAATCCTGCAAAAGATGTTTTAAATGTTTCAAATACGGCAAGTGAAGATTACAAAATCTTCGATATGGGTGGAAAACTAATCAATTCAGGAAAACTTCAGAGAGGATCTGTGAATGTAAGTGGTCTTGTGAAAGGTGCTTATATGATTCAGGTGGGAGAAATCACCAAAAGATTTATTAAAAACTAATTATCTTCTTAATTAACCTTGAGAAAGAAGGCTGTCTGGAAACGGACAGCTTTTTGTTTTGAGGTTCGGGTTTCAAGTTCCGAGCTATACAGTCTGTGTTAATTCGAATCTCAAATCTTGTAACTTTTTTAAGTAATTTAATTAAACAATAATCAGACATATTTTCTCATTTCTAATTTTTATATTTGCCTTAAATTAAAAAAAATTCATGGATAAAATTGACAGCCTGAACCAAGTAGCAGAATTCCACACAACCTTTAAAGCTCCTATTTTAGATACTCCGCAAATTCCTTCACCGGAAAGATGTAATCTTAGAGTTGAACTTTTGCAGGAAGAATTAAACGAATTAAAACAAGCCATTGCAGATAATAATATCATAGAAATTGCAGATGCGTTGTGTGATTTGCAGTACGTTTTGAGTGGTGCGGTTTTAGAATTCGGATTAGGCAATAAATTTGTAGAGTTATTTGATGAGGTTCAGCGCTCGAACATGTCTAAAGCTTGTGATAATGAAGAGCAGGCTCAGGAAACTGTTGAGTTTTATGCAGCGAAAGAAGTAGAATCTTTCTATGAAAAATCAGGAGAAAAATTTAATGTTTACAGAAAAGCAGATCATAAAGTTTTGAAAAACAAATACTACTCTCCTGCAGATTTAAAAACAATAATTGAAAAATAGATGAAATCAAAGATTCACAAATACAATGAAAAATACTAGAAATATGATTTGTAAAAAAATTATTACGAATATTTTTACCGTTACGGTTTTAGCGTTGACCACACAGCAGTTTTCAGCCCAGAAAGCTGTGGTAAACCGTGAAGTAGAAACCAACGACGGCAAAATGCTTTTGGGAGCACAGTTGAAAGACCAGTTCGTTAAAGAGCCCTATTCACAATGGTATACAAAAGAATTTAACGAGTACCAAATGGACGAAAAAGCGGTAAGTGAGCTGAAAAAAAACAAAATTACAGCTTATGATCTTGTGGTTTTCATGGGAACGTGGTGCGAAGACAGTCATCGTGATTTCCCCAGATTGATGAAGATTTTAGAAGAAGTAAAATATCCGGATTCAAGATTGACGATTATTGCGGTGAACCGTAAGAAAGAATCTCCAAACGGCGAAGAATCTAAATATAATATTTCTAAAGTTCCTACGATCATTGTTCAAAAATATGGCAAGGAAATTGGAAGAATTATCGAGATGCCGACAACAGGCTACATCGAAAGGGATCTTGTTGAGATTCTGAAAAAAGATGATTCATCGGTCATCAAGGAAATATTTAAAAAAGAAAATTGAAAAATTTAAGATTACTTATTCCATTTATTGCGGGAGTTTTGCTGATGCTGATTCTGTTCTTCAGTTTCAGATCTTGTTTTAAGCCAACCGAAAAAACTGAGAAGTCAGATTATTATATTCTGACCAATCAGATTTCTAAAATGAATAAAATGGTTGTTCTGGAACAGGATTTTTCCGCCATGCAGAAAACAAAATTCGGCTATGAATTCTTAGGAAAAGAAATGACAAGCAACAGTATTATTACATATACTAAAACCAATGCTCAGGTTTCCTATGATTTAAACAAGATGAAAATGGAAGTTGATTCGATCAACAAAAAACTGATTATCAGAGAGCTACCCAATGCAGATATCAGAATTACGCCAAGTGTGGAAATTCAGTCTGTCGATGATTCTTTCATCAACAGAATTTCTGAGAAGGATATTAAAAATGTTCAGAATAAGGCTAAACAAACTGCCATTAAATCGGTAGATCAGAATAAGCTGAGAAGTGAAGGTCACCAACAATTGATGGAAAATCTCAACAATATTTTCGTTTTGGCAAAGGCTTTGAATTATAAAATCGAAGATCAGACCGGGAAAATCGGCGTTCTTGGAGTTTAAAAAATTCAAAATTATGGATTCAAAAGACGATAACAAAAAGAAAGAATCTGCCAATTCAGCAGAAACAAAAAAGCAAAATGAAGATTTTCGGGATATTCCGGCATCTTCAGAAAAACAAAACCCTTCTGATGTAGATAAAGAAGATGTTCAGAAATCTTCGAAAAACAAATCAGGAAAAACAGATAATACTAAGTGAGAGCTTAGTATTTTTTTTGCTTAAAAATCTACAAATTTTTTGCAAACTTAATTTTCAGGAACGTGAAAATTCAAAATAAATTGCATTTTTAATGAAATATAACGTCAGTATTTTTTAAAGATGTAAAAAATGCGTATTTTTGCAACTTAAAATTTCTTAGTAAACAATGATAAAAATTACACTTCCAGACCAGAGCGTCCGAGAATTTGAAGGAGCAGTTACTCCTTTAGATGTGGCAAAATCTATTAGTGAGGGATTGGCTAGAAATACCATTTCCGCAGTTGTAAACGGTACACAAGTAGAAACGACCACACCTATAACCACAGATTCTACGTTGCAGCTTCTGACCTGGAATGATGATCTTGGTAAGAAAGCTTTCTGGCATTCTTCTGCCCATCTTTTGGCGCAGGCAATCCTTGAATTTTATCCAAATGCTAAGTTGACCATTGGTCCTGCAATTGAAAAAGGATTTTATTATGATGTAGATTTTGGCGATGAAAGTTTATCTGAAAAAGATTTCGAAAAAATCGAAAAGAAAGTTTTAGAAAACGCTAAAAAAGGTTCTACCTTCTCATTATATCCGGTTTCAAAAGAAGAAGCTTTAAAAGTTTATGCTGATAATCCTTACAAAGTTGAATTAATTTCAAATCTTAATGACGGAGAAATCACTTTTGTAACACACGATAATTTCACAGATCTTTGTCGTGGAGGTCACATTCCGAATACCGGAATTGTGAAAGCAATGAAGATTTTAAATGCTGCAGGAGCTTATTGGAGAGGAAACGAAAATAATCCTCAATTAACAAGAGTTTATGGTATTTCTTTCCCTAAGCAGAAAGATTTGACAGAATATCTTGAACTTTTAGAAGAAGCTAAAAAAAGAGATCATAGAAAATTAGGTAAAGAATTAGGAATTTTTGCTTTCTCTGAAAAAGTAGGTGCAGGTTTACCACTTTGGTTACCAAAAGGTACTGCTTTGAGAAAAAAACTTGAGAATTTCCTTTCTGATGCTCAGAAAAAAGGTGGTTACGAATTTGTAATGTCTCCTCACATCGGAGCAAAACAATTGTATGTAACTTCCGGACACTGGGATAAATACGGAGCAGACAGCTTCCAGCCGATTAAAACCCCAAATGAAGGGGAAGAATTTATGCTGAAGCCGATGAACTGTCCGCATCACTGTGAGATTTATAAAACTTCACAATGGAGCTATAAAGATTTGCCTAAAAGATATGCAGAATTCGGTACTGTTTACAGATATGAGCAAAGTGGAGAGCTTCACGGCTTAACAAGAGTTCGTGGATTTACTCAGGATGATGCGCATTTATTCTGTACACCGGATCAGTTGATGGATGAATTTAAGAAAACTATTGACTTGGTTCTTTACGTTTTCGGTTCATTAGGTTTTGCTGATTTTACGGCTCAGATTTCATTAAGAGATCCTGAAAACAAGGAAAAATATATCGGTTCAGACGAAAACTGGGAGAAAGCAGAAACAGCGATTGTAACTGCGGCTACAGAGAAAGGTCTGAATACAGTAACTGAATATGGTGAAGCTGCATTCTACGGTCCGAAACTTGATTTCATGGTGAAAGATGCGTTGGGAAGAAAATGGCAGTTGGGAACCATTCAAGTAGATTATAATTTACCGGAAAGATTTGACCTTACTTACATCGGAAATGATAACGAAAAGCACAGACCTGTAATGATTCACAGAGCGCCATTTGGTTCTATGGAACGTTTCATTGCGATTTTGCTAGAAAACACAGCAGGAGATTTCCCATTGTGGCTGGCTCCGGATCAGTTTATCATCTTGCCAATCAGTGAAAAATATGTAGATTATTCTAAAAAAGTTTCACAACTTTTAGAAAATCACGATATTAGCGGTCTGATTGACGACAGAAACGAAAAAACGGGTAAAAAGATCCGTGATGCCGAATTGAAAAAGATTCCGTTTATGTTGGTGGTAGGTGAAAATGAGGAGAAAGATGGCACAATTTCTGTAAGAAGACGTGGCGAAGGTGATTTGGGAGTGATGAATCTGGAAGATTTTGTAGCTTATTTTAAAGAAGCTTCAAAAACCGGATTTGAATATCAGGCTTAAATCAAAAAAATATTCTGAGTAGATTAAATTTTGCTTCGAATAATGATAAAAAATAGAAAGTTAACCAATAAAATTTAATACAATAGCACAACGATTTAACAACAGAGGCCCACAAAGACGTCCTGTACAAGAGGATGCACACATGATTAACGACAAGATTCGCGTAAGAGAACTTCGTTTGGTGGGCGATAACGTAGAGCCGGGAATTTTCCCTATCGATAAAGCAAGACAGATTGCTAAAGAACAGGAACTTGACTTGGTGGTCATTTCAGATAAAGCTGAACCATTTATTGCAAGAATATTAGACTATAAAAAGTTTTTATACGAGCAAAAGAAAAAGCAGAAAGAGCTTAAAGCAAAACAAATCAAAGTGGTTGTAAAGGAGATCCGTTTCGGACCTCAAACTGACGAGCACGATTATGATTTTAAAAAGAAACATGCTGAAAAGTTTTTGGAAGAAGGTTCTAAACTGAAAACATACGTTTTTTTCAAAGGCCGTTCTATTATCTTTAAAGATCAGGGTGAGATTTTGCTTTTGAAACTTGCCCAGGAATTGGAGCACGTTGGTAAAGTAGACCAATTGCCTAAACTTGAAGGTAAGAGAATGATTATGATGATGAGTCCTAAAAAACCGGCTAAATAATCTATATTTACAGTCATTGATTCTAAAGTTCAGGCTTTAATTTCTGATGATTTACGATAAACAAAAAGAGATTTTCTGAGAAAGTCTCTTTTCGTATTATTATTTTTCGTAATTTTGCACACCGATTATCTGCGTGAGGGATAGCAATGAAAAGCCCACAGCAAGCGATGGAAATGTTGCTGAGCGAGGACTTGCAATGAATAGCCCGACCCGAATGAGTGAATGGAGCGAAGCGGAATGAACGAGTGAGGGACACGCCCAAAAAGCTAATAGCCATAAGCTTTTAGCAAATAGCCAAGTATTGATAACAAAAACATAAAAAAGCAAACAATGCCAAAATTAAAAACGAAATCAGGTGCTAAGAAACGTTTTGCTCTTACCGGAACTGGTAAAATCAAAAGAAAAAACGCTTACAAAAGCCACATCTTAACTAAAAAAGAAACGAAGCAGAAGAGAAATCTTACTACTACTTCTTATGTAGCTAAAGTGGATGAGAAAAGCGTTCAACGTCAATTAGCAATTAAGTAGTTTTTATAAATCCTTTATTCGGTTTATAAGAATAACAATTCAAAATTTTAACCCTGAAACGGCGCACCAAAGAGTAACAAATGTTGCCGCCCTTTTCAAAAAAAACAATTTAAATTATGCCAAGATCAGTAAATGCCGTAGCTTCTAGAGCTCGCAGAAAAAAAATCATGAAACAAGCTAAAGGTTTTTTCGGTAGAAGAAAGAACGTTTGGACTGTTGCTAAAAACGCGGTACAAAAAGCAATGCAATATGCTTACCGTGGTAGAAAAGAGAAAAAGAGAAACTTCAGATCACTTTGGATCATGCGTATCAACGCTGGTGCAAGAGAGCACGGAATGTCTTACTCTCAGTTTATGGGGGCTCTTAAAAAGAACAACATTGAGCTTAACAGAAAAGTTTTAGCTGATTTAGCAATGAATCACCCTGAAGCTTTCAAAGCAGTTGTAGATCAAGTAAAATAATGTAAAATATTTTGTTATCAATATAAATCCTGAGTTTTTTGCTCGGGATTTTTTTATTATCTACATTTGCTTAATATTAAAGTATCTTATTCAAAGTGAAAAAATTAAAAGGTCTTCTGCTCCTATCCTTAGCATCATACAGTTTACAGGCACAAAGTTTTATTCCGGCTTATCAGACGAGAGCCAATCAGGTTACCCAAACCAATATTACCAACCTTTTGCAGGACTTTGCGAATCTCGGTGTAAAAACGACAGGCTCAACAGCAAATACCAATACATTGAATTGGCTTAAAGCTAAATATCAGACTTTCGGTTATGATGCAAGCCAGATTTCAGAGGATATTTTCACTTACGGAAGTACGACTTCAAAAAATTTAGTGATTACTAAAACAGGAACTGTTTATCCTAATATTTATGTTATTATCTGTGGACATTACGATACGATTACAGGTCCCGGAGTAAGTGATAACGGAAGCGGAACCTCTATACTTCTGGAAGCCGCAAGAATTTTAAAAGATGTTCCGACTGAATACTCTGTGAAATTTATTCATTTCTCCGGCGAAGAGCAAGGTCTGTTGGGAAGCACACATTATGTAAACAATGTTGTTTTTTCTAATAATGTTCGTCAACTCAATTTAAAGGTTGTCTTCAATATCGACCAGGTTGGTGGAAAAATTACAAATCCGAGCAATACGATTGTTTGTGAAAGCGATCAAAGTTCAGCGGGAGGAACGGCGAATAATGCGCCATCGTTAGCAATGACTCAGCAATTAGCAAATTGCACGACTCTCTACTCTCCTCTTCAGACTACAATGTCAAATGCTTATGCATCAGATTATGTACCTTTTGAAGCGAAAGGAGATATTATTACAGGATTTTACGAAACTCCCGTTAGCGGAAACCAACATACAGCAAATGATACTTTTGCCAATATTGATCCAACCTATGTTTTCAATGTCGGAAAAGCCGCAGTTGGAGCTTTGCAGCATTTTGCCGTGGCAAGCTCTGTTTTAGGAACTAAAGAAAGTGACTCATATAGGTTGGAATCAATAAAAATCTATCCTAATCCTGCCAAAGATATTCTGAATGTTGAGATTCCTTCTAATATCAGAAATTTCAGTGTAGAGATTAATGATATGAGTGGAAAATTAATTTCAGCATTTGAAAATGAAAGAAAAATTAATGTTTCTAAGTTGTCAAAGGGAGTTTATATGTGTACTGTAAAATCTGATGGTGAAGCGATTACTAAGAAAGTAATTATTGATAAATAACAAAACCTGCGAAAGCAGGTTTATTTGTTTCTTTCCAAAAGGATTTTTTCAATGTCTTCCAATGAAAAATTCTTAGCTTTTAGTAAAATTAAATAATGATAAAGCAGATCTGCAGCTTCGTTTTTAAACAGATCATCATTATGATCTTTCGCTTCTATAATCAATTCTACAGCCTCCTCTCCTACTTTTTGAGCTACTTTATTGATCCCTTTTTGAAATAAAGAATAGGTATAAGAGTCTTCAATTTTTTCATCAATTCTCTGGCTGATCTTCGCTTCCAATTCATAAAGAAAACCTTTAGAATTTTTGTTTCCGAAGCAGCTGAAACTTCCGGTGTGACAAACTACATTTTCAGGAATGGCTTTGATTAAAATGGTATCCTGGTCACAATCTATATCAATGCTTTTTACCGTTAAAAAGTTTCCTGATTCTTCTCCTTTTGTCCAATGTCTGTTCTTTGAACGACTGAAAAAGGTGACAATTCCTTCATTTTTTGTTTTTTCAAAGGCTTCTTCATTCATATACCCCAACATAAGGACTTGCAACGTTCTGTTATCCTGAATAATTACAGGAACTAAACCGTCATTATTTTTATTGAAATTAATTTCCATCGTATGGCTATTTTTTTTGATTTTAATTCATTCTTCAAATCCTGAATTTTAACTTCTTGAAAATGAAAAATACTTGCTGCTAAAGCTCCTGTTGCTTTTGTCTGATTAAAAACTTTTTCAAAATCTTCAATATTTCCGGCTCCACCAGAAGCAATTACAGGAATATTTATATTTTCAGAGATTAATTTGGTTATTCTCAGATCAAAACCATTTTTTGTTCCGTCTCCGTCCATTGAAGTCAGGAGAATTTCTCCGGCTCCCAATTCTTCTGCTTTTTTTGCCCAATCTAAAGTTCTTAAAAGGGTAATTTCCCTTCCTCCTTTTATATGAACCCAATCAGATTCATCGATAAATTTTGTATCAATGGCAACAACAATACATTGGCTGCCAAATTCTTTGGCTAAATCAGAAATCAACTGAGGGTTTTTAACCGCAGACGAATTAATACTGATTTTATCCGCTCCGGCTTCCAACAATTTTCTCACATCTTCAACCGTTGAAATTCCGCCACCTACAGTGAAAGGAATGCTGATTTCATTTGCAATTTCTTTCACTAATTCAACAAATGTTTTTCGTTCTTCAATCGTGGCGGTAATGTCAAGAAAAACCAATTCATCAGCACCTTCTTCTTCATATCTTTTTGCCAGTTCTATTGGATTGCCTGCATTTCGAAGCCCTTCAAAATTGATTCCTTTTACCGTTGTTCCATTTTTTATATCCAGACAAGGGATGATTCTTTTTTTTAACATGCTCATTAAATTTTTTGATAGGATTTTATCCTATCCTTTAGAAAATCGTCCCTTCGGGACTCACAGAAAATCTTTTGATTTTCTAAACTTATTTGCTCTTTTATAAAGAGAATTATTAAAACTCTTCTGTGACTTATGTGTTAAAACTTTTGTGGTTAAACAAAATTCCGTAATTCTTTCAATTCAATTTTCCCCTCATAGATAGCTTTTCCGATAATCGTTCCCGAGCAACCAATCTCTTTCATCTTGCATATATCTTCCATACATGAAATTCCGCCACTTGCAACGAGTTGAATGTAGGTTTGGCTTAAGATATTTTTATATAAATCAGTTGAAGGTCCTTCCAGCATTCCGTCTTTTGAAATATCGGTGCAGATTACATTTTTAATTCCTTTTTCCTGATATTGAATAATAAAATCAATGACATCCTGATTACTTTCTTCCAACCAACCTGAAGTTTTTATTTTTCTATCATCACAGTCAGCTCCTAGAATAATTTTTTCTGAGCCATATTTTTCAATTAAAGCAAAACAAAATTCAGGATTTTGAACAGCAATACTTCCAATTGTAATTTGTTTCGCTCCGGAATTAAAAGCAATTTCAATATCCTGTAATGTTTTTAATCCGCCTCCGAAATCAATTTGTAAAGAGGTTTCTTTTGCAATATTTTCCAACACTTTTTGATTGACAATATGCTTGGATTTCGCACCATCTAAATCAACTAAATGCAGAAATTGGATTCCAAAACTCTCAAACTCTTTGGCAACTTCAACAGGATTTTCGTTGTAAATTTTCTTCGTTCCGTAATCACCTTTAGACAGACGAACACATTTTCCGTCAATAATATCAATCGCAGGGATAATTTTCATGCTTACAATTTTAAAAAGTTATTTAATAATTGACTTCCGATTTTTCCTGATTTTTCTGGGTGAAACTGCATTGCATAAAAATTGTCTTTTTGCAAGGATGCACTGAAAGGTAAAATATAATCACAAACAGAAGTTGTACTCTCGGATAATTCGCAATAATAGCTATGAACAAAGTATAGGTCACTCTCTTCTTCAATTTCTGAAAACAGATAAGATTTAAAATCTGAAATCGTATTCCAACCCATATGCGGAACAATATCTTTTGCTGGAAATCTCTTAACATTAATATCGAAAATTCCCATTCCGACTGTATTTCCTTCTTCGTTGTTTTTACACATCAATTGCATTCCCAGACAAATTCCCAAAACAGGCTGTTTTAAAGTTGGAATTAATCGATCCAAGCCTTTTTCTTTTAAGTTTTTCATGGTAGAAGATGCTTCTCCAACTCCGGGAAAAATAACTTTATCTGCTTTTTGAATGAGTTCAAAATTATCTGTAATTATTGAGTTTACATTCAATCTCTTCAATGCATTTTGGACGGAATTGACGTTTCCCCCGTTGTATTTTATAATGGCAATCATTTTACAAGCTTCCTTTGGTTGACGGTAAATTAAAATTCTGATCTGATTGTTTAACTGCCATTTTTATAGCTTTTGCAAAAGCTTTAAAAATAGATTCAATCTTGTGATGTTCATTTTCTCCTTCTGCTTTAATATTGACATTACATTTAGCTGAATCTGTGAACGACTTAAAGAAATGTTCAAACATTTCGGTAGGAACATCACCAACTTTTTCACGTTTAAAATTTGCATCCCAAACCAACCAAGCACGTCCTCCAAAATCGATGGCAACCTGTGCCAAGCAATCGTCCATCGGAAGCAGAAAACCATATCTTTCAATTCCTTTTTTCTTTCCTAAAGCTTTCGAAATAGCTTCTCCTAAGACAATTCCTGTGTCTTCAATCGTGTGGTGCTCATCAACATGCAGATCTCCATTTGCTTTGATTTTTAAATCTAAATTTCCGTGTTTGGAAATCTGTTCAAGCATATGATCAAAAAAATGTAATCCGGTTGAAATATCAGAATTTCCGCTTCCGTCAAGATTGACTTCAATTTCGATGTCCGTTTCATTTGTTTTTCTTGAAACTTTAGCTTTTCGCGGAATTTCCTTTAAATATTGATAGATTTCATTCCAATTTTCTGTGGTCAGTTCAGCATCATCATTCTGAATTGGATTAATGAAAATCGCTTTTGACTTTAAATTTTTTGCGAGTTGAATATCAGTCAGTCGATCTCCGATGACGAAAGAATTTTCAAGATCATAATCTCCGTAAATATATTTTCCCAACATTCCGATTTCTGGCTTTCTTGTCGGTAAATTCTCATATTCAAAACTTTTATCAATCAAAATATCATTGAAAACAATACCTTCATTTTTAAATGCATGCAACATCTTTTCATGAGGCTTTATAAAATTTTCATAAGGAAAGTTTTCAGTTCCCAAACCATCCTGATTGGTGACCATGACCAGTTCAAAATCGAGTTCTTTAGCAATTTTTGAGAGGTTTTGAAAGACTCCGGGATAGAATTCAAGTTTTTCCAAAGAGTCCACCTGAAAATCCGTTGGTGGTTCTGTAATTAAAGTTCCGTCGCGGTCTATAAACAATACTTTTTTCATTTCTAAACAATTGTTAATCTGTTATTTTTCTGCTTGCTCAAACCTATAAGGTTTTGCATTGTTTTAAAACTTTGATTAATTGGGTATTTTCTTCTCTATTTCCTACATTAATTCTGATACAGTTTGGAATTTGTGGACTTCTTTTGCTGGTCAGAATTTCGTTTTCCAATAACTTTTTATATACTTTTTCCACATTTTCAAATTCGACCAGAAAGAAATTAGCATGAGTTGAATATACTTTCTGAACACAATTTATCGCTTCAAATTCATTTTTGAGCCAGGAAATTTCAATTAAAGTATTTTCTATATTGTTTTTTGTAACTTCTTGTTTTGTAATTGTTTCAATTATTTTATTTAAACTTAAAGCATTAACATTGTAAGGTGATTTCACTGTATTTATCAGCTTAATGATTTCCTTAGAGGAATACGCAATACCTACTCTCGCTCCTGCCATTCCCCAAGCTTTTGAAAATGTTTGAAGAACAATCAGGTTGGGATATTTCTCCAATAATTCAGTACAGGATTTTTTTCCTGAGAATTCTATGTACGCTTCATCAACGACAACAATTCCATTGAAGTTTTTAATATAAAATTCAACGTCTTCTATAGCGTTTCCGGTTGGATTATTGGGTGAACATAAGAAAAAGACTTTAGGCTTAAATCCTGCTGAAATTTTAAGAAAATCATCTTTTACAATCTCGAAGTTTTCGTTTAAATCAAGTTTTATCACCTTATTTTCATTGATAGAAGCATAAAAACCATACATTGCAAATGAAGGGTTCATCATTAAAATGGAGTCTTTTTTAGGCTCACAAAAAACCTTTACAATCAAATCAATCAATTCGTCACTGCCATTTCCGACTGCAATCTGATCTGTTGAGATATTCTTTATTTCAGAAAGCTTTTGCTTTAATTCTTTCTGCGTAGAATCAGGATAACGGTTCAGTTCTCCAAACGGACTTTCATTGGCATCCAGCAAAACAGGATTTTTAAATTCATTATGATCTCTAAAACTGATGTAAGGCTGCAGTTCTAAGATATTTTTTCTTACTAAACTATTGATATTAAATTCTTTCATTTTCTTATTTTAATCTGACACTTACGGCATTTTTGTGTGCAAATAATCCTTCTGCTTCTGCCATGATTTCTATTGTTTTTCCTAAATTTTGAAGTCCTTTTTGGGATAGATTCTGAAATGTGATTTTCTTCACAAAGCTATCTAAGGAAACTCCACTATAATTTTTTGCAAAACCGTTTGTCGGAAGGGTGTGATTGGTTCCGCTTGCGTAATCTCCCGCACTTTCACAAGAGTAATTTCCAAGGAAAACCGAGCCTGCATTTCGAATTTTTGGAATGTAATTTTCAAAGTCTTCCATAGCTAAAATCAAATGTTCGGGAGCGTATAAATTGCTGAATTCTAAAGCTTCATCAATCGTATTTAGCAAAATAAAATGGCTGTTTTCTAAAGCTTCTTTTGCCAATTCATTTCTGGGAAGTACTTTAAGCTGTTTTTCCGTTTCTTCAATGGTTTTATTAAAAATTGTTTCATCTGTTGACAGGAAAATAACCTGACTGTCACTTCCGTGCTCTGCCTGAGAAAGCAGATCTGCCGCACAGAACTCAGGAATGGCTTTTTCATCTGCAATGATTAGTACTTCACTTGGTCCGGCCGGCATATCAATGGCAACGTTATAATTTTGAGCAAATTCTTTTGCTGCGACAACATACTGATTTCCTGGTCCAAAAATTTTATAGACATTGGGAATACTTTCCGTTCCTAAAGTCATTGCTGCAACCGCTTGTGCTCCACCTGTTTTAAATATTTCAGTGATTCCACAAAGTTTTGCAGTATACAGAATGGCTGGATTGATATTTCCGTTTTTATCTGGAGGTGTACATAAAACGATTTCTTTACAGCCCGCTAATTGAGCAGGTATAGCAAGCATTAAAACCGTAGAAAACAAAGGGGCTGTTCCTCCCGGAATGTAGATTCCAACTTTTTCAATCGATCTGTTTTCTCTCCAACAAACAACTCCTTTTGTAGTTTCAATTTTTTCTGTTTCAGTAATTTGTGAAGCATGAAATTTTGTAATATTATTTTTTGCCTGTTGAATAGCGTCTTTTAATTCATTACTGATTAAGCTTTCTGCATTTTCTATTTCTTTTTCGGAAACTTTAATACTTTTAATTTCAACTCCATCGAACTTTTTATTTAAATCCAGTAAAGCCTGATTGCCATTTCTTTCAACTTCTTTAAAAATATCAGCAATCAATTCTGTCAATTTTTCTCTTTGTAAAACAGGTCTTTTCACTAATTCCGGCCAAGTTTCTTTTTGAGGATATTTATTAATTTTCATATTAAATCACCATTTTATCGATTGGAATGATCAAAATATCTTGTGCTCCTTTGTCTTTCAGTTCATCTATGACTTCCCAGAACCGTTCTTCATCAATCACAGAATGAATACTGCTCCAGCCTTTTTCAGCTAAAGGAATTACGGTCGGACTTTTAAGAACGGGAAGGGTTTTTGAAATGAGATCAATTTTCTCATTCGAAACATTCATCAGGATATATTTTGAATTTTTTGCTTTTAAAACCGCTTTAATTCTGAAAAGAAATTTTTCTAAAATGGATACTTTTTCCGCACTTAATTGTGATGTTTTTGCCAATACAGCTTCTGATTTTAAAAGCGTTACTGTTTCTCGCAATCCGTTTTTAAATAAAGTGCTTCCTGAGCTTACAATATCACAGATTCCATCGGCTAGACCAATATTAGGAGCAATTTCAACCGAGCCAGAAATCACGTGAATATCAGCCGAAATATTATTTTTCTCAAGAAAATTTTTAAGGGTATTTGGATAAGATGTAGCAATCTTTTTTCCTCGAAAATAATTGATGTCATCCGTTTCAATTTCTTTCGGAATGGCTAAAGAAACCCTGCATTTTGAGAAACCTAAAGGTTGGATAATTTCAATATTTTTTTGTTTTTCGACTAAAAGATTTTCGCCGACAATGGCAATATCTACCACTCCGTCTTCCAGATATTGAGGAATATCTGAATTCCGTAAATACATGATTTCCATGGGGAAATTGTCTACAGAAACTTTAAGCTGATCTTTTCCGTTGTTGATGAAGATTCCGCAGTCTTTAAGGAGCTGAAGAGATTCTTCGTAAAGCCGTCCGCTTTTTTGTATCGCTATTTTTAATGTACTCATTTCACTTTTGTTGTGTCTGAGCAAATAAAAATGGTTGAATTGAAAAAATTTCCCGGGATAAATTTAGAAACAAAAAAACCGTCTATTTACTCAGACGGTTTTTAATTATTTTGATTTTTAACATAGTCATATATCAACAATTCCGTCTAGCAGAGATGATGATAATAATGATGTACTGTTAAAAAATTCGGTTTCATTGTTGAAATTTTGTGGTACAAATGTAGGACTTATTTTTAAACCGCCAAGGATTTTACGAAATAATTTTTCTGTAAAGGGTCATCAATTCGTTAGCAATGGGCTCGTCATTAAACTTCTGAACAAAGTCAAACCCCTTATCAGCACGGCGTTTTCTTTCGGATTCGTTCTCCCACAAAAATTTTATTTTTGATTGAATATCTAAATAATTATTGGGATCAATGTAAACCGAATCGGGACCACCTGCTTCAGGAAGACAGCTTGTGTTACTTGTAACAGTCACAGTTTTTGAGAAAAGTGCTTCTATTATAGGTATTCCGAAGCCTTCAAAAAAACTTGGATAGACAAAAATATCTGCTAATTTGTAAACAATAGCCAACTCATCCATTGAAACTCCTTCCAGGAAATGAACCTGCTTTTCCATTTTATTTTTCTGAATAAAATTCGCTATTTTCTGAAAATACTTTGTTTTTTTTCCAACAACAACTAAAGGAATTTCGGTGCCTTTTATAGCTTTAACAACATTCAAAAGATTCTTACGATCTTCTATTGTTCCAACGTTTAAAATAAACCTTTCCGGGAGATTGAATTTTGACCTTGTCTGTTGAATAAAATCATCAGATTGCTGTTCTTTAAAAGCTTTATGACAACCTTGATAAATCACTTCAATTTTGCTTTCCGGAACTTTTAAAAACTGGATGATATCTCGTTTTGTCTGTTCTGAAATCGCAATTATTTTATCTGCGGAATTTGCCGCTTTTTTAAATTTCCAAAGATGAATTTTACGGTCAAAGAAGGAATAATATTGAGGGTATCTTACAAAAATAAGATCATGAATCGTGACGATTTTTTTGATTGGTTTTTTGTTCCATCTTAATGGTAATTCACCCGATAATCCATGAAAAATATCCGCATTTTGTTTCTGCGCATCTTTACCCGTTTTGAATTGACGGGCCATACTTCCTTTAGACGTTTCAACAAAGTGAACATTTGGATTTTCTAAAATATCAGCTCCTCTTTCTGACTTATTTTTATTTAACAGAATATATTCGTTTTCAGGAAAATATTTTGATAAAATTCTTATCAAATCGCGGGAGTAATTCCCTAAACCTGAGGTATTATGAAAAAATCTTTTGGCATCAAATGCTATTTTCATGATTCAATTTGTTTTTGAAATTCCTGAAATGTTCCAAATGAATAATTTTTACTTTTCAGCCAAGAGATGAATTCATCAAAACGCTCCACCATATCTTTTCCTGAATTTTTTACGGTAAAACCAGGTAATTTAAATGCTTCCTCTTTAATTTCTGCAAACTCCCACGGATGGAAATAAATATTCAGATAATTGTCTTTTTTTAAAGTATCTGAAGCCAGTTTTTTATAGAAAGATAAAGGGAAATTGTGAAAACTCAACCAAAACAACGGAATTCTGAAATTCGGAGAAACAGAAGCCGGAATTTGGGTTACTTTTCCTTCCTTAAAATATGTTCTGGAAACTTTCAAATTATTATATCTTCCAGGAAGAAAGGTCGGATTGATCGAGGAATTGTAAGAATATCCCGCATTTTCAACCGCATTTTTGCTTACAGGCATCATTCTCGGCATTCGTAATCCTGTTACTTTTGTAGAAAATAATTCTTCAAGCCTGTCTTTTGAGTCTTTTAAATGTTTTTCCTCAAAATCGGAATGAAACCAAGTGTGAGAAGCCAATTCATGGCCTTCATTCAGTAATCTTTCAATTAAATGCTTGCTGTTTTCTGCGAAAACTACCGTTGAAAAAAAAGTTGCTTTCGCACTATGCTTTTTAAGAATATCCAGAATTCTTTCGAGTCCGGTTTGTGAGATTGAGATCTGCTTTTCAAAGGAAATTTCACCTTTGTATTCTAATGGCATATCAAATTCTTCGATGTCAAAACTTAATAAAACCATTGGTTAAAAATTTTTATTTTTTATGATATAATTAGGCCTTTCTTTTACCTGTTTAAAGATTTTGCCTAAATAAATTCCTATAATTCCTAAAATAATCAATTGTAAACCTCCAAAGAAGACAATTGTCATGATTAATGATGCCCAACCTGAAATTTCTGTTTTTGCGATGAATGCATATAAAACATACAAACCATAACCTATGACTGAAATTCCCGAGAATAAAAATCCTAAATAAGCTGCAATATAAAGCGGTTTTACACTGAATGCTGTGATTCCTGTAAAGGCAAAAGTGATCATTTTTTTCAGGTTATAACTGCTTTCTCCTGAGGATCTTTCGTTGGCTGTAAACTCAATTCCTATTTGTTTATAGCCCATCCAGCTTGTTAATCCTCGTAAGAACAAGTCGTCTTCATTGAAACTTCTTATGACTTCCACCGCATTAGCATCCATCAATCTGAAATCTGAACCACCGCCTTTCGTTAAATTGACATCCGATAAACTTGATAAAATTTTATAAAAAAAATCGGATGTTTTTCGTTTAAAATAAGATATCTGTTTAGGATATGTTCTTACCGTGAATACAATATCATAACCCTCTTCCCATTTTTTGATCATTTCAGGAATGAGTTCGGGAGGATGCTGAAGATCGCCATCCATTGAAATGACTGCATTTCCGTGAGCGTTATCCATCCCGGCTTTTACGGCAGGTTGATGTCCGAAATTTCTTGAAAACTCAATGAATTTTACTTCGTCGTATTTTTTGGAAAGTTCTTCCAGCTTTTGCTGGGTTTTGTCACGGCTTCCATCATTCACAAAAATAATTTCAAAACCATAATCGGGCATATCATCAAAAACTTCTTTAATTTTCTGATGAACTAAGGCTACGTTTCCTTCTTCGTTATGGGCAGGAATGACTATAGAAATTTTTTTCATTTTATGAATTCAGGCTATAATCTTTTTCGAAATTTTTTGTCAGAAGCTCATAGATTACTCTCAACCAAATGACGATGCAAGGTACAGCTTTTAAAGAATATTTTTTGATGTAATTTTCTTTTACAAATTTCGGAAACAAATCTGACGTTGAAAAACAGGTGAAAATTATCACAAAGATCAATAATCCAATAATAAAAGGAGATCTTTCTTTCTGAAGGAAAAACCAGATCATTACTCCAACAACTGCAATAATGTACGTTGGAGATTCTGAACTTGAGCTGAACAACACCAAAAACAGTAAAGTAGAAGCTAAAATCATCAACTGGAAAGCGTAATTTTTGTATTGCTTAATTCTAACATAAGGTATCGCAAAAAGAGGTAAACCAAATGCCAGAAAAGCAAGATTTGAAATTGAAGGGTCACCTGCAATTCTTCTCACAACCCCCATTAAAGAAATATCCTGATACGATGTCAGTCCCTGATTCTGTCCGTTTTTTTCAGAGAGTGACTGATACCAGTCTGCGTAACTCTGCAATACAAATGAAGGACTCGAATACAGCATCGGAATTACAAAAAACAGCAGTGCAATTACAATTCCTGAAAGAATATATCTCCCTTTATTTTTAATAAAGAAAAACTGGGAAAGCCCTAAAATACCATATATTTTTACAAAAAAACCAACTAACATCGCTCCCACTGATTTTGCTTCTTTGTTTTCATAAATATAAATCGCAGCAAGCATCAGAAGAGCAACAAGCGCAATATTAAACTGAAAATAAAGTGATGAAGTAATGTACTCCTGCAAGCAGAATAAAGCAAATAAAGCTTTTTTCGGATCTGAAAAAGGCAACTTTTTAATCGCGTAAAGAAATATCAAAGTATTGGCAACATTCCATAAACAAATTCCCAACCAATCCGGCATTAATGCAAAAGGAGCAATCAGAAGGCTGAAAAATATCCCATAATGATTAGAGTCCTGGAAAAGTTCAGGGTATTGCAGATAAAGATTTTTCTCATTAATTGTATTAAAAAATACATTTTTAAAAATCAGATAATTGTTGATTGCATGATCTCCTTTAGAAAACTTCGATAACGCCGTTACAACAGATATAATAAGATAAACCCCAAAAATATATTTGGGGTTTAAAAGTATTTTAAGAAATTTTTCTTTCAAGGTTGTGGTTATTAGTTAAATGAAAAAAAAATTAAACAGCAACGTTATTTTCTCTTAAAGCATCATTAAGAGACGTTTTTTTATCTGTAGATTCTTTTCTCTGACCGATGATCAAAGCACAAGGAACCTGATATTCTCCCGCAGGATATTGTTTGGTATAACTTCCCGGAATTACCACTGAGCGAGCAGGAACTCTTCCTTTAATCTCGATCGGCGTTTCTCCTGTAACATCAATAATTTTTGTTGAAGCCGTCAAAACAACATTTGCTCCCAATACTGCTTCTTTTTCAACATGAACTCCTTCTACAACGATACATCTAGAACCGATAAAACAGTCATCTTCAATAATTACCGGTGCAGCCTGAAGCGGTTCTAAAACACCACCAATACCAACACCACCACTCAGGTGAACATTTTTACCGATCTGTGCACAACTTCCAACTGTTGCCCAAGTATCAACCATTGTTCCGGAATCTACATAAGCACCGATATTTACATACGAAGGCATCATAATTACACCAGGAGCAATATACGCTCCTTCTCTTGCAATTGCATGAGGAACAACTCTCACTCCTTTTTCAGCATAATTTCTCTTCAAAGGCATTTTATCATGAAATTCAAACGGACCTACTTCAATAGTTTCCATTTTCTGGATCGGGAAATACATTACGACCGCTTTTTTTACCCATTCATTCACCTGCCATCCGTTTTCTGTAGGTTCTGCTGTACGAAGTTCACCTTTATCAACCAAAGAAATAACCTCTCTGATCGCCTTTTGGCTATCTTCATTCTGCAATAATTCTCTGTTGTCCCAGATATTTTCAATAGTTTGTTGTAACGACATAATTATGTTTAAAATTTGTTAAAAAATCGTTGCCAAATATACAAAAAAGTTAGACAAAATATTTTCGGTTTTTATCTGATAGAGCTAATTTTTTCTTCATTAAATCAGTCTTCTTACCTTCTTTTTATACTCCAAATAATACGTTCCGTGTTGTTTTAAGAGAAATTCTTCTTCCAATCTGATCTGGATTTGAATTAAAATATTGGATATTATAAAAAAGCTTAATGAAATGAATGTGGGTAAAGTCAGGAATAATCCGGTTAAACTCATAAGCATGCCCAGAAAAATCGGGTTTCTGGAATATTTAAAAAGTCCTGTCGTGATTAATTCTGTTTTAAGTTCTTCATCAATACCTATCCGCCATGAATTTTCCATCTGAAACTGAGCAATAAGAACCCATATTAAACTTAAAATCATTAAAGACATTCCAAAATACTTGATTGTATTGTTCTCTAAAAAATTGATACTACAATTTTGTAAAATAGAATAAGGAAAGAAGAAAAACACAACTGTGTAAATAAAAAGAAATAATAAGGTCAGCTTAAAATATCTCCCGATCAATCCGTATGCAGAATCATCTTCCGGAAGAACATTCGGATTTTTCCCGATCTTTTTTGAAACAATAAAACTTTTTCCGAAAAATGCTGTCAGGAAAAATAATATAAAAAATAAAGGAATAAAAACGCTGAAAAAATCTGTCATAAATAATAATTTCTGACAAATGTAAAGTTCATTTATATGCAACTTTATTGCAAAGTTTTATAAAACTCTCTGAGCGTGAAGATATGCTTTGTTCCAGTATTTTTCGTTTAAAGAAGAAATAATGACCCCTTTTGAAGTGGATGCATGAATAAATTTCACTTCGCCGTTATTTTCAATAGTGTGAACAATTCCAACGTGAGAAACACGACTTCCACCTGAGGTAGCAAAGAATAACAGATCACCTGGTTTTACGGTTTTAATATCAATTGATTTTCCTGCATCTGCCTGATCAGATGATCTTCTTGGAAGGCTGAAATTGTTTTCCTGAAAAACTTTCACGGTAAACCCGGAACAATCGAAGCCTGATGAAGAATTGCCTCCAAATTTATAAGGTGTTCCCAAATATCTTTCGGCATCCTTCAATAAACTTTTTACAGAACCAGTCACTTTGCCATCGAAATGAGAATCGAGTCTTCTTAAATTATCGGATTTAACGACTGTTTTTGAAGGTCTTTTTTTCGAATCAGCTACACTTTTAGAGCTTCCGCAAGAGATGATTATTGCTGAACTTAAAGCTAATACAGCGAGTTTTTTATATAATTTAATTTCCGAAAAGCATGTTTCCTTATTCATTTGAAAATCAATTAGATATTTATTAAATACAAATATAAATTAAATTTTTTAATTATACAATAACTATACTACAACTATACTTTAATTATAGATAAAATAATGTTTAATCTCATTTTTTATTTCTATATTTGAAATTCTTTTAGAAAAAATGGCAACTTACGAAAGCTTTATAAAGCTCAACGGAGCAATCGGTGATCTGGTTTTTTATAATCTGAACGGTAAAAACATTGTCCGGAAAAAAAGCGGGTTTAATAAAACAGCGTATAAGAAAAGTCCGACTTATGAAAAAGTCAGGCAAAACAGTTCGGAATTTGGGCATTGCTCAAAAGTGGGAAAATTAATCCGTTCATGCATTTCAAAATATATTGAGCTGGCTGAAGATGCCCTACTCTATCAGAGATTTGCCAAGGTAATGACGAAGATCAAAGATCTTGATCCTGAACATGAAAAAGGTAAAAGAACAGTAAAATCAGGTTTAAAAACTTCGAATGGTAAAATCGTATTGCAAAATTTTCAGTTTGGAAACATTCCTTGTTTTCATCAGGAAGCTCAGGTTCTTTTAGGGTTATGGGATAAAAGTCTGCACTTAGACAAAAATACTATTGCTGATGAAGTAATGATTGTGAGTATCAAAATCGATTTTGAGAATTATCTTACCGAATTCTTTGAAGAAAAAATAAAACTGGCAGAAAATCAGAGTGATGTCGTTTTTGAAAATCATTTTGGAGAAGAAAATATGGTGATTCATTTTGTGGCCGCAAAGAAAGATTTACAGGTTATCAAAATGGGATTTGTTTAAATAAAAATCGGCTGCAAACTTTGTTTGCAGCCGATTCTGATTTATAATAGTTGAATCTATTTTGTTTTATTTATTTCCCCTTTCCAGGTTCCGCTTCTTACAGGGTTTGGAGATTCGTTCGTCCAGTTTCCGCTGCCTTTTCCTTCTACATCTAAAGTTCCTGTAAACTTACCATCTGCAGGTAAAACCAAGTCAGCCGTCAATTGGCCTGAACTGTTCAGGAAACCTGAAATATTGTAATTTTCGTTATTGGTTTCAGAATGCATTGTTCCTGTTACTTTACCATCACTTGCCACTACGAAGTTCCAAACGCCTTTGTCGCTTCCTTCATAAGTTCCTGACCAGGTTCCGATATAATCGTAAAGCGTTTCATCGTTTGATGAGCATCCAATCAGTGAGAAAATAGTCAATAAAAGTAAAAAAAGTTTCTTCATAGTTTACAATAGTTTATGAAATAAGTTGTTTTGTCGAATATATTCTTAAAAATAGTCCTAAATTTTCAGGATAGTATTTCAAATTTCTTCTATCTCTGTATTTTTAGAATTGGGCAAATATATCAATTTAATTTTATAGTTTAATCTTTTGCTGATGATATTTTAAGCAATTCAAAGCAAATTTATTTTCTGTATTTTTTTGAAAACGAAAAAAATCTTTATATCAGAAAATCATTTCAAAAGAAATTTGATAAATCGTTTCAAATATGACTGCAATCATAAACCAGTAATTAAGTTACACTTAGATTTATCGAAACTAATAACCACAAAAATTTTAAATTGATTAAATCTAAAAACCTTCCATTCTGAAGGTTTTTGTTATGAATTAAAATTTATTTAATTTGTATATAAATATTAATTACATTTGTGCAACTTAAAAACGGGGAATTAGCTCATCTGGCTAGAGTGCGACACTGGCAGTGTCGAGGTGACGGGTTCGAGTCCCGTATTCTCCACCTCTATTTTAATAAAACCTTCTAAATCAGAAGGTTTTTTTGTGTTTAATACATTGTTGATACTTTATATAGTAAAAAACGTGCACTGTTTCCAGCACACGTCTTAACAAGATTGAATATATATAACTAACTTTCGTTATTTCCATCCACCGCCTAAAGCCTGGTATAAATCTACGGCAGCTTTCATTTTGCTGTATTCTGCATTAGAAATATTAAGTTCGGCGTTTAATGAGTTTACACTTGCATTTAGAACTTCAAGGTAATTTGCCATACCGTAGTTCACCAATTCCTGAGAATAATCTACCGATTTTTTGTAAGAATCCAGTTCTTTCCTTTTTAGATCAATAAAAGAATCCTGTACCGAAAATACTCGGATCGCATCAGACACTTCTTTTCCGGCAGTCAGAATAGATTTTCTGAAATTCAGGTATGCTGTTTCTTTATTGGCTAAACTTACATCATAATTGGTTCTGATCTGTCTTCTGTTTAAAATCGGTTGAGCCAAACCGGCAACAACATTGGCAAAAAGAGAGTTTACGCTGAATAAATGGTCGATATCTACCGACTGTACCCCTCCGCTTCCTGTTAGTTTTAATGTGGGATAAAACTGAGCTTTGGCAACATTGGTCAATTCAAAAGCATTCATCAGATTGAACTCAGCCTGCATGACATCGGGACGGTTTGCCAGTAAGCTTGCAGGATAACCTGTCGCCAAACTGTTGGGTATTGTCTGTGAAGCTAAAGATGATCTTGCGATCGTTTGCGAAGGCTCACCCATCAAAAGACTCATTGTATTCTCTAACAGCTGAATCTGGGTATCGATATCGATTAATAAAGATTTAGCATTATAAACCAAAGCTTCACTTTGCTGAACGGCAACTTCCGTTAAAGTTCCCGCTTCTTTTAAAGCTTTTGTTGTTTCTAAATTATTTTCTCTTACTTTAATCGTTTCCTGAATGATTCTCTTCTGGTCATCATACGTCAACAACTGAAAGTATGCTGAAGCAATCGACGCAACCAAATCACTTTTTACGGCTTTATGAGCTGCAACCGTTCCAAGATAACTTGCCAATTGAGCTTTTTGCTGAGATTTCATTTTTCCCCATAAATCTGCTTCCCAACCGATGGTTGCCGTAATGTCAAACTGGTTTACATAACGTCTTTCCCCGATAATCTGACCAAACTGGGTGTTGATCGACTGAGTTTGGAACGTATAATTGGGTCCGACTGATAAAGTAGGTTCGTATGCAGCTTTTGCCTGTTTTAAATAAGCTTCCGCCGAAACGATATTCTGTACTGCAATTCTTACATCAAGATTATTATCAAGCGCTTTGGTAATGTGTCCCTGAAGAATAGGATCTGTGAAAATTTCTTTCCAGGAAACATTCGCAATACTTGTACTGTCCTGAGGCAGCATATCTGTACGGAACAGTTTTTCATCCACTGCAGCTGCAGGTCTTTCATACTCTTTTCTTACATGACAAGAAGTAATAACCAGAGCTGTGAGCACCGAAAAAGCAGTTCCTTTTATTATTGATAAATTTTTCATTATTTAAATCTAAAGATTTCTTATTCAGCTAAATTCACTTCTTCATGCTTGATCGGCTTGATTTTCTCCTGTAAAGTCTGGAAAATCACATATAAAACCGGAATCACAAACACTCCTAAAATAGTACCGATTAACAACCCGATTGCTGCTCCCGTAGCAATAGAACGGTTACCAACTGCACCGATTCCGCTTGCCAAAACCAGAGGTAATAATCCGAAGATAAATGCCAATGATGTCATCAAAATAGGTCTTAGTCTGGCTTTAGCTGCATTGACCGCAGATTCTACAATCGTTTCGCCGTGATGTCTTCGCTGAACCGCAAATTCAATAATCAAAATCGCATTTTTTGCCAATAATCCGACCAACATAATCAATGCAATCTGGAAATAGATGTTGTTTTCAAGACCCATTATTTTCTGTCCGAAGTAAGCTCCCATCACCCCTAAAGGAAGTGAAATTACCACTGCTAAAGGAAGAATATAACTTTCATATTGTGCAGCAAGAATAAAATACACAAATACTAAACTCAATGCAAAAATTAATAAGGTCTGAGAACCTGAAGCCAATTCTTCTCTCGAAAGCCCGGTAAACTCAACACCATAATTCTGATCTAAAGTTTCACTTGCAACCTGCTGTACGGCAGCAATGGCATCACCTGTACTGTAACCTCCAGAGTTGGCGCCGGTAATTTTAACCGAACTAAATAGGTTGTAACGCCCAACAGACTGAGGTCCGTAAGTTTTATTCAATGTCACAAACTGTGAAATTGGTGCCATTTCTCCACCTCCAGTTTTGATGTAAAGCTGATTAAGACTTTCTGCATTTACTCTGTTTTCAGGTAAAGCCTGAACCATTACCCTGAACTGTTTTCCGTATTTTGTAAAGTCAGCACTGTAAATACCACCAATATATCCCTGCATGGTTTCAAGAATCGTATTCACAGAAACTCCTTTTTGCTTTGCTAAAGGAACGTTAATCTGCATTTCATACTGCGGATATTTTGTATTGAATGAAGTCTGAGCAAATTCAATTTCAGGACGTTTCATCAGATTTCCGATAAGCTCGTTGGTTTTTGCATCCAATTCTGCGAAATCCCCTCCTGCTTTATCTAAAAGTACCATCTCAAAACCTGCACTGTTACCAAAACCAGGTACACTTGGCGGCTGGAAGAATACAACTTTTGCATCGGGAACTTTTCCTGACAAACCGAAAAGCTGTTTTGTAATGGCTTCAGAAGAAAGTCCGTCACCTTTTCTATCATCAAAAGGTTTAAGCTTGATGAAGGCAAGACCATTGTTACTACCATTTCCCGAAAGTAGACCTCTACCTGTAGAAATCGTTACGTTTTGAATTCCAGGAATTTTTAAAGCATTTGCCTGTAATGTTTTCAAAACGTTATAGGTTCTTTCCATAGAAGCTCCCGGAGGCAACTGTACATCGGTAAAGATGATTCCACGGTCTTCTGTCGGGACGAAACCTTTTTTCATTGTTGAACTCGCCCAATAGATAATTCCACCTGTGATTACAAAAATCAATAGAGTTACCCATTTGTGTTTAATCAGGAATGTAAATCCTCTACCGTAACGATCTGTTGCTGTTTTAAAAGCAATATTAAATTTATAGAAGAACTTCTGAATGAAGTTTTTGCTCTTGTAATCTTCGTGATGTTCATCATGCGGTTTTAAGAATAATGAACACAACACCGGACTCAAAGTCAAAGCATTAATTGCTGAAATGATAATTGCAATAATCAAAGTAATACCAAACTGCTGATAAAATACCCCAGTCGGACCAGTGATAAAAGTTACCGGAATAAATACAGCAGCCATTACCAAAGTAATTGAAATAATTGCTCCTGTAATTTCGTCCATAGCTTCAACCGTTGCTTTTTTAGCATTTGAAATCCCATGTTCCATCTTGGCGTGAACGGCTTCCACCACAACAATCGCATCATCCACCACAATACCAATTGCCAATACCAAAGCGAAAAGCGTCAGTAAGTTTAATGAATATCCAAATAAATTCAGGAAGAAAAATGCTCCCACAATCGAAACCGGAACCGCAATTGCCGGAATTAGAGTTGATCTGAAATCCTGTAAGAAGATATAAACAACGATAAATACTAGGATAAACGCTTCAATTAAAGTATGAATTACTTTTTCAATCGATGCATCAAGGAATTCGTTTGTATCAAAGTTGAAGGTATATTTTACGCCTTCAGGATAAGTGCTTTCGTTGGCTTTAAGCTGAGCTTTAATATTTTCGATAATCTCCTGCGCATTAGAACCCGGAGTCTGGAAGATCCCCATACTGATTGACGGGTTGTCTCCATTTTCACCGACACCTGTGTAAGAAAGACCGCCTAATTCTACCTTAGCAACGTCTTTCAGCATTAGGTTTTGTCCGTCCGGTAAAGATTTAATGATGATATTGTCATACTGTTCTTTATCGCTGAACTTCCCTACATATTTAATGATATATTCGAAAGAGCTTCCGCTGTTTTGTCCTAAAGAACCAGCCGCTGCTTCTCTACTCTGCTCATTGATCGCTGTTGTAACATCAGTTGGAGTAATTCCGTAAGCTGCTAATTTTGCAGGATCCAGCCAAACTCTCATTGAGTAATTCTTTCCACCGAAAACGTTGGCTTCCCCAACTCCATTAATTCTCTGAAGATTTGGGATAACGTTAATATTTAAAAAGTTCTGAAGATAAACATCGTCAATATTTTTGTTTTCAGAATAGAAAGATAAGTACATCAAGGCACTTGTCTGCTGCTTCTGGGTAACAACCCCTGAACGTGTAACTTCACTTGGAAGTAGCGGGCTCGCTCTCGATACACGGTTCTGAACGTTTACGGCAGCAATATCGGGATCAATTCCTTGCTTAAAGAATACCTGAATCTGCGCTGAACCATCGTTTCCTGCAGTGGATGTGATATAATCCATTCCTTCTACACCATTGATCTGCTCCTCCAAAGGAACTACCACACTCTTCATTACTGTTTCAGCATTCGCTCCGGTATAGTTTGCTCTCACACTTACCGTTGGCGGAGCAATATCCGGATATTGTGTAACAGGAAGCGCGGTAAGACCTAAAACCCCGAGAATTACAATAAGAATCGAGATTACAGTAGATAAAACCGGTCTGTTAATAAAGTTTTTTATCATGTTAGAATTTCGGTTTTACAGATTGAACTAAACTATCCATTTTTACTTTTTTAGGTTGTACGGCAGTTCCTGGTTTTATACTTCCAGTTCCTGCAGCAATTACCGTTTCTCCGGTTTTTAACCCCGATTTAATCAAAGCATAATTGTCGATACGGTCGATCACATCAACCACAACATTTCTTGCGGTATCTTTATCAACTTTGTAAACATAAACAATACCTTGTTGTTCGTACGTTGCACTTTCCGGAACTACCAATACATTATCAAAATGTTTAGGGAATCTGATGTTTCCACTGTTTCCATTGCTTAATAATTTCTGAGCATTTGTAAAAACAACTCTGAACTGAATCGTTCCTGTTGTAGGATCTAAAGAACCTGTAATCGCCTCAATTCTACCCTTTTCAGGATAAATACTTCCATTCGCTAACTGAAGTTCAACCATCGGAAGATTTTTGATTTTTTCAGGTAAACTTGCTCCGACTGATTTTTCAAGGAAATCAAAATATGCTTTTTCATTCATTGAGAAATAAGCGAAGATTTCTGAAGTATCTGAAATGGTTGTTAAAGCAGTCTGGTCAGTTGGCCCAACCAAACTTCCTACTTTCAATGGCAATTTTCCGATTACTCCGGAAATCGGAGCACGGATTACCGAATAATCGATATTGGCTTCAACTCCTTTGTAATTGGCAACAGCCTGACTTTTTGCAGCTCTTGCCTGTTGTAATCCTGCCTGAGCCTGAGCTAAATTTGCCTGAGCCGTTTGAAGCTGCACATTGCTGATAATGTTTTTCTGAACCAGTGGTTTTAATTTATTGACTTCCACATTAGCCGCATTTACAGCCGCTTGAGCAGCAGCAATATTTGATTCTGCAGCAGTGATTCCGGCTTTGGAAGCAGCGGCATTTTCAGTAAGAATATTGGTTTCAAGACGAAATAAAGGCTGCCCTTTCGTAACGTACTGCCCTTCATCTACCAAAACCTGAGTGATGTACCCCTGAATTTTTGCTCTCACATCATTATTCACTCTACCTTCAATTGTTGCGGGAAACGTATCGTACCCTACAATATTTTTATTCTCTACCGAAACCACAGGGAAAGGCTTTGGGCCGTCCTGCTTCGGAGCTTCTTTTTTGCAAGCAGTTAAAGAGAAAGCTGCTACAGAAAATAGTATAAGCTTGTTTGTCATTTTATAGTTTATTAAGAGATTCCTGAATATTTTTTATGTTTTTATTTAAAAGTGCTTTGTACACCTCAAATCTTTCATCGGCTTCTTTATGCTCTGTTTTTCTGAAGTTTTTGAGATCATCCAGAAGTTTCAGTTCGTCCTGCATTTTTTGTACAATTTTTTCAAACCTTATTTTTTTATAATCGTCATTGGCGAAAAAATAACGTTTTCTTTCATCCATCTTGTTGACATCGACAATTAATTCAGCATTAAGAAGTAAATTGATACTCGTGGAAACCGAGCTTTTGCTTGCCGAAAAAACTTCGACAAATTCATCAAAAGTAATTCCCACCTTATCAAAATCGAAAATCAGGTAGGAATAAATTTTTGAAGCCAGTGGTGGAAGATTGAGAACAGCACCGTAAAATTTTACAGCATCCTGAAAGATTTTCTCATCTATTTCCAGACTTTTTTTCATTATAGAAAAATTTTTGAACAAATTTAGAAATTAGTTCGGAACTAAACGAACAAACCCAATAGAGTTTATGAATAAATAGTTTCTTAAAGAATCAATGAAATTTGATTTAACCTTTTGCTTTTTTCTACATCAACACTTTTTCAAATGCTTTTCTTATGCCTCCTGCAAGATAAACTTCACCACAATATGTATAACCTTTAGATTCCAAAATTTTCAACATCGCAAGATTATCATAGTTGGTATCAACTTTTATGCTTAAAACATTTTGTGACTTTGTAAAATCTTCAATATAATCGAAGAGTTTTTTTGCAAGTCCTTGTCCTGCAAATTTTTCAGAAACTGCTACTCTATGTACAACCACAAATTCTCCTGTGGTAAGCCATGCCCCTTCAATAGAGCTATAAGCTGGTTCATCATTAAAAATAAATGCTACAAAAACAGCTACTTCCCCATCAACTGTAAGAACATGACCAAATCCTTTTTCCACGTCACTTTCAATAGTTTGCAGATTAGGATATCCGTTTTGCCATTGTTGGCTGCCATCTTTTCTTCTCCTTTCAATAGATTGCTGTATGATTTCCCAGATGGGATTGATGTCTGAGGTTTCGGCTTTCCTGAAATGGATTTCGTTTTTTTGAGTCATAAGAGCTTTGTATTACAAACTTGAAAATTGGGAAATTGCACAATCAGTGCCAAAAAATACCCATTAAAATTTTATTAATAATTGATGCTTTAAGATTATTAAACACCAAAAAACCGAAAATTAACTCTCATTAATTTTCGGTCCGAAGTAGTAAAATTTAAAATTATGAAATTGTTTTTATTGATTTAAATTTTGTTGAAGATAAGCATCTATTACATCAAATGCTTTCTTCTCGTCATGTAAATCTACCATTACTTTCAAAGACGTTGCCGTCGGTGTTGTTGTAAAAGTAAGATAATTATTTTCTACCGCATTAGTGATCTGTGCATCGTCTAGCTTTGATTTGATCAACTGTATTTCTGCAGGTTTATCACTTTCAAAAACTGATACTCTCGTGTTTCTTTCCATATAAAATCCATTTTGAGTATCTAAATATAGAAAGTTTTTTTCAGAATTCCAAATCCTGATGTTTTAAATTTTATTAATGTTATTTTCAATTTTATCTAAAGCAATCTGAATTTCTTCTTTTGTAACATTCAAATGTGGTCTGAATCTGATTGACTGATCGCCGCATGCAAGAATGATTAAGTTATCGTTGTAAAGCTCACTTCTTAGCTGGTCTCTTTGTTCTCCTGACGGAAGATCTATTGCGCACATCAAACCTTTTCCTCTTGCGTTGGATAATTTTTCAGGATATTTCTGAGCTAAATTCTGTAAGCCTTCCAATAGATATTCTCCCACAATATTGGCATTTTCCAGAAGATTTTCTTTTTCGATCACTTCCATCACTAATTGGAAACGAAGCATATCAATAAAGTTACCGCCAAAAGTAGAATTGATTCTTGAGCTTTCTCTGAAAACATTATTCGGAATCTCATCAAACTTTTCTTTATTGGCTAAAACTCCGCAAACCTGAGTTTTTTTACCAAAAGAAATAATATCCGGTGCAATACTTAAATGTTCAAAAGCCCACATTTTACCTGTGATTCCGATTCCTGTCTGTACTTCATCAAAAATTAAAAGAACTTCATGCTCGTCGCAGATATTTCTTAAACCAACAAAAAATTCGTCTCTGAAATGATTATCACCACCTTCAGCCTGAATTGGCTCTATGATGATGCAAGCTACCTTATCTGGATTTGAAAGAATAGCTTCTGTAATCTGAAGCAATGCTAAATTTTCGTTCTTGATTGTTTCTTCTATATTTTCTTCAGTAATGGGAAAATGTAATTTAGGATTCAAAATTCTAGGCCATTCAAACATCGGGAAATACTGATATTTTCTCGGATCAGAAGTATTGGTTAAGCTTAAAGTATAACCGCTTCTTCCGTGAAATGCCTGTCTGAAATGGATACAGATTCCGGCTTCTACATCGAGACCTTTTTCGAAATTTTTTCTTGTTTTCCAGTCAAAACAAGCTTTCATTGCATTTTCAACACCTAAAGAACCGCCTTCAATAAAAAATGCATATTGTAATTCTTTTGGTAAAACTACCCTTTCAAAAACTTCAAGAAAATGAGCATACTCTTTAGAATAAACATCGGCCAAAGTAGGTTTGTTCACGGCCATTTTACCCAACCATTCAGATTTTTCAACCAGATAAGGGTGGTTGTAACCGATGGATGCTGAACCGAACATTGAAAACATATCAAGGAAATTTTTCCCTGAAACGGAATCATGAATCCAGGATCCGTGTGAGTTTTCGATATCCATTACAAAATCAAAACCGTCTGCCAGAACATGTTTCCCTACGGTCTCTTTAACTTTGTTTGACTGAATTTCTAATATATTGCCCATATTAATTTTAGAATTTTTAGTTTGTGTTGAGTTATTTTTGATACGGAATTTTTCATAAAACTTTGTCAAAGATTTAAACTTTGACAAAGTGCAATGATTTATAAATCAAATTTAATTCCCTGAGCCAATGGAAGACTCGCCGTGTAATTGATGGTATTGGTTTGTCTTCTCATGTAGTATTTCCAGACATCAGAACCGGATTCTCTACCGCCTCCTGTTTCTTTTTCACCACCAAAAGCACCACCGATTTCAGCACCTGAAGTTCCGATATTGACGTTTGCAATACCGCAATCTGAACCTGCATGAGAAAGGAATAATTCTGCTTCTCTCAGATTCTGAGTCATAATTGCTGAAGATAAACCTTGCGGAACATCATTCTGAATTGCAATGGCTTCTTCTAAAGTTTTGTATTTAATTAAATATAAAATAGGTGCAAAAGTTTCGTGCTGTACGATTTCGTAAGAGTTTTCAACTTCAGCGATACATGGTTTTACGTAGCAACCTGATTCGTAATCTTTCCCTTCTAAAACACCACCTTCAACAATGAATTTACCACCTTCTTTTTTACATTTTTCAATCGCCAGTTCGTATTGATTTACAGCATCAACATCGATAAGCGGTCCAACATGCATATTTTCATCTAACGGATTTCCGATTTTTAATTGTCCGTAGGCTTTTGCCAAACGGTTTTTCACTTCATCGTAAACAGATTCATGAATAATCAGTCTTCTTGTAGAAGTACATCTTTGCCCTGCAGTTCCTACAGCTCCGAAAACAGCTCCGATAATAGACATATCCAGATCTGCATCTTTGGAAATGATGATGGCATTATTTCCACCCAATTCTAAGATTGATTTACCGAATCTTTCAGCCACTTTAGAAGAAACCATTCTTCCTACTCTTGTAGAACCTGTGAATGAAACCAAGGCAATACGTTTGTCATCTACTAATTTTTGCCCAATCGTGTGATCTGCAACCATTACACTTGAAATTCCTTCTGGAAGATTGTTTTCCTTTAAAACTTCATTCATGATATTTTGGCAGGCAATCGCGCAAAGTGGTGTTTTTTCTGACGGTTTCCAGATCGTTACGTTTCCGCAAATCCATGCTAAAGCGGTGTTCCAAGCCCAAACTGCTACCGGAAAGTTGAACGCGGTAATGATGCTCACAATTCCAAGCGGATGATATTGCTCGTACATTCTGTGTCCCGGTCTTTCGGAATGCATGGTGTATCCGTGAAGCTGTCGTGATAAACCAACAGCAAAATCACAGATGTCGATCATTTCCTGAACTTCACCCAAACCTTCCTGTAAAGATTTACCCATTTCGTAAGAAACGAGTTTACCTAAGTCGTCTTTATATTCTCGTAATTTTTGTCCTAACTGACGTACAATTTCACCTCTTTTTGGCGCAGGCATTGTTCTGAATTCTAAAAATGCTTGCTGAGCAGATTCTATTACTTTGTCGTAATCTTTCTCATTCGATAATTTTACTTTCCCTATTAATCTTCCGTCTGCCGGAGAATAGCTTTCTATAGATTTTCCTGATGCAAAAAATTTCCCTCCTGTAGAAGTTCCTTTATTTTCATCTTTGATTCCTAAATTTTTTAATGATTTTTCAATTCCGAAATCTTTGATTTTTTTTGACATAAAAATGTAACTTTTCGTTTTGCCTAAGATAGAAAATATTATGAAACTGGGAAATTTTAATTTTTTTTAACCTATTTATTATTTGGAATCATTATAAACATGCTTATCTTTGTAGAGCAACATATATTAATTCGGAGATGGAAAATAAGGAAGTTATCAACGATCAGAATACAGAAAAAAGCACAAGATGGAAAAAGATGCTGAAGAAATTCGGGATCTGGGGAATTGTGTTTTTTACGGTAAAAGGTATCATTACTTCTACCCTAATTTATTTCTTAGGTAAAAATTTCTGGACTGTAATCAGCGGTTATTTTACAGGAGCTGCTGAATAAAAAAAGCAAAGAAATTATTCTCTGCTTTTTATTTTTTGTATAAACTAAATTTTATTCTTTTTTCTTTCTCCCCGAATTGATTAGACTCTGATTAAGAAGATATTCTATCTGTCCGTTCACGCTTCTGAACTCATCATTTGCCCATTTTTCGAGAAGTTTATAGGTAGTCTCATCTATCCTTATCACGAAAGATTTTTTGCTTTTGTTTTCGGGAGAGTTCTGAGCTTTCTCTGATTTCATTTTCTTGTTTTTCTAATTGCTAGCTTTTTTGTTTTAACGCAAAGTACGCAAAGATTTTTTTATAATCTGTCTGCTTTTTAAGTTCGCGAAGGCGTTTCACTCAGCAAAGAACGCTGTAATTTCAATAAAATTAATTTTTATAAATACAGTAAATTCTTTTTTTCTCAATCTTAGCCTTAATCTCAACCTTAATTATACAAAGTTCCTGCATTTAAAATAGGTTGTGCCGCTTTTTCACCGCAAAGAACAACCATTAAATTGCTTACCATTGCTGCTTTTCTTTCGTCATCCAATTCAACAATATTTTCTTCTGAAAGTTTCTTTAAAGCTAAATCTACCATTCCCACTGCACCTTCTACGATTTTTGTTCTTGCTGCTACGATGGCTGTTGCCTGCTGTCTCTGAAGCATCGCTCCGGCAATTTCTGAAGCATAGGCTAAGTGCGAAATTCTCGCTTCCTGAATGATAATTCCCGCTTTTGATAATCTGTCAGTTAATTCCTGTTCCAAAATAGAATTGATTTTATCACCGCCTTCTCTCAATGTAATCGGAGCATGGTCGTCTTCTAAATTATCGTAAGGAAAACTCATTGCCAAATGACGAACTGCCGCTTCACTTTGCATTTTTACAAAATCTGAATATCTTTCAACATCAAAAGCTGCTTTGTAAGTATCACCAACTTTCCAAACCATTACAACAGCAATTTCGATTGGATTACCCATTTTGTCATTCACTTTCAACGTCTGTCCCTGCAAGTTTTCAGAACGTAAAGACATTTTTTGAGATGAATAGAGAGGATTAATGAAAAATAGTCCGTTGTCTTTTACGGTTCCTACATATCTTCCGAAAAAGTTGAGTACTCTTGAATGGTTTGGCTGAATAATCATTAAACCTTTCAATAAAAAGCACATTAGAAAGAATGCAACAATTGAGATGATAATATAAGTTACGTCAACATTTTCTCCATCATTAATCCCTGTTACAAAAAGATACGCTGAAACTCCTAATAAGATTAATGAGAGGATTAATGCCAAATAACCTGACATTGGTTTTAAAACTTTTTCCATGATTGTAATTTTTAAAGTGATATTATTTTGATATCATAAAGATATAGATAAATTTTGAATGATAATGATTATTTTAAAATTAATTTAATATTCTTAAGCACAAAAAAATCCCGAAAATTACTTTCGGGATTCTGTATTTATATTCAGTTAAAAATTTATTTCTTTTTTAAAGCAACAAATTTAAAGTAAGATATTACTGATAAGGTAAACATGGTTGCGAGACCGATGTACACCCAAGCCGGAACCGGAACCGGATCTCCCGCTGCATAAGAGTGGAGTCCGCTCAGATAATAATTTACCCCAAAATAGGTCATTACCATTGAGCAGAAAGCAAACATTGTTGCTACGTGAAATGCCCATCTGCTTCTCAAGCCCGGAACTAATCTCATGTGTAAAACAAATGCATAGACCATGATCGAGATAAATGCCCAGGTTTCTTTCGGATCCCAGCTCCAGTATCTTCCCCAAGATTCGTTTGCCCAGATTCCGCCTAAGAAATTCCCTACCGTTAAAGCAAAAAGTCCGATAGTTAAAGACATTTCAGATACAATTGCCAATTCTTTTAAGGTAGAATCGTTATGTAATTTGAATTTATTTTTATCCGTAATAATATAGAATACCAATGAAATCACTGCAATAATCATTGATAGTGCAAAGAAGCCGTAACTCGATACAATAATAGCAACGTGTACGATCAGCCAATAGGATTTCAGAACAGGAACTAATGGCGTAATCTGTGGATCAAGCGCTGAACCTCCATGAGCAAACCCCATCATAATGACTGCAACCATAAATCCTGCAGCCGGAATTAATGCGTTTGAAGTGTTTCCTTTTTTGATAAGTTTTACTATAGAATCAGATGTTGTTTTGTTGAAATTTGGCTTTCCGAATCCGAAATAGAACATTAAACCTGCCGAAATTCCGACCCAAGAAATAAAGATAATAGCTTCATAACCATTACTCCAAGGAGCGTGACCGGAAATGTACCATCTTGCAATCAATCCTAAGAAATGGCAGATATAGCCAACAATTCCGATATAAATAATTGCTTTGATGATTTTATTAAGAGTTTTATTAGGTTTAAACAATTCCACAAAACCTAAAATCAATAACAATCCACCCACCAAAGTATAGAAAATCAATAATTTAAAATTGATATCTGCTTTATTCATGAATACTTCCAGATTAACTTTTGATTCTGAAGGAACAACTGCTTTCCCCCATTTTTGTTGATAATCTGATAATTTTTTCAACTCAGCATCCGCTTTGCTCCAGTCTCCAGTTTTTTGTGCCTGAAGTGCTTCTGCGAAATAAGGACCCATCACTTTCTGAGATTCCATATCGGGTTCCATTTTCTGGTCAAGCCAAGAATGCCAAGTATGATTCGGGTCATTTTTCACAGGAACAATTCTCATAAACTGTCCGCTGAAGAATTCGTTGAAGATCTGAACTCTTTCGTTTAGTTTAATAACTTGCTTGTCGTATTCAGATTGTTCTGCCGGCTTTTTACGGAATGCAGTATTGTATTCTGCATCTAAAATATAAGTAAGATTTCCGTTGGCATCAGAAGGGAAAAGATTCATTAAAGATGTGTAACCGTCTTCATCAGCTTTTGTTATTCTCAAAAGTTCTTTTCCGCCTTTTGCATCAACTTTAATCAACGGAACCATTGTCCAACTTGGCGTGTCTGTATTAATCGACAAAAACCATTGTTCAGCTGTTAAATATTTTCCGTCGGTTCCTTTAAATTTATCTTTTTTGTAAAGTTTTCTTAAAACATCTAAAGCCTGCGTGTTGATCGGAACGATTCTACCTTCATAATTCTGTACCAAAAGGTAGCCGAATTTATCTGCATGCTCTTTGGTGATCTTGTTTCTGGCAATAATTTCGTCAGGCGAAATCATTCTCATTTTTGAAAGCGGAGCTGCTAAAGAATTCTGTTGATTTCCTCGTGGCTGAACAGTTTGAGGAGCAGCTTCATGAGTATGACCATCTCCTTCTACATGTACATGTTCCCTGCTTCCGTCACTTGTTCCGTGCGTTTCAATTTTCTGAGCAGTTAATGTTAAACTTAAAAATAGTAAAACAACTGTTGCTGCTCTTTTCTGATTGATGTCTTTCAGCATTTTGTTAAGCTTCCAGAAGTGAGTTCCTTTCCAGAAAAATATTACAAACATCCCTCCAAATAAAAGTGCATAACCGATATATGAAATCAAAGTTCCCCAAAAATCATGATTTACAGACAATAAAGTTCCCATTCTGTCTGGTGTATAACTTGCCTGGAAGAAGCGGTATCCTTTATAATTAAGAACATTGTTCATATAGATTTTATATGGAGTCTGTTTTCCTTCGTCAATAATTTTAATATGACTTTCATAAGCACTCGGAGATGAACTTCCCGGATATGTTTCCATCACGAAATCATCAAGTTTAATTGCGAAAGGCGTTGTGTAAATTTTAGGACCAAAACCTACCATAATATTTAAACCATCCATTGTTACTTGTTTGTAAGCATTAGGATTTCCTCTTTCTACAGAAAGTTCTACGATTTGCTTTGTTTTAGGACCTTCAATTTCGATCGTCATTGCATCGGGAACATTCTGGTCTTTCTTTTTGTCTCCTTCGAAAGCCATTAATTTTCCTTTTCTCAGAGGTTCAGGAACAACCAATTTCAATTCATTAATGCTGTATAAACTTCTTAAAACCAAAGGTTGGTATTGGTCTTTCGTCGTATTTCCTGTTGCCTGAGTGGCCATTGTCATGTAAGTTGCATCAACAGGAGTTTTAATGAACATTTGTCCGTTTTCTTTTTTGAATTCTACGGCTCCATCAATCGCTCTGTTGAAAGTTACCAAAGTTCCGTTGATCGATTTTGTTTCTCCGGATTTGATGTAAATATTCTGTCTTCCAGTTTCTGCGGTTGATACCAAATGAAGATATTCTTGCCCATTTGCATCAGCAACCAGACTGTCTTTTTTTCTCTGAACATAATCCAGAGTTTTTACTTTGACAGGTTTTCCGTGGAAATCGTAAGTCGCTTTGAAATCTTTGTGCAAAGGCGACATCAGATAAGGAACATCCTGATAATTTAAAACATCTCCTTTGTCTTCAATCTGAATTTTAAAGAATTGCTTATCGGTTACAATTTCGTTTGAAGTTTCACCTTCTCGGATGCTCATTTGCCCTTCAAAGCTGATGTATCTTGTAATTGCGCCCCCAATGAAAATAAAAACAAAGGCAAGGTGGAAAACCAAAACCGGCCATTTTTCTCTTTTCCAAAGACGGTATCTTCCGATATTTCCGATAAAGTTGATGATTAGGAGAAGCATAATGAGTTCAAACCATTTTGCTTCATAGATTAAGGCTTTTGCGGTCGGTGTTCCGTAATCGTTTTCAAGGAACGTCGCATAAGCCATGGAAAATGCGTAAACCAGCAATAGAACAGCCATTGTTCTGGTTGAAATAAGAATATCTTGGATCTTCTTCATGATTTTTTTACTTGACATGCAAAAATAAGGATGATAAACCGAAAGGAGGTTAAAAAAAGCTGTTTTTTGTCATTTAAAAAGGGATTTGGCTTATTTTGAAGCGTTCTTAATAAGCTTGTTTTTATTAAATAAAACATAAAATTTAAGCATAATTTCATTCATGAAATATCACATCAAAAAACAAACGTGTTTTCCTCTAAAAAATATTTAAAATCTAAAAAAAACATTAAATTTGCGCAGACTGACATTATGGAAAAGAAATCACAGAAAAATCAAACACAGACGCCTGAAACAGGCAAAATCTTATCAAAATCACGTATTTTTTTCGGATTGACATTCATTGTTTTTGCCGGAGTGCTTACGCTGTCTTTTATTTCTTATCTAATGAATTGGAAAGCAGATCAGAGCCAGGCCGGAACAATGCTTGATAAGACGATAAAATCATCCAACATCTTCGGAAAGCTTGGCGATTGGCTCGGAAATATTTTTATTTTCGAAAGCATTGGTGTCGCTTCTTTCATCATTGCTTTTCTTTTTGTGGTTTTCGGAACAATGATTTTAAAGAAAAAAATCTTTAAACCGTGGATGACTTTCGGGCATTCTTTATTCTTTATCTGTTGGTTGCCGATTTTATTCGGAGCGATTACGAAAGGACAAGGTGTTTTAAGCGGAGTTTACGGTTACCAGATTATGGATTCTCTGGCTGCAATTATTGGAAGTGTTGGTCTTTGGGTTGTTTTAATTGTGAGTATTGCGCTTTATTTTATTCTGGAATTTAATCTTCGCCCGAGTTCAATCAAAGCGAAGCTTGATACTATCAACGAAAATACGATAGGAAAAGTAAAATCGATGATGCCAAACTCTGAGCAGAATTTTGATGCAGACCAGGAATTGGAAGATGAGATCAACGAAAATCCTTCTAATATTACAGTAACAGATTTATCTGAGACCGTGGAAATTCAATCTCCAAAAAGAGAATCTCCGTTCAAGGAAACTAAAAAGGAAGCAGAAGTTGAAACCATCGTAACTCCGAATCAGACTTCTTTTGAAGACGAAAAAGTAGAAATTCCACAAACAGTTAATTTAAATCTTGATACAAAACCAGTAATTCCCGCTGTAAAACCGGAAGATGCTTTTGAAGTTCATTCTAATTTTTCTGCACCTGCAACTGAAGATATTAAATTTAAAGTAGAAGTTGCTCCCGTAATTGATATTGTTGATGATTCAGAGAAACAATCTCAGGAATTGGTTGATAAGCATGGCTTGTATGATCATCGCTTAGATTTGGCAAAATTCCAAATGCCGCCAATCGATTTATTGAAAGATTATGGAAATGAAGAAATTTCAATCAATAAAGAAGAATTAGAGGAAAATAAAAATAAAATTGTTGGTCTTTTAAAGAACTTCAACGTTGGAATTGCTGAAATTAAGGCGACGATCGGACCAACAGTTACTTTGTACGAAATTGTTCCCGAAGCAGGAATCAGAGTAGCATCCATTAAAAAATTACAGGATGATATTGCGTTGAATCTTTCTGCTCTTGGAATCAGAATTATTGCACCAATGCCTGGAAAAGGAACAATTGGTATTGAAGTTCCGAGAAAAAATCCTACGATGGTTTCTATGAGATCGGTTATTGCTTCTCAGAAATTCCAGAATACCGATATGGATTTGCCTGTGGTTTTCGGAAAAACAATTTCAAATGAAGTATTTATGGCAGATTTGTCTAAAATGCCTCACCTTTTGATGGCGGGAGCAACAGGACAGGGGAAATCTGTCGGAATTAATGCAATCCTTACATCCCTGCTTTACAAAAAACATCCAAGCGAACTGAAATTCGTCATGGTGGATCCTAAAAAAGTGGAACTTTCATTATATTCAAAAATTGAAAGACATTATTTAGCAAAACTTCCGGATTCTGATGATGCCATTATTACGGATACCAATAAAGTAATCAACACCTTGAATTCTCTTTGCGTTGAAATGGATCAGCGTTATGATTTGCTTAAAAATGCGTTCTGTAAAAACTTAAAAGAATACAACAAAAAATTTGCAGAAAGAAAACTAAATCCTGAAAACGGACACCGTTATTTACCATACATCGTTTTGGTCGTTGACGAATTTGCAGATTTAATTATGACCGCAGGAAAAGAAGTTGAACTTCCGATTGCCAGATTGGCGCAGTTGGCAAGAGCAGTTGGAATTCATTTAATTGTTGCCACACAAAGACCTTCCGTAAATGTAATTACCGGTATGATTAAAGCGAATTTCCCGGCAAGAGCTGCGTTCAGAGTGATTTCAAGTGTGGATTCCAGAACGATTTTAGATTCTACGGGTGCAGATCAGTTGATTGGTAAAGGAGATATGCTTTACTTTAACGGAAATGAAATTTTAAGATTACAGTGTGCTTTTGTTGATACTCCCGAAGTTGAAAAACTGGCTGAGTTTATCGGTGAACAAAAAGGGTATGCTTCTGCGTTCTTACTTCCTGAATTTGTTTCTGAAGAAGCTACAAGCACAGTTGGCGCGTTTGATCCCAATGAAAAAGATGCTTTGTTTGAAGAGGCAGCAAGAATTATTGTTTCAACACAACAAGGTTCTACTTCTATGCTTCAGAGACAATTGAAATTGGGTTACAACAGAGCCGGAAGAATTATGGATCAGCTTGAAGCAAGCGGTATCGTTGGTGGATTTAATGGAGCCAAAGCAAGAGAAGTTCTCATCAGTGATCTGCATTCTTTGGAACAGTTTTTGGAAGATTTGCGAAGCTAAATTCAGAAAGATAATTTTTAACTTTCAGTTTGAATGAAAGTCTAAAGAATAGAAAAATTAGAAAAATAAAATGAAAAAAATAATTTCAAAAGTAGTTTTAGGGGTATTTGTAGTGGGAAGTATGAGTTTTGTAGAGGCTCAGAAAATTGATGCTAAAGCAAAGAAAATTTTAGATGATATTACAGCAAACTACAATTCTAAGAAAAACTCATATTTTAAATTTGCATTCGGAAGCGGAACGAACGGAGCTGTTTCTAAAACTGAACCGGGAATCTATTATTCTGCAGGAGACAAGTATAAGTTGAAGATCATGGAAACCGAGCAGATTTTTGACGGAAACAAAATCTACAACATCAATACGGAAGACATGGAGGTAACAGTGGCAAAACCTAATGCAAACACAGCTATGTTTTCTCCGATCAACTATCTTACTTCATACAGAAATGATTATAACGTTTCTTACAGCGGTAAAAAAACAGTAGATGGAGTAAGTGCAGATTTAATTAAATTAACTCCGGTAAAAGCAAACGGATTGAAATACATTTATCTTTATGTAGATTCATCGAAAAAGCAGATGCTGAAACTGGAACAGTTTGGAAACAACAAAGACATTTCTGTAATTTCTATTAAAGAATATAAAGAAAATCAGCAATTAGATCCGAATATGTTTGTCTATGACAAGAATAAATACAAGAATTATCTGGTTACAGAATTATAATTCTAAATAAATATTAAAATTTAAAGTCACAAAGAAAACTTTGTGGCTTTTTCATTAATTTTGGCGAATGTTTAAAATATTAGACCGATATATCATCAAGACCTTTTTTGGTCCGTTTTTATTTATATTCAGTGTTCTGTTTTTTATATTTATTGTAAACATTATCTGGATTCAGCTGGGTCAGTTTATGGGTAAAGGTTTAACGACGTTACAGATCATGAAGCTCCTTTTTTATCTCGGGGTAAGTGTAGTAAGTATGGTTTTGCCTTTAACGATTCTCCTGGCGAGTATCATGTCTTTTGGTGAACTGGGAGAACGTTACGAACTTGCTGCAATGAAAGCTGCCGGAATTTCTTTAACGCGTGTGATGATGCCGCTTTTAGGTGTAACCACTGTTCTGGCTATCCTACTCTATTTCTTTTCGAATAATATTATTCCGGATTTTCAGAGAAAAGCAAAGAATATGCTTTTTAATATTGCACAGACTAAACCTGCCCTGAATTTTACGCCCGGACAATTTATTGATCAGATCCCCGGTTTCATGGTGAAATTTGATAAAATTAAAGGAGAAGAAGGAAGAGATCTTGAAGGTATTTTTATTCATAAAAAAGCGAGTAATTTCGAAAATCAACAAACCATTGTTGCTGAGAAAGGAAAATTTGCCAATGCAAAAAACCCGAAATTCATGCAGCTGATTTTATACAATGGATATGTCATCGAAGACAGCCATGCCGGAAAATCAGATCTTGTCAGAGCAAAACAACCCGATCAGACAACAAAATTCGATACGCTAATTACCCATTTCGACATTAGTGAGCTTATTGATAAAGCTATCGAAAAAGAACAGATTACCGATGATTATCGTTTTGAAACTTTTACACAGCTCTTTAAAACCATTGATAAGGCAAAGAAAGACAACACCAAAACTGTAGACAATATCAGTAATGATCTCATTAGCCAAACCAATGCTGTCGTTACGTACATGGATAAAAATAAAACCAAAGCTCCGGTAAAATCACAGTACAAATTAGATTCTATAAAAGGAGATAAAAAGCTTCAGATTCTTAGTAATGCTTATTCAAGGCTTGATAATTTAAAGGCAAATTTAGATTCCAAAAATAAAGAGCTGGATCCGAGTATAAAATATTTCAGTAAAGTAGTTATTTATCAGCAGAGAATTCTTACTTATTCTTTTACCTGTATTATTTTCTTTATGATCGGGGCGAGTTTGGGATCAATTATCAGAAAAGGAGGAATGGGAGTTCCTGTAATTATTGCGATTGTGATTTTCATTATTTTTTATGTCATTAACGTTGGTTTCGAAAACGTTGCATGGTCGGGAAAAATGAGTCCTTATCTTGCAGCATGGCTTCCGAATATCATCTTATTCCCTTTTGGAGTTTGGATGACTTACAAAGCTTTGACCGACTCTCAGTTGTTTGATTCTGAAAAGTACAAAGCATTCTTCAAACCCATTACACGGGTTTTTGTCAAACAGAAGGAACATAAACGTTATCAATAATATTAAATCCGAAATTTATTTTTCGGATTTTTTTATAAAGTTTGATTAAAAAATTACGATTTAATTCATATTCAAAGATTGTTTATCTTTTCTTGTTTTCATTATTTTCGCAGCAGATTTATTATAACTAAATGAAAAGAGCTTTAATTGCAATACTGATTTCCGGAACATTATTTACTTCTTGTGTTTCTACAAAAGTGAGCCGCAACAACAATTTTGACTATTCAGTTTTAAAAGCCGATAAAAATTATATTATAGAAACCGGGGACGGAAATAAAATAAGGGCTTTTAAATATTTAAACCAGGATGATCTCTCCTTATCCGGAAGTATCGAAGGAAAAGAAATTTCTATAGAAAAGAACCAGATCAAAAGAATTCTGAAACCAAGCACAGGCAAAACTTTAGGATTGGTTGTCGGAATCATTGGAGCCGCTGTAGTTATTCCTGCTTATGCGGGGAATCGTCCGGTTGGTCAATAAAGAATTGCACATTTTTTGCTGCTCTCAAAAAAGCAAAATATTAATCAATGAAAAAACTCATTTTATTACCGGCTGTTGTTCTGTTATTTTCGTGTGAAAACAAAAAGAATGATTCAACAGAAGGAAAATCTTCAACCGATACTTTAAAAACGGTTTCAAATAAAGATTCTTTAGACAAAAACAATTCTCCGCAAACGGTTGATGAAATCAAAGCTGAATTTACTTTATTAAATAATCTATTAATTGCTAAAAAGCTCGATTCTACAGGCTTTGAGTATGAATGCAATGAAGTTTCGGGAAATGTTGTTTATTATACTTCAAACGGAGAATTGAAAAGCATTAAACATTTTCACGGTGACAGTCATTTTTCTTCTGTAGAAAATTATTATCTGAAAAACGGGAAGCCTTATTTTATTTTTAAAGATGATACGCTTTGGAATTTTGACGGCGGAACTCCCGAAAAACCGGAAACAAAAGATGATATTGAGCAACAAAGAATCTATATCGTAAACGATAAAGCAATAGAATGTCTGGAAAAAAAATATACCATTAGATCCAGCTCCAAAAACAATCCGAATCCTGATAATATTCAGAATGTTCCGAGTAAAAATTGTTCTTATTCAGAATTGCAGAAAACTTTTGAAGTTCTTTTGAAGAACAAGGATAAAAAAGGAAAATCCGACTGTATTCTATAAAAACAAAAAGAGGCTTCAATTGAAACCTCTTTTTTTATTTTCAAACCGAAAATTATACCTTCATAATTTCAGCTTCCTTCGTCTTCAAATGGTCGTCACAAGACTTCACATATTTATCGGTAAGCTCTTGAATAGTTGCTTCTACATTTTTTACTAAATCTTCAGAAACACCTTCTAGTTTTTTAAGTTCTTTCAAACCGTTTTGTCTGGCATTTCTTACAACGATTTTTGTATCTTCAGTTTCCCCTTTAGCCTGTTTTGCCAATTCTTTTCTTCTGTCCTCTGTTAAAGGTGGTACATTAAGGATAATGTTTTCACCATTATTAGAAGGTGCAAATCCTAAATTAGAATTGATAATCGCTTTTTCGATAGCATTAATCGCAGTTCTGTCCCAAGGTTGAATAGAAATGGTCATTGCATCCGGAATAGAAACGTTCGCAACCTGGTTTAGAGGAGTTTGAGCACCGTAGTATTCTACCATCACATCCTGAACCATGCTTGTAGACGCACGTCCCGCTCTGATTCTTTGAAATGCGTGATCCAAATGCTTAATAGCTGCATCCATGTCTTGTTGTACAGATTCTACGATAAGATCTAATTCTTCCATTACTATAATAAAATTTGATATGTTACACATGTGTTAAAGATTCAAGTTAAAAGATACAAGAAAAAAGTAAATAATAGATCAGATTTCAGTTTAATCACATCAATTCACCTTGAGTCTTTTTTCTTCTTCCTTGGCTCTTTTTTAAAGATCAACTAATGTTCCAATATTTTCTCCGTCTACGATCTTAAGAAGGTTACCGTCTTTATTCATATCGAAAACGATGATTGGAAGTTTATTTTCGTGGCTTAAAGTAAAGGCAGTCATATCCATTACCTTAAGATCTTTTTCAAAAACTTCTTCGAAAGTTAAAGAGTTATATTTTACTGCATTTTCGTTTTTCTCAGGATCGCTGTCGTAGATCCCGTCTACTCTTGTTCCTTTAAGAATAACATCAGCTCCGATTTCGATTGCTCTTAGCGTTGCTGCAGTATCTGTTGTGAAATATGGGTTTCCCGTTCCGGCTCCGAAGATCACTACTCTGCCTTTTTCAAGATGTCTTACGGCTCTTCTTTTGATGAAAGGTTCAGCCACTTTATCCATTTCAATGGCAGATTGTAATCTGGTTTTGATTCCTGCATCTTCCAAAGCCCCTTGTAAAGCCATTCCGTTGATTACGGTTGCAAGCATTCCCATGTAGTCACCCTGCACTCTGTCCATCCCTTTTGCAGCTCCTGCTACTCCACGGAAAATATTTCCTCCTCCTATCACAATTGCGATTTCACAACCTCTGTCAACCACTTTTTTGATCTCCTGAGCATATTCCATCAGTCTGTCATTATCAATACCGTATTGTCTGTTCCCCATTAATGCCTCACCGCTCAGTTTCAGAAGGATTCTTTTATATTTCATCTTTAATTTTAATAATAGTTTTCAAGTATTAATCTCCCCGGAAATTAACTTTGCAAATATAATCATTATAAATATTGAAAAAAGAAAAATATTATACATAAAATAATCGTCGAAATATTTTGATAAGTAGCAAAAAGAATTATTTTTGCATTAATTAAATAATGATTTGAAGAAAGTTCTAATTTTTTCACTATTTCTTTCGGGAATTGTTTCATTTGCACAAACTGGAACAAACGTTTATTCTTTCTTAAATATTCCTGTCTCAGCAAGACAGGCTGCTTTAGGTGGTGATGCAATAACAATAAGAGATTATGACGTTTCTTTTGCTATTGCCAATCCTGCTTTGCTGAATAAAGATTCCGACAAACAGCTTTCAGTAAATGCTGCAACCTATCTTGCCGACTCCAAATTCGGAACCATTGCTTTTGCAAAGGATCTTGATAACGGTCATATGGTTACAGTGAATGCGCGATATTTAGGCTATGGAAATATTCCGAGAACCGATGAAAGCGGCTTTGAAATGGGAGAATTTTCTGCTTCAGATGTTGCTGTTGGAGCCGGTTATGCCTATCAGTTCGAAGAAGACTGGACGATTGGTGGTGGATTGAATTTTATTACTTCAAAAATTGATACCTACACTTCTTCCGCTTTATCGGGAACTGCAGGAATTACTTACCACAATAAACAAAGTAAAGAAGTTGCGTCTGTTGTTTTCAGAAACTTCGGATATCAGTTTAAATCTTTCAACGGAGAGCGGGAAAATCTTCCATTCAGAATAGATTTGGGTTATACTAAAATATTAAAGAACTTCCCTCTTGCTGTAACCATTACAGCACACGATCTTCAACAATTTGATATTTCTGAAGAATATAATGTGAACGGACAAGAAGTAGGTTTCGGAAGAAAACTGGCCGATCACTTTTCAATCGGAGCTGAATTGTTTCCTGAAAAAGGATTCAATATCAGATTGGGTTACAACGTAAGACGCGGAAATGAACTTGTTGTTCAGGATCAGAGAAGTTTTACGGGGCTTTCTGGAGGATTTGGTATAAAAATTTCCAAGTTCCGTTTAGATTATGCTCATGTGAGATATCATAATTCTTCTAATGTCAACCAAATTGGTATTTCTGTCGACTTAAGCGGTCACAGAGGAGAATAATTTCTTTCAAAATTTATAATTATTCAGGTAATACCAGAAACCTACTTGATTTTTTCAGAAAAATTCTTGAAATTTGTCGTATGAAAAAACCAGTAATCGCTATTGATGGCTATTCTTCTACAGGGAAAAGTTCTATCTCAAAAATTATTGCCGAAAAGCTTGGTATTGTACATTTAGATACCGGTGCATTGTATCGTGGGATTACGTGGTTTGCTTTGCAGAACTGTGTGGATGACAAGAATGAAATTAATTTAGAAGAACTTTTCAAATCATTTCATCTTATCGAGCTTGAATTTAAAAAAGAGGAAGACGAGCTGGTTCTATTCTTAAATAAAATAAATGTTTCTAAAGAGATCCGTACTGCGGAAGTTTCTGATAATGTAAGTTTAATTGCCAAACAAAAAGAAGTGAGAGATTTTTTGCTTGAAGCACAAAGATCAATTGCAAGAAACGGCGGTGTAATTATGGATGGTAGAGACATCGGAACAGTTGTTTTACCTGATGCGGATTTTAAATTTTTCCTTACCGCAAGTATTGAAGAACGCACAAAACGCAGATACAACGAACTTTTATCAATGGGATTTGAAGCCGATGAAAATCAGGTCAGAGAAAATCTTATCGAAAGAGACCGTATAGACAGTGAAAGAGAAATTTCACCATTGCGACAGGCAGAAGATGCCATTGTCATTGATAATACAAATCTGACAAAAAGTCAAACCATTGAAAGTATTTTGCAGCATCTTACAAAAATTAACAATTTTTATTAGACAGAAACCTCGATTGGTATGTTAATTGTAACCTTTTAAAACGAAAACTAGTATTTATTAACTATTAAAAAAAACAAAAAATGTCTAGAAAAGGAAATAATACAGCAGGTATTTTGGCAGGACTTTTAGCAGGTGCTGCAGCAGGTGTAATTTTAGGAATGCTTTATGCACCTGAAGAAGGAAAAGAAACAAGAAAAAAAATCAGAACAAAAGCGAACGATCTGAAAGATCAGGCTAAAAATAAATATGGTGAAGTATCTGAAAAAGTAAAAGATCAGTATGACAATATTTCTTCTACTTTCAAAGAAACTGCCAATAATGTAGCTCATACCGTGAAAGACGGATATGATAAATACAAAGATCAAATTGTTTCTAAGACTACCGATATGGTAAAAGATGTAGAATCCGGATTGAACGATCTTAAAAACTAATATTTAATTTATTTTAAATATAAAAAAGGAACTTTAGGTAAAAGAGTTCCTTTTTTTGTAACTTTTAAAAAAAATAAGGATGATTGAAACTATTAAAGAATATGCATCTAAAAGAATAGATTTGCTAAAAATTGAAGCCACCGAAAAATCTTCAATTTCCGCAGGTGTTATTGCCTATCTTGTTGTATTATTGGTAGCTTTTGGCTTTTTTATCATTCTTTTTAATTTCGGATTGGCGTTTCTGCTGGGAAAAGCACTCAATAATACCTCTTACGGATTTCTGATTGTAGCAACGTTTTATTTTGTTATAATGCTTTTAGTTGTTACCTTTAAGAAGAAAATCGTGCATATGGTCGCAAATAAAGTAATCGAATTTTTAAATCACTAAACTATGGGCAGAAATTACGAGAGTCTGGAAGAACTTAAAAGAAAAAAAAGACTTTTAAAAGGTGAAATTAAAGATTTGGAAGCACTTCTTACATTTAAAAACACCAAAGAAAGTCTCAGTGCGTTTACAAACGGTCTCAGCGATCAGTATTTGCAGGAGAAAGTAGATGAAGACGGCGAAGAAAAAACGGTTATCAGAAAAGATGTTATTGCTAAGCAACTTACTTCCGAAGTTAAAGATATGCTTTTGAGCAAAAATGCGGCAGTAGGTTTGGCAAGTTCTGCTTTCAGCGGAAATGCTGTAGACGGGCTTATCAAATTGGGAGTAACTGCTTTGGTTGCCAATTATGCCAAAAAAAATATGAAAAGTTCCAACTGGAAGAAAAAACTTTTGGGAGCAGCATTGATTTATGTAGCACCGATTGCTTTAAAATATGTCCGCAAAAAGTTGGAAAATTACCAAAAAACAAAAAGTGTATCCAGTATGGAGCAACTTATATGAGTTTTGGAGTTGGAGAGTGAATGCGTGTTTGAGTATGTTAATTACCCTTCCACTCTCCGACTCTACAGCTCTCAATCTTTGAAGAGCTGTCCCAAAATAATTCCGGCTGCCATAGAAACATTTAAGCTTTCTGTCGACTGCGATTTTCCGAATCTTGGAATGCTTATTTTTTTCTGAAGAAGATTTTCTGTTTCATCGCGCATTCCGTTTCCTTCGTTTCCTAAAATTAAATTGATTTTATTGGGTTTTTCAAATTGGTAGATATTTTCCCCTTCCATATCAGTCCCTACATTCAGGTTTTCGGTGTTTGAAAGATATTCAACCAAATCACAGTAGACGATATTTACTCTGGTAAAAGAACCCATCGTTGCCTGGATTACTTTAGGATTATAAAAATCTACGGTATCTTCGCTGCAGATAATCTGTTCAATTCCGAACCAGTCTGCCAAACGGATAATTGTTCCGAGATTTCCCGGATCCTGAATTCCATCCAGTACCAATTGAAAGTTTTTATCTTCAAATTGTGACTCTTCTAAAAGTTCACAAACAGCCACAGAATCTTTAGGATTTCTCAGAAAACTGATTTTTTTAAGTTCATTTTCAGAGATGTGTGTGAATTGTACATCTTTGGACAGAAAATTGTTAGGTTCTGTAGAAAATATTTCTTTAATTTTAAAGTTAGAATTAGGAAGTTCAAGAATAGTTTTATTCCCTTCAACCAAAAACAAATTGTATTTTTGCCTGAACTTCTTTTTATCTAAAGATTGTAAAATTTTAATTGTATGAGCTGTAAGCATTATAAGAATTCTCCTCAAAAGTATTATAAAATTATTTCTTTTGCAACATTTGTAGGTTTACTTTATGCCTGCAGTACCACGAAGAAAGTTCCGGACGGTGAATATCTGCTTACCAAAAACAACTTCGAGTTTGAAGATAAAAAACAGTTTTTCGATGAAGAACTGAAAGATTATGTGCAGCAAAAACCGAATAAAAAGCAATTGCTTTTCATGCCTTTGAGTCTTCTTTTATACAATGCGGCAAATCCTAAATATGATACGATTCTCAACGAATACATGACTTACCCGAGTGAAATGAGAAATCAGAAACTTCGGGATTCTCTTTTCATCAAATACAATATGCAAAGCAGTGTCGGGAAAAGTCTTTTCATGGACAGATTGTATCACAACTGGGGAACTCCGCCGGTTATTTTAGATCAGACAAGAACTGAAAAAAGTGCAGAGTCTATTGAAAAAAGAATGACTTACAGAGGTTTCTGGGATTCTGAAGTGAAATATGCCCACAAACTTGATTCTGCAAATAAAAAAGCATCTGTACAATATTCAATAAAACACAATACTCCCACCAATATTAAAGAGTATTATTATAATATTACAGATCCGGGGATCAAAAGTCTTTTTCAGCAAAACATTAATGAAAGTCTTGTGCGAAAAGGACAGGTATTAGATCAGACCGTACTCGAAAAAGAAATTACCCGATTGAATGATCTGATGCGTAAAAGTGGATATTATAGATTCAACGCAGGAAATGATGAAGTAGGTTTCATCGCAGATTCATTGAAAAGCAGAAAAGAAGTGCCGCTTGTTTTGGAGATTCATAAAGATTCTGCTGATCGTCCATACAAAAGAGCAACTTTCGGAAATGTTGATATTGCCATTGTCAACAGAAACAGAGATTTCCCTAGAAGGACGGTAAAAGATAGCTTGAGAAGAATAAGATTCCACAAAGTAAACGATAACTATAAGACCTCTGCTTTGTGGAGAACGATTATTGTTGACAATAAAGGAATTTATGACCAAAGTAAACTGGATCTTACCAAGAGAAATATTCTTGCAATGAACAACTTCAGTATTCTGAAAGCAAGAGATTCTCTGAGACAAGGCGGTGTAACAGCTCCCAATGACAGTATTGTTGATGTTTTATATGTACTTAAACCGCTTGATAAATATGATCTGAAAGTGGCTACAGATTTGAATTATTCTCAGTTTTTAAATTGGGGTATTTCTCCGTCTGTAGATTTAACCACTAGAAATGTTTTTGGCGGTGCAGAAAACCTTTCAACCAGTTTGGCAGGAACGATCGGACGTGTTGTAGACCCGAAAAATCTTGATAAAAGAATCTGGGCCTCTGAAATTTCTGCGCAGGCATCCTTAAGTTTTCCTCGATTACTTCTTCCGTTCAATTATTATAAACTGATTCCTAAAAGATATACTCCTACTTCTTCGATCGTTTTAGGAGCTTCGGTGCAGAATAATATCGGCTTGGGAAGAACGAACTTCAATACAGGTTTAAATTATTTTGCCAACGTGAACGATCAGGTGTCTCATAGATTGACTTTATTTAATACCCTTTTCAGTTTAACAAAAAATAAAGACAGTTACTACGATTTCTTTGTAGGAGACGATAATATCAGACGTGCTGCATTCGCAGATTATTTTGCTTATAACCCACAGTTAGGACAACAATTCGAGGCTGGAGAATTTACCCGAGATGAAATTTCACAGAAAATCATCGAAGATCTTGATTATGTTGCAACTTTGGATGTAGAAAAAGCAGACAGGCTTTTGGACTTCACAGGAACACTTGTTAATAAAGACCGACAAACTCAGGACGTTCTGATCTCTTCCATGGTTTATAATTTTATTTATAATGAAATCGGGAAGAAAGATTATCCGAATGCTTTTTACTTTAACGGAAAAGTAGAATTAGCAGGAAATATACCGAGTCTTTTTAATCAGAAAAGAGAAGATAACAGTGGGATTCTGAGAAGTCCGGAACGTACAATTTTCGGAATTCCGTATGCACAGTTTGTGAAATTCGATTTTGATGTAAGAAAATATTTCAGGTTTAATGGAAATCAATCTTTGGTACTGCGTCAGTTCATAGGTTTAGGCGTTCCGTACGGAAATTCATCGGCAATGCCTTTTGTAAGATCATATTTTAATGGTGGAGCGAATGACATTAGAGCCTGGGTTGCTTTCGGAGGTTTAGGTCCGGGGGGATCTCAGATTGACGAAAGAGTACGTACTTATCTGATGGGAAATGTAAAACTTACTACAAATATCGAATACAGAATTCCGTTTACTAATATGTATGAAGGAGCCCTTTTTACGGATATAGGAAACGTTTGGAATACGGAGAATAATGGTTTTGACGATCAGTTTAAATTCAATAAATTCATCAGAGAAATGGGGATTGGTAGCGGATTTGGTCTGAGAGTAAATGTTGCTTACATTACTTTAAGAGTAGATTTAGCCTACAAAATCTATGATCCGAACAAACCGGATGGTGAAAAATGGAGATTCAATGATATTAAACCTTTGAAGCCGACACTGAATATCGCCTTCGGATATCCTTTCTAATCAGGAGAAATTCCCAAAGTAAAATATATAACAGCAGCCACTCTTGCGATAATTTCGCGGGATTGGTTTCTGTAATAGCTTTCAGGTTTTGTAACGTCTTGCGCATCAAAACCCAAAGCATTCATATTGTTGTTTCGTGCAAAAAATAAAGCTCTTAAGTTGTGAAATCCCTGCGAAACAATGATCACATTTTTTGTTTTGTATACATCTTTACAGCGTAAAATGCTCTTATAAGTATTAAAACCTTCAGGGTCTTCAATAATGATTTCTTCAGGAACACCTTCCTGGTAAATGAGGTAATTTTTCATTGCGGCAGGTTCGTTATATCCTTTACTTTTTTCTCCGCTTACGATGATTTTTTTAATTTTCCCGTGATGATACAACAAAGCTGTCGCATCCATTCTTTTGGTAAAGTAAGGATTGGAAAGTCCGGAACGCATTCTTGGAGAAGTTCCTAAAACTAAAGCTACTTCACGCGGCGGAATCTTTGAGATTTTGGTATAAGTTCTTCCGTTGGTCAATCCGAAAACCCACGCATTAGATAAGCAGATCAGAAGAAAAACAATTTCTGCTGACCCGAAAATAAATTTAAATATGTTTCGGATGATTCTCAATTAAAATCAAAGTTAAGTTTTATTTTCTTTGTTTTAGCAATCGACATGCATGCTAAAATTTTTCCGTTGGCTTCTTCTTTTTCTGTTAAATATTCATTTTCGAGTAATTCTACTTCGCCTTCTTCAAGATTGCATTCACAGCTGCCGCAAATTCCTGACTTACAAGAGTATGGAACAGGAAAACCTTTTAATAACAACTGTTGCAGAATTTTTTCTCTGTTATCGTCAAGTTGAGTCTGATATTCTTTTCCAAACATTTTAAAATCAATGCGAACATCAGTAATCAGCGGAAACTCTTTTTCTATCGGATAAATATCATCATTAAATTCTTCAAACAATTCAAAATGGATGTTTTTTTTCGGAATTCCGTGATGATAACAGGCATTTGCCAAAGCTTTGATCATCTCTCCTTTTCCGCAGATCAAAACATCATCTACAGCATCCCAAATTGTCGATTCTTCATCGGTATCATCCAGATGCAGAATCTGATTGATAATTAAACTTAACTTTTTTTCATCCAATCTTCCGTAAAAGAAAGAATTGGCAGTTTTTTCCTGAGAATAAAAATAAAAAATCTGCAGTCTGTCTCCATGCATTCTTGCAAGATTATCCAAAGCATCTCTGTAAATTAAATCTTCAGAACTCTTATTTCCAAAAAACAAAAACAATCTTGTTCGTGGTTCGTTATGAAGAATATTTTTAAAATGACTTAAAATCGGCGTAATTCCGATACCTGCAGCAAAACCTATAATCGTTCTGAACTCACTTGGTTTTGAAACCAACGTAAATCTTCCGCTTGGTTCACTTACCCAAAGTTCATCACCAATATTATAGTTTGCATACAATTCCGAGGTGGCTCCGTTCTCAGAATTAACTTTAATTCCGAGACAAATCTTTTTCTCGTACGGAGCAGATGTCATTGAGTAATCATTGATAATTTCCTTACCATGAGACTGAAATTTCACACTGACAAACTGTCCCGCCTCAAATTCGAAATTTCCCTTCAAATCCTCAGGAATTTCAAGCTCAAGAGAAAAAGTATTTTTGGTCAGGTTCTCTTTTTTAGCTATTTTTAACCGATGAAACTTTATCAGTTTCCCTTTGTAGATGTGTTCTTTCATACTGCAAATCAAAAATAGAGAAAAATAATTTATGAAAAAGATAATTTTATCCACTCTTTTAGTTGCAATGCTTGCAAGCTGTAAAAAAGAAGCTGAAAAAACTGAAGAGAACATCAGTTCGATAGATTCTACAGAAATTGATGTTTCGGAACCTGTAGCTGCAAATAATTCTATAAAATATTTATCGGTACAGCAAGCTTCAGATTATCTGCAGAAAAAAAATGATACGCTGTATGTAACCAATTTCTTCGCAACCTGGTGCGGACCGTGTGTAAGAGAAATTCCTCATTTTAAAGAGAAAATTGAAGAACTGAAAGACAAGCCTGTAAAAATTACATTTGTCAGCTTAGACCAAAAGGCAATCTGGAATACAGAAGTCCCTCGTTTTACACAAGAACACGGAATTCAGAATCACACCGTTCTTTTAGACGGACAATTGCTCGATCAGAATTTTTTCGCTTCTAATTTTAAACAATGGGACGGCGGAGCTATTCCTTTCACATTTATGAGAAAAGGGGATAAAACCGATGAAACTTTGGGAATGATGAGTAAAGAACAGCTTAATGAGAAGATTAATTCTCTTTTAAAATAAACTGCAGACTTCAATAATGTCTACAAAATTTAAAATCCTGTGTTTTCTTTTACTGATCGCCATTATTTTAACAGCGATTATTAATCTGAACACAGGATTTTTAAGTTTGAATTTTCAGGATTTTTTTGCAGAATCATCCAACAGCCAGATTGCTGAAATCCGTATAAATCGTGTTCTAGTAATGCTTTTAGCAGGAATTTCAATTCCGACCTCCGGTTTTCTGATGCAGGAATATTTTCAGAATCCTTTAGCCGGACCCGATATTCTCGGAATTACTTCTGTGGCAAGTTTGTCGGTAGCTTTTTATATTTTTTTCTCGTATAATATTGATCTTCCTGAATTTCTTCAAAACAGTTTTCTCAGTTTATCATCAATTATCGGAAGCTTAGTTTTGATGTTGGTTTTATTATCGATGTCGAATAAATTTCAGGATAAATCTTATTTAATCATCTTTGGTTTTCTTGTCTCGGCTTTTGCAGGAGCAATTGTTTCTTTGCTTCAGTTTTATGCTGAAAATCAAAGTCTGAAAAACTATATTTTATGGTCTTTTGGGGCGAATAATATGGTGACGAGAAACCAAGTTTATGTATTGTCAATTTTAGTTTTAATCGGATTATTTATCTGTTTTAAAAGTATAAAACCTCTAATCGGAAATTCATTGGGAATATCTTATGCACAAAGTTTGGGAGTTAATCTAAATCAGCTGAAGATATTCATAATTGTAGCTTCTTCCCTTCTTTCAGCTTCAGTGACGGCATTTTTAGGACCTATTTTATTCATTGGAATTATTGTTCCGCATTTTTGCAGGTTGATTTATAATCCTGCAAAACTTTGGCAACAATGGATTCTGAATATGTTTTTGGGAATATTGATTATGTTGCTTTTTTCCATCATCGCAGAAAAAACACAAATTCCATTGAATGTGATAAGCTCGGTTTTTGGAATACCTGTAATTTTGATGATGCTTTTGAGACAGAATAAAGTCTAGCTTTTTGTTGGTTTTTTCGCAAAGGCGCAAAGATTTTTTTTATATGTTTACGTTTTTAAGACGCAAGGATTTTATCTTTGATAAAATTTAGTCTTGTAAAGTTATTGCTGAATTAATTTTGATACAACACTTGCTGAAAATCTTTGATTTTCTTGCGCCTTAGAACAGATTGAAGATTAAAACATTTGCGCCTTTGCGACAAACCAACAAAGGGCAAAATAAAAATAGAACACAAATGACAGAAAACGAATTATCAAAGGTTGTCTTTGAGACAGGATTAAAAATACATAAAAAACTTGGAGCAGGGTTATTTGAACATGTTTATGAAGAATGTATGTTTTATGAATTGACAAAAGCTGGGCTCTTCGTTGAAAAACAAAAACTTCTTCCAATTATCTATGAAGAATTAAAAATTGAAAATGCTTTCAGATTAGACATGATTGTTGAGAACAAATTAATTTTAGAAATAAAAACAGTTGATTATATTAATTCAACACATAAAGCCCAACTTTTAACTTATTTGAAAATGACAAATTGTAAATTAGGATTATTAATCAATTTTCAAAATGATCTTTTCAAAAATGGAGTTACAAGAATTGTAAACTTTATATAAATAATCAGCATTAAAATTTGACAAAGTCAAATTCCTTGCACCTTAAAACAGTATGTTTGTAAAATAAACTTTGCGCCTTTGCGAAAAACCCAACAAAAATGCACCTACAGATCAACCAAGCAGACATCGGCTACAACAAAACTTTAATTTCAAATGCAAACGCACATTTGAATTTAGGAGAAGTATGCTTACTGATTGGTAACAACGGTGTCGGGAAAACCACTTTAATTAAATCTATTTTACATCAGATTCCAATTTTAAGCGGAGAAATTTCTATTAATCATAAAAAAGTGCAACATCTTTCCGTTAAAGAAATTGCTGAATATATTGCTGTTGTTTTTTCAAAGTCTATTATTCCACAGAATTATACGGTAGAAGATCTGATTTCGTTGGGAAAATATATTTATTATCCGTTTTATTTTGACCTTAAAAAAGAAGATAGAGAAGAAGTTTTACATATTATCGAAGAACTTGATTTAGTTCAGTATAAAAATACTTTGCTTAAAAATCTTTCAGATGGAAACCTGCAAAAAGCCTTTATTGGAAGAGCTCTAACGCAGAACTCACCTATCATTATTCTGGACGAACCCACAACGCATTTAGATGAAAAAAATAAAATTATTATTTTAAAAACGCTTCGAAAATTAGCACAGGAACAGAATAAGTTGATTCTATTTTCATCTCACGATTGGCGTTTAGCTAAAGAGTTTGCTGATAAAATATGGTATGTAAAAGACAATCAATTATACTCCGGAATTGTAGAGGATATTTTGCTGCAACATGAAGAACTGACGAATGCGTCTTTGTTTCAAATTAATGAAAATTTTGTTGCTCCAAAAATTATTGCACCGAATTTTTATAAAGAAATGTTGTATTCTTTACTTCAAAAAAACTTTCAAAAAGATCTTTCTTCCTTAAATTTTGAATTTCAAGATAAGTTTTGGTTAATTTCCAACGAATCTGTAAAAAAAGAATGCGAATCCTTTGAAGAAATGGTTAATTTCGTGAAAACCATTTATTAATACTTGTTTTTCATTACAAACTTCATATACTATGCATGCATAGTATTATGCAAATCATATAATTTAATTATCTTATTATCAGTTTGTTAACGAATTTTAACGTTAATAAATACTATGCATGCATAATATTTGCTATATTTGAGTAAAACCATTTGAGCAAAATAACATGGATAACAATAAGGAAAAAACAGAAAATATTGATCTTATTCTGAAACAGACCTGGATTTCTGTACAAAAAATGTACTCAGATCTTGCTCAGGAATATGATTCTACTGCTGTACAGGCACTTACCCTTTTAAAAATTGATCCCAAAGAAGGCACAAGAAGTACAAATCTTGGCCCTAAAATGGCCATTGAGCCAACTTCATTAACGAGAATTATTAAGCTTCTGGAAGATAACGGTTATATCTATAAAGAAAAAACGACTACCGACAAACGTGAAGTGATTATCAAATTGACCGATAAAGGCTTGAATTCCAGAAACATGTCTAAAGAAGTTGTTGTCAACTTCAACAAAAAAGTAATGGAGAAAATTACTCCCGAAAAATTAGAAATTTTCAAAGAAGTAATGTCCGAAATCATGAAAATTTCAAACGATCTCAACAACAGAAAATAAAATAAATAAAATATGAACAGAAGAATCAAACACGTTACAGTTCTTGGTTCAGGAATTATGGGAAGCGGTATTGCGGCTCACTTCGCTAATATTGGCGTAGAAGTTTCGCTTTTAGATATCGTCCCTTTTGATTTAACTGAAGCAGAACAGAAAAAAGGTTTGACCAAAGATGACAAAGCGGTAAGAAACAGAATCGCTTCCGAAAACTTTGAAAAACTGAAAAAAGCAAGCCCGGCTCTACTCTATTCTCCTAAATTCGCAGATAGAATTAAAGTTGGAAATTTTGATGATGATTTACCAAAAATAAAAAATACAGACTGGATTATTGAAGTGGTAGTTGAAAAACTAGACATCAAAAAATCAGTTTACGAAAAAATCGAACAGTTCAGAAAGCCGGGAACTTTAGTTTCTTCAAACACTTCCGGTATTCCAATTAATATGTTGGTGGAAGGAAGAAGCGATGATTTCAAACATTATTTTGCAGGAACGCACTTTTTTAATCCTGTAAGATATCTTCCTCTTTTAGAAATTATTCCTACAAACGATACAAATTCGGAAATTATTGATTTCTACATGAATTATGGAGCAAAATTCTTAGGTAAAACAACCGTTTTAGCTAAAGATACTCCTGCGTTTATTGCGAACAGAATCGGGGTTTTCTCAATGATGGATTTGCTTCATAACGTTCAAAAATTAGGTTTAACCGTTTCTGAAGTTGATAAATTGACAGGTCCTGTTATTGGTCGTCCAAAATCTGCTACGTTCAGAACAGCTGATGTTGTTGGTCTAGATACGTTGGTAATGGTTGCAAATGGAGTCCGTAACAGTGGTGTTGAAGCGAATAATTTCAATGATGTTTTTGCCCTTCCAGGTTACATCCAGAAAATGGTTGATAATAAATGGTTAGGTTCAAAAACTGAGCAAGGTTTCTACAAAAAAGTAAAAAATGCAGAAGGAAAATCTGAAATTCACGGATTAAATCTTGATACTTTAGAATACGAACTTCAGGGAAAATCTTCTTTCCCAACATTAGAATTAACTAAAAATATTGATAAGCCAATTGACAGATTTAAAGTCTTAATTGGTGGAAAAGATAAAGCCGGAGAGCTTTACAGAAAATCTTTAGGGGCGTTATTTGCTTATGTTTCGCATAAAGTTCCAGAAATTTCTGATGAAGTTTATAAGATTGATGATGCGATGAGAGCAGGTTTTGGTTGGGAAAACGGTCCGTTTGAAATCTGGGATGCCGTTGGTGTTCAAAAAGGTATTGAATTGGCTAAAGATGCGGGTTATGAAGTTTCAGACTGGGTTAAAAATGTAGAGACTTTCTATAAAGTAAATGATGAAGGACAAAGTATTTATGTTGATAAAAACTCAGGAGAATACAACAAAATTCCGGGTCAGGAAGCTTTTATTATTTTAGATAATATCAGAAAAAACAAAACGCTTTGGAGTAATTCCGGTGCATCGATTGAAGATCTTGGCGACGGAATTATCAACTTCGAAATCCGTTCTAAAATGAATTCTCTTGGAGGAGAAGTTCTGGATGGATTGAACAGAGCGATCGATTTAGCTGAAAAAGAATATGACGGTTTAGTTATCGGAAATCAAGGGACAAATTTCTCTGTTGGAGCGAATTTAGCGATGATTTTAATGATGGCTATCGAACAGGATTGGGATGATTTGAATATGGCAATCGCTTATTTCCAAAAATCGATGATGCGAGTGCGTTATTCTTCTATTCCTGTGGTGGTTGCTCCTCACGGAATGACGCTTGGCGGTGGTTGTGAAATGACCATGCATGCTGACAGAGTGGTTGCAGCAGCAGAAACTTATATCGGATTGGTTGAAACCGGAGTGGGTGTAATTCCCGGCGGTGGCGGAACGAAAGAATTGACATTGAGAACCTCAAGAGAATTCCACAGTGATGATGTTAAAAACAACAGACTTCGTGAAGCTTTCATGAATATCGCGATGGGTAAAGTAGCAACTTCTGCTTATGAAGCCTACGATATGGGAATTCTTGAAAAAGGAAAAGATATCGTTGCTGTTGATAAAAGAACACAGATTAAAACAGCAAAAATGCTGGCAATAAGTTTAGCAGAACACGGATACACTCAACCTATCGAACAAAAAGTAAAAGTTTTGGGTAAAGATGCATTGGGAATGTTCTATGTTGGAACTGACCAGATGTTAACCGGAAACTTCATCTCTGCACACGACAAAAAAATTGCAGATAAGTTAGCTAACGTTATGGTTGGAGGAAACCTTTCTGAACCGACTGTCGTTACTGAACAGTATTTATTGAATCTTGAAAGAGAAACATTCTTACAGCTTTGTGGCGAAAGAAAAACATTGGAGAGAATTCAGTACATGTTACAGAATGGTAAACCTTTGAGAAATTAATAGGGAGCTCCGTAGGAACGAACTGTTAATAGCAGAATAATTTTAGAATGCATTGAGCCTCGTAGAGGCGACCTGATAATAGATTTATGGCAAACACATACACACAAATTTATGTTCAAATTGTTTTCGCCGTTAAAGGAAGACAAAATCTGATTTCAAAAGAAAACAGAGAGGAATTACATAAATTTATTACAGGTATTGTTTCCAATAGAAATCAAAAATTATTTGCAGTTTTTGCAATGCCGGATCACGTTCATATTCTTATGAGTATGAGTCCAACCATTTCGATTTCAGACTTAGTAAGAGATATTAAAGCGGGTTCGTCAAAATTCATTAATGAAAAAGGATGGAAAAACGGAAAATTCAACTGGCAGGAAGGATACGGAGCTTTCTCCTATTCCTAAAGCAGTGTAGATTCTGTTGTTAAATATATTTCAAACCAAGAAGAACATCATAAAAAGAAAACATTTAAAGAAGAATATTTGGATTTTATGAAAAAATTTGAGATTGAATATGATCCAAAATATGTATTTGAATGGATTGAAAATTAACAGGTCCGCTCCTACGGAGCTCCATAAAGCAAAGCAAAAACAAATAGCTATGAACAGTTTTACCTCTACGAGGCAAAAACTCTCAGAAAATAATATTAATCAATAAAAAATATGAAAACAGCATATATAGTAAAGGGGTTCAGAACTGCCGTTGGAAAAGCTCCAAAAGGAAGTTTAAGATTCACGAGACCCGATGTAATGGCGGCAACTGTAATTGAAAAATTAATGGCTGAACTTCCGCAATTAGACAAAAACAGAATCGATGACCTTATCGTAGGAAATGCAATGCCGGAAGCTGAACAAGGCTTGAACGTTGCCCGTTTGATCTCTTTAATGGGATTGAATACAGACAAGGTTCCCGGAGTTACGGTGAATAGATATTGTGCATCAGGAAGTGAAGCGATTGCGATTGCGTCTGCAAAAATTCAGGCAGGAATGGCTGATTGTATCATTGCAGGAGGTACAGAATCAATGTCTTACATTCCTATGGGTGGTTACAAGCCGGTTCCAGAAACTGAAATTGCAAAAACAAACCCTGATTATTATTGGGGAATGGGCTACACTGCTGAAGAAGTTGCAAAACAATACAATATCACAAGAGAAGAACAGGATCAGTTCGCTTTTGAATCTCATATGAAAGCTTTAAAAGCTAATGCAGAAGGCAAATTTGCCAATCAGATTGTTCCGCTTCCTGTTGAATATAATTTCCTGGATGAAAACCAGAAAGTGCAGACTAAAAAGTTTGATTTTTCAATAGATGAAGGTCCGAGAGCAGATACTTCTTTACAAGGTTTGGCTAAATTAAGACCAGTTTTCGCCAACGGAGGAAGCGTAACAGCCGGAAACTCTTCTCAAATGAGTGACGGAGCGGCTTTCGTGATGGTGATGAGTGAAGAAATGGTAAAAGAATTAGGATTAGAGCCTGAAGCAAGATTAGTGGCTTATGCAGCTGCCGGACTTGAGCCAAGAATCATGGGAATGGGACCGATTTATGCTATTCCAAAAGCTTTGAAACAAGCCGGTTTAGAATTAAAAGATATTGAATTAATCGAATTAAACGAAGCATTCGCATCACAATCTGTTGCTATCAAAAAAGAATTAGGTTTAAATCCTGATATTTTGAACGTAAACGGCGGTGCCATCGCTCTTGGTCACCCTCTTGGATGTACAGGAACAAAATTAACGGTTCAACTTCTTGACGAAATGAGAAAACGCGGAAACAAATATGGAATGGTTTCCATGTGTGTTGGAACGGGACAAGGCGCTGCTTCAATCTTTGAATTATTATAATTAAAAAAACAAAAACAATGAGTGATACACTTAATAAAACATTAAAAGGCGGTGAATTTTTAATTAAAGAAATTCCAGCTAATGAAATATTTTCTTTGGAAGAACTTTCTGAAGAGCAAAAAATGCTTCGCGATTCTGCGAAAGAATTTATAGACAGAGAAGTTGTTCCGCAACACGATCGTTTTGAGAAAAAAGATTATGCATTGACAGAAGAAACAATGCGTAAATTAGGAGAAATGGGATTATTAGGAATTACAGTTCCTGAAGAATATGGCGGTCTTGGAATGGGATTCGTTAGTACGATGTTGGCTTGCGATTACGTTTCGGGTGGAAACGGTTCATTAGCAACAGCTTACGGAGCACACACCGGAATCGGGACTCTTCCTACTCTTCTTTACGGAAGTGAAGAATTGAAAAAGAAATATCTTCCGGATTTGGCTACAGGAACAAAATTCGGAGCTTATTGTTTAACGGAGCCGGATGCTGGTTCGGATGCCAACTCAGGAAAAACAAGAGCAAAATTGTCTGAGGACGGAAAACATTACATCATCAACGGGCAAAAAATGTGGATTTCCAATGCTGGTTTTGCGGATACGTTCACTTTGTTCGCTAAAATTGATGATGATAAAAACATCACTGGTTTTGTAATCAACCGCTCAGAACTGGAAGATCCAAACAGTTTGACTTTTGGCGAGGAAGAGCATAAATTAGGAATCCGTTCCTCTTCTACTCGTCAGGTTTTCTTCAATGATATGAAGGTTCCTGTTGAGAATATGCTGGGTGAAAGAAATAACGGTTTCAAGATCGCTTTGAATGCTTTGAATGTTGGTAGAATTAAATTAGCTGCTGCAAACCTTGACGGACAAAGAAGAATTTTGAACCACTCTATTCAATATTCAAACGAGAGAAAACAGTTTGGGGTTTCTATTTCAACTTTCGGAGCAATCAGAAAGAAAATTGCAGAAATGTCAACGGGAGTTTTCGTAAGTGAAGCAGGTTCTTACCGTTTGGCAAAAAATGTTGAAGATAAAATTGCAGAATTGGTTGCTGGAGGGATGGATCATCAACAGGCTGAATTAAAAGGTGTTGAAGAATTTGCAGTGGAAGCTTCCATTCTTAAAGTTTTCGTATCTGATCTTACTCAAAATACAGCAGACGAAGGAATCCAGATCTATGGAGGAATGGGATTCTCAGAAGATACTCCAATGGAATCTGCATGGAGAGATGCCAGAATCGGTAGAATTTATGAAGGAACCAACGAAATCAACAGATTGTTGGCTGTCGGAATGTTGATTAAGAGAGCAATGAAAGGAGAATTGGATTTATTATCTCCGGCAATGGCGATCAGTAAAGAATTGATGGGAATCCCATCTTTCGAAGTTCCTGATTATTCTGCATTCATGAGTGAAGAAAAAGCAATCATCGCTAATCTTAAGAAAGTATTCTTAATGGTTTCCGGAGCTGCTCTTCAAAAATATATGATGGATATTGAAAAACAACAACATTTATTATTAAATGCATCTGAAATTCTTAACCAGATTTACATGGCAGAATCGACAATCTTAAGAGCTGAAAAACACTTCTCGGCTGATTCTGTGGAAGCTGCAATGGCTCAGTTAAACCTTTATAAAGCTGTTGAAAAAATTATAGTTGCAGCAAAAGAAGGAATCATTTCTTTTGCGGAAGGTGACGAACAGAGAATGATGCTTTCAGGATTAAGAAGATTTACAAAATATACAAATCATCCAAATGTAGTGGCTTTAACTGAAAAAGTGGCTGCTCATTATATTGGAAAAGGGGCTTATTAGTCTTTTATATATAAATTTGATTTTAAAGCGTCTCATTTTGAGACGTTTTTTATTTTAATACAAAGAAATTTAATTTAAAGTGTAATAAAAACTCATTTTGAATTGTCTTATAATAATCAGATAATAAAAAAGTTTAATTAAAAATTAAACTTTTAGATGTTTAAAATAAATATTATGAAAATTTACATTGTTGCACTTATACTGTCTTCAGCATCTTTTTCAGCACAGATTTCTCCCAGAAAACCTTTGATAATTGATTCTACCAAGCTTCCGAAAATTGAAAAATCAATTATCAAAACACCTTCGGATGTTTCAAAGTTTGACACGGCTATTGCTAAATTATACAAAATGCCGGTAGCTAAACCAAAAAATCCTGAACTTTACTCGAGTTTAAAAGCTCCGAAAAAAGACACTACATTGCATAAAATACCAAATATTCTGGATGCAGCAAAACGACATAAACTGGCATTGAAATAGCAACTGTTGAAGAGGAAAATTGTTGATAAATTTTATGTAAAATCGTTGAGTTTATCTCAGACGTTTTATATTTTTGTATTCTATTTTTCAAAAAAGAATGACAAAAGAAGAATTGCTGAATAAAGCCATCAAAATTGCTGATAAAGCGCATAAAGGGCAAAAAGATAAATATCACGCTCCGTACATTGCTCATGTAATGCGTGTAATGGAATATGGCAAAACAATGGACGAAAAAATAGTGGGAGTTTTGCATGATGTCGTTGAAGATCATCCTGAAGAATTCAGTTTTGAATATCTACGATCTGAAGGTTTTCCTGAATATATTCTTTTCGCAGTGAGCTGTCTTACTAAATTTGATCCGGAAGAAAATTACGATGATTTCGTTAAAAGAACAGAAAGATCACCTCTTGCTGTGGCCGTAAAGCTGAACGATCTTCGTGATAACATGGATTTGAGAAGAGTAAACCGGGAATTAACTCAAAAAGACATTCACCGATTTAATAAGTATCTGAAAGCTTACCGATATTTATCCGAGAAATATTAAATTAATCGGCGCCCGGGAAATGATACGTTTTGTTATCGTTATCGGTGTCGTCGATGTTGATATTCAGAGCTAGATATACAAAATGAACATTTTTGTTACCTTTCGCTTCAAATTCTCGCTGCCAAAGATAACCGCCCAAAACTCCGAAGTTTTCGTCAATCTGATATCCGAAACCACCATAAACCCTGTTTCTTGCAAATGAAGGTTTATTAGGAGAAACTACAAAAATCTCATCATAAACATTCGCAAATAATGTTCCCGGTGCGATTTTTTTAGCATTTAATGGAACTGAAACATTCAAACGGTAACGGTAGCGCATTCTTTCCGATCTTGTGTCGGTTTGAGGCTCATAAAACCATGATTTTTCAGCACGAAACCTGTTTTCAAACTTTACAATTCCTTTTTTGAAATCGATCACATCCTGTAGCCAAACACGAAATTCTTCTTTGTTAATAGCGTGATCTTTATAGGTTGCATATCGACCCAAACCGATAAATGGCTTATGATTTTTGGTGAGATTATATCCTAAACCACCTTTTATTTCGTAATAATCGGGATAAGTATATTCTTCGATTCCTCTGGATTGTCCTTCAGCATAAAGGAAAAATTTTGGATGAAACTTGTAAGTAATCGTCAGTGCATTAAATGAGGAAATATGTTCCTGCGCTTTGAAAATACTTACACTCAAAAGTAAACCAAGACTTAAAAAAAGTTTCATCCAAAAAAATTTTTGCAAATGTATATTATTTAACTATTCGGTAATATTAAGTTTACTTAATATTAATATTGTAGGAAAACCCAATGTGAAACCATCTTTGAGGCATCGGTACACCAAAAGTTTCGGTATATTCTGAATCGGTAACATTATTCACCAATACATAGACCGAAAAATCTTTCTTATTGAAGCTTAGCTTTTCATCCAATACATTATAACTTCCGAAATTCATTCTGTCATTATATCTGTAAACCAGTTCGTTGGTAAAATATTTTAGAAATTTTGTGTTAAGTTTTGCTACAAATTGATGTTTCAGATTATCAAGGGCATAACGTGAGTTTAATTCGTTGATGTCTTTAAGCTTATTATCAAGATACGTGTAGCCTACCGTATATTTCAACCAGTCAAAAACCTGATGACCAATTTCTGCTTCAATACCCTTAATTTCAGTATCTCCGATATTTCTTGAATACCAAACAGGATCTGTTAAAGATTTTTTCACCCAGTCGATCGAATTTTCTGAACTTCTGTAAAACCCGCTCAACTTTGCTAAAATATTTTTATTCTGAAATTGGTAACCTACTTCAGTATAAACTGCATTCTCAGGTAAAAGATTAGAATTTCCCTGTTCCGTTTTGCTTACATAATATAGGTCTGTGAAGGTAGGAACTCTGTGTACTTTTGAAATATTCCCATACACTTTATGATTTTGAAAAAATGTGTAACCCACATCTAAACCGGGATAAAAGAAATTTCCGTTAGTAGAATAATTTGCCCAAGAGGCTCCCGGACTGATGTTCAATTTCTTATCGAAGAATGAAAAATGATGCTCAAAGAAAACCTGCGTCACAAACCGTTCTCTGTCACCCAGATTATTACTTGCCAGAAACTCTTTTCTCAATTCTACTCCTAAACCTGTCGTTCCTAAGCTTGAAGCATAACTGGAGTTCACCTCTCCTCCAACGTTATTTCCGATGTGCATATTTCTGTAGATCTCAGGTTTTTCTCTGTTAAAAAGGTACATATCCTGCCCTCTTCTCCAATACACATTAGAATTAAGCTTAAATTTCCCAAAAGTCTGCTGATGAGCAAGACTTATGATCGAAGCCTGCAATTCTTCATATTGTTCTGTAGCTAGAGGTGATGAATAAAAACCGTTTGCTCCGAATTTTTTCTCAGAAAAACCGGCTTGTAATTGGAGGTCTCCGTTTTTTATTTTCAACTGATTTTGATAGTACACATTTCTGATGTCAAAATCGGTGTTGTGTCTGTAGCCCTGCGATGAGTTTGAGTTTGCCTGCAATAATTGCGAAAATTTTTCATTACCGACATTTGCACTTAGCCCAAAACCATACGTCTCATAATCTCCTGCATTTGCGCTGATTTTTACATTTTTACCGATTTGTGTTTTAGTAATAATATTGATCGCTCCTGCATAAGCATTCTGCCCAAATCTTCTTGCTGCAGGACCTTTAATGACCTCTATTCTTTCAACATTATCCAAATCAACAGGAACGTTTAAAGAATTATGACCCGTCTGTGAATCATTCATTCTGATTCCGTTGATTAGGATTAAAACCTGCTCAAAAGAACTTCCTCTGAAACCTACATCGCTCTGCACTCCGTTTGCTCCTCTCCTTCTGATGTCCATTCCCGGGATCTGCTGCAGAATCTCATCAATACTTGCAGCCGGAGAATTCAGAATATCTTCTCTCGTAATCACAGAAATATTCTGATTGGCATTTTTATAAGTTGTTGCGACAAATTTTCCCTGAATTTCTACCGAATCTATATCCGTAGTTTTTACCTGTGCATTTGCCAAACAAAGTGCAGCAAGGAAAATCACAGTTCCGAGTTTCTTATTCATATTACTTTTAGTTTTATTTGAAGCTTCCAAAATTAGGAGACTTTACCAAAACCAAAAAATGATACATATCATAAAAAAAGATGCATCATAAAATGCATCTTAGTGGATTGTAAATACTTTTAAATTATCTTTTTCTCATTAAATGTGCAATAAAATGGCTGAAAAGCTTTCTCATATTTATCACGTATTTAAAGTGCAATTTTACATGAAAATAATTAATAAAACAAGTATAAAAACTGCTTCATTTATTTTTTTTAAAACCTGAATTACTTGTTTTTTGATTGTTTTTAATAAAAAGAATCCGTCAAAAATTCGTATTTTTGTTAGTCTTAAATTTACTATGGCTTCAACAACAGATATAGATATAAAAAAACAGGTCTTCGTTAAAAACGCGCACCTTAATAACCTGAAACACATTGATGTTTTAATACCGAAAAACAAATTGATCGTTATCACAGGAGTTTCCGGAAGCGGGAAATCTTCTTTGGCTTTCGATACGATTTATGCAGAAGGACAGAGAAGATATGTGGAGAGTCTGAGCTCTTATGCACGGCAGTTTTTGGGCAAACTTGAAAAACCGAAAGTTGATGATATTAAAGGTTTAGCACCTTCTATTGCAATTCAGCAGAAAGTAATTTCATCGAATCCGCGTTCTACAGTCGGAACTTCTACGGAAATTTACGATTACATGAAGCTTCTTTTTGCAAGAATCGGGAAAACATTTTCTCCGGTTTCAGGGAATGAAGTGAAAAAAGATTCGGTAACGGATGTTGTAGATTATATTAAAAATTCTAAAAAAGACATTCCGTTTTTATTAACAGCTCCTTTAGATTTTGATCTTGAAAATTTTACGGAAACTTTAAATATTTTAAAGCTTGCAGGTTTCACAAGATTAGAAATCAACGGAAATGTTGCCGGTATTGAAGATTTAGAAAGTTTTGGTTTCACTCCTGAAAAAGGTATGGAAATCAATCTTGTGATCGACCGATTTTCTTACGAAGAAGATGAAAGTTTTCTTCAGCGTTTGGCAGATTCTATTCAGATGGCGTTTTATGAAGGTCGAGGATATTGTTCGTTAAAAAACACCGAAACAGGAACTATAAAAGAGTTTTCCAATAAGTTTGAGCTCGACGGAATAGAATTTCTTGAGCCGAATGTTCATTTTTTCAGCTTTAATAATCCTTTCGGCGCTTGTCCGACTTGTGAAGGCTACGGAAAAGTTATAGGAATTGATGAAGATTTGGTAATTCCAAACAAAGCTTTGTCGATTTTTGAAGATGCCGTTGCTTCCTGGAAAGGTGAAACCATGAGCGAGTGGAAAAAAGATTTTATCAAGAAAGCAAAAGATTTCCCTATTCATAAACCTTATCATCAATTAACGAAAGAGCAGAAAAATTACTTGTGGAAGGGCGACGGAAAAAGCACCTTCCCTTCGCTGAATAATTTCTTCAAAATGCTTGAGGAAAATTTATACAAAATTCAGTATCGTGTAATGCTTTCCCGTTACAGAGGGAAAACACTTTGCCCTACTTGTGAAGGCTTACGTTTGCGTGAAGAAACAAGCTGGGTGAAAATTGACGGACACAATATCCAGTCGATGATTGAGCTTCCTTTGGATGAACTTTTACCTTTAATTCAAGGTTTAAAACTTTCAGAGCATGATAAGGAAGTTGCGAAAAGATTATTGTATGAAATCACAACCCGTCTAGAATTTTTACTAAAAGTCGGATTAGGATATTTAACTTTAAACCGTACTTCCAATACACTTTCCGGAGGTGAAAGTCAAAGAATTAATCTGGCAACAAGTTTAGGGAGCTCTTTGGTAGGATCTATTTATATTTTGGATGAACCATCGATTGGTTTGCACTCAAGAGATACTGAAAACTTAATTGAAGTTTTAAAAAATCTTCGTGACATCGGAAACACGGTCATCGTTGTAGAGCATGACGAAGATGTGATGAGAGCGGCAGATTATATTATTGATATCGGTCCTGAAGCAGGATATTTGGGTGGCGAGCTGGTTTTCGCAGGTGATTTTAAAGAACTGAAAACTGCCGATACGCTGACTTCAAAATATCTGACCGGAAAATTAGAAATAAAAGTTCCTGAAAAGCGCAGAAAAGCAAAGGAATTCATTCATATAAAAGGAGCAAGATCAAATAATCTGAAGAATATTGATGTTGATGTTCCATTGGAAAGTTTAGTTGTTATTTCAGGAGTTTCAGGAAGTGGAAAATCTACTTTAATGAAAGAAATTCTGACCAATGATATTCAGATTCAGCTGGGAATGGGCGGTAAAAAAGGAGATTATGATTCTGTGGAATTTCCAAAAAAACTGATTAAACATATTGAATTAATCGACCAGAATCCTATCGGAAAATCTTCCCGTTCGAATCCTGTAACGTATCTGAAAGCTTATGACGACATCCGTGATTTGTTTTCGAAGCAGAAAAGTGCCAAAATGATGGGTTACAAGCCTAAACATTTTTCATTTAACGTTGATGGCGGAAGATGTGACGAATGTAAAGGTGAAGGCGTGATCAATGTTTCGATGCAGTTTATGGCAGACATCGAACTTGAATGCGAAACATGCAAGGGAACCCGTTTTAAAAATGAAATCCTTGAAATAAGATTCGATGAAAAAAATATTTCGGATATTCTTCACATGACGGTTGATGAAGCATTAGAATTTTTCAAAGAAAATAAAGAGGATAAAATCGTTACAAAACTGACTCCATTGCAGGACGTCGGTTTGGGATATTTACAGCTCGGGCAAAGCTCTTCTACACTTTCGGGAGGTGAAGCACAACGTGTGAAACTGGCATCTTTCCTGGTAAAAGGGGTAACAACGGATAAAACTTTATTTGTTTTTGATGAACCTTCAACCGGATTGCATTTCCATGATATTCAAAAATTATTAAAATCTTTGCAGGCATTGATCGATCTCGGACATTCTGTGATCGTCATTGAACATCAACCTGATATTATGAAATGCGCCGATCATATCATCGACATCGGTCCGGAAGCCGGAAAATACGGAGGAGAAGTTGTTTTTGCAGGAACTCCTGAAAATCTAGCTAAAAATAAAAAATCGCATACGGCGAAATATATTAAAGAGAAGCTTGAAAATTAAAATAGAAAGAGAGTCACAAGACTCTCTTTTTTTATTTTAAACACTAATGACATAAATGTTTTCACTAATTATTACAATTTGATATTTTGAATAATTATTGTTATCCGTGAATAAAATTAGTGCAATTTGTGTTTAAACATTATACAAAAACGGACTCTTTTTAATAAATGTCTCATCATCAATTTGAGAAACCAGAAATTCCCCTAAATCTGTTGCTGAGATATTTTTGCCTCTACAATCTTCCAGACTTGTTTCCGTTTTAAAACTGTCATCGGTTAAATTGATTAAAGGAAGTCTTACCAAAGTCCAGTCAAGATTACTCTGAGTAAGCAGCTCGTATTCTTTTTGTTTGTCAACCGTTGTTTCAGGATAGTTTTGATACATCCAGTCTGTAGCCAATTTCACATTCTCATTTTTATTGTCAAAAGGTGTATTTACGCTCAAACCTGTTGTCACAATATATCTTTTGATTTGATAATGATTCATTGCACTGATGATATTTTTAGTTGCATCACTGAAGATTGTTTTTTCTCCTTTAGGCTGTCCCAAAGTACTTAAAACAACGTTACAGTTTTCCAGTAATTTTAAAACTGAATGATAATCTCGTGCATCTCCTTTTACAATTTCAATTAAAGGATTCTGAAGCTGGAAATTTTCAGGATTTCTTATTAAAAGTTTGATTGAATATTTTTTTTCTAATAAACTATGAACAAGATATTTACCCGATTTTCCTGTCCCACCGATTACGGCAATTATATGTGTATTCATTTTTTATAAATGTTTAAAAGTTGGCTAACTATTCATCTGTAGTTAGCATTAAATTGTTAAAATAAAGATTTTAAGACTCAGGAAATTGAGTCTTTAGAATCAAGCCAATTTGAAATTCGGCTGATTAATTAGGGTAATATTAAAAGAAGATTTTGATTTAATAAAGATATTAAATTTGTTAAATTTAAAAATGGATACAATGAAAAAAGAACGTCTGATTTTATCCACAAAAAAATGTGGATAACTTGTGAATTTTAACATTTAATTCATTGTTTATCAAAAATATATTCCTACTTTTACTATGTAATAAAAATGAAATGAATCTTTTTCTTGCCTTTTTCGATTACGAAATTGCAATTAAATTTGAAATAAAAATTTAAGCACAGCATCGTCGGCTGTGCTTTTTTGTTGTTGTCTAATTAAAAAAATGAGATGTATTTATCTACTGAGTCCGCTTCTAAAGAGCGGATTCTTTTTTTTTGGCTTTGAAAAAGGTTTTTCTTTTGAAGTTAAGATGTTGTTGATGACGTTTTGATCACGATAGATCCATACATTTATAAAGTGCAACTCTTTTGAGTTTTCAAAACCGGCATCAAAAGTCATCAATTCTATTGGATCACTATTTTTCGTGTAATCTTTAATATAAGCAGATCTGAATTTTAGAGAAGTAATTTTTCCATTCTTATTTATTATTTCGCATATTTTTTCATAATCATTATTTAGTTTTCTTTCTAACCTTTTATCTAAAATAAAACAGCTAAATTGAGAATAATCTTTATTGTTGCATTTTCTGTAGAATTCTTTAATGAAATTTTCGCTTACATCAATCCTTTCATTACTAACTTTCGAGCTGCTTATCTTGGTATAATGTCTTTGTGAGACCAGTTGAAGAGAAGAAATAATGGCGATAAGATGAATAATTTTTTTCATTTTAAAAGTGTTTATTTCTTTCAAAAATATAGATTTTGAATTTAATTTTAGATTTAAAATAAAAAACCGATAAGCAAAACTTATCGGTTCTTGAAAAATGAAAAATTAATATGGATATGAACTATTTGATGTTTTTAGAATCGTTTCTAAAAGACAAGCAAATTTATATTTATTTAGAATAAATATAAATAATAATTATACTGACTTTTATCAGTTTATTCACTTAATCTCATTTTTCTCTGGTCAACTGATCAAGTTTTTTGAGCAAAGTCGGAATTCTATAAGCTCCGTTCATATTTTCAACAACTATTTTTATCTCATCAACATCAATTCCCTGCGAAGTTACAAACAATGGAGTTTTGCTTTCGCCGCGAAAAACTTCACGTCTTTTGCTGTCTTCTGCTGCAAAACCATTTTTTGCGATTCCGATGACAGGAATTTTATTGTTTAGTGCATTGTAAAGATAGCCACCCAAACCAATTTTACCGTCATTATCAAGAGTAACGTAACCGTCAACAATAATGATGTCACTTTCTTTTAAATCAATCTTTTTCAATAAACTGAGAATACACGGTAATTCACGTTTATAGAATGCCCCACTTTCATACTCGGAAGTGATGGCTGTATTTTCAGAATAGATTGCTTCTTCATTTTCAGAATCCCAGTTTTTGAAAGCGATGCAAATTGTTTTGGCAAAACCATCGTAGTAATAAGTATCGAATGCGTAGATCATTTTATTTATTGAAAAATTCACCAAAATGCCACAAAATTCCGGCAGGATCGATCATGAAGCATTCTTTGCCCCAATCCATTGTTCTGGTAGGAACCAATTTAATGGAATCATACTTTTCGTTTAGTTTTAAACTTACAAGCTCATCCCAAAAAAGATCAGTGTTTTCAACTTCAAGAAAAAGCATTGTGTTTTCTACCCATTCTTTAGCATAATAATCTTGAAGATAAAAGGCAAATTCGCCTTTCTTAAAAACCGAAAGCTTTGGTTCGAGAATGTTTTCTTCAAATCCTAAATCTGTGTAAAATGCTCTGCTTTCAGCAAAATCTTTCGAGCCAATAAATGGTCTTAGTGATTTAATTTTCTGATTCATATTGTTTTTTATTAATCCAGTGATTATAAGTCATTTCAAATTTTATCTCATTTTTTCCATGCATTCCGACGTTGTTCCAACCATTTTTTCTGTAGAATATTTCGGCTCTGGTATTCGGTGATGTTCCGAGCCATACACTTTCCCTGGTTTGACTAAAATACCAATCCAGCATAATATGATGAAGCTTCTTTCCAATTCCTTTCTTTTCAAAATCGGGATCAACAAACAATGCCCAAATATTATTTTCTTTTAGATCAACAATAGAAAAACCTGTTATTTTTCCATCAATCTCACAAACCCAGCCTTTGCCTCTTTCAGTTAAAAACTCTTTACAATCATCATCTGTTACAAGATTGGGATTAGAAAGCATGTTTTCTTTTACCGAATTTCTTACGATCTGAATTTGCGGAATGTCTTCTATTTTCGCTTCACGAATAATCATATCTGAAGATTTATTTTTTATCAACCACAATTCTATTTTCACGGTTCGCCAGTTCCCAGGCTGTGGTGAAGATCAGCTGTGTTCTTTTCTGAAGTATATTAAAGTCAATTTTTTCCACATCATCAGTCGGCTGATGATAATCTTCGTGAATTCCGTCGAAGTAGAATATTACAGGAATGCCGTGTTTTGCGAAATTATAATGATCGGAACGGTAATACAATCTGTCGGGATCTTTCGGATCATCGTATTTATAATTCAGCTCAAGATTATGAGTTTTTTTATTGGCAGCTTCATTAATTATTTTTAATTCCGAACTCAGCATTTCGGAACCAATCACGTAGACATAATTTTTCCCTCTGTTTGCAGCATCATCTCTTCCGATCATATCAATATTCAGATCCGCAACTGTATTGGCTAAAGGAAAAACAGGATTTTCAGAATAGTAAGATGAGCCAAAAAGACCATGTTCTTCACCAGTAACATGTAAAAACAAAACAGATCGTTTCGGACCTTTTCCTTTCTTTTTCGCCGACTGAAAAGCTTTGGCGATCTGCATCACTGCGACAGTTCCGCTTCCGTCATCATCTGCTCCGTTATAGACTACTCCATTTTTAGTTCCGACATGGTCATAATGAGCAGAAACAACAATGATTTCTTCAGGTTTTTCGCTTCCCTCAATAAATGCAAGAATATTTTCTGAATCAGGCAGATTTCCGCCACCTCTTTTTTTCATAAATGATGATGGAACTTTCTGGTAATATGAGCCCAATTTTTTTGGAAAAGAGACACCTAAATCTTTATAAAATTGTACAATATATTCGCCCGCTTTTTTTTGACCTGGACTTCCCGTATCTCTTCCTGCCATTTCATCGGATGCAATAATGTATAAATTTTTCTTTAGATCGTTAACCTTAATTTGCTGATATGCTTTACTAAAGACTTTCTCACTTTTAGAATTAATTGAATCTGTATGATTGCTCGAAACATTTGCTGTATTGCAACTCAGAAGAATGATAGCTGAAAATACAGGAAGAAATATCTTTTTCATGAACTGATAATTTCCCTAAAAATAGCAAAAATATCTCAACCTTAATTTGATAACAAATTTTTAATATATTTGATAAAGCCTATGCAAAAAAACTACGGATTTAATGATTATACGTTTTTCACAGAAATGTCGGAGCTTGCTTCGAGATACAACAGCTATGATTTATCGTTAGGTCTTCCAGATTTTGAAATTGATCCGCGTTTAAGATACTATCTAAAGGAATCAGCCGATGTGATCAGCCATAGTTATGAATCTTTAGCCGGAAATTCTTTATTAATTGATCAGATTATAAAGTTTAATGGCAATAGAAAAAATAGCTTACATTTAAAAAGAGAAGAAGTAAATATTGTTCCCTGTTCTACATTCGGGTTATATACATCCTTAAAGTCAATTTTAAATAATGGTGATGAAGTTGTTGTTATTCAACCATCTTATTATACTTATGCGCCATCAATTGTGCTCAACGGTGGCATTCCTGTTTACTACGATCTTGATTTTGATTTTAAAATAAACTGGGAAAAATTAAAGAGTTGCATTACCGCTAAAACGAAAGCCATTATTGTAAATTCTCCGCAAAATCCTACCGGTAAAATATGGAGCAAAGATGATTGGAATCAGTTGTATGATTTGATTAAAGATCAGGAAATTTATCTTATCTCAGAAGAAATTTATGATCTCTATTGTTACGATAATCAAGAGCATTACAGTTCTTTCATACATCCCGAGCTTAAAAAAAGAACGTTTTGTATTTTTTCTTTCGGTAAAATGTTTCATTCTACAGGTTGGAAGGTTAGCTATCTCTTAGCAGATGAAGATTTATTGCAAAATTTCCGAATTCATCAGCAATATATTTCGTACAGCTCTAATTCTCCGTGTCAGTATGCAATTGCTAAATATCTCGAAGTTTTTGACCCTTCGGAGAATAAAAATATTATGCAGCAGAAACGGGATATTTTTAATGAGATGATCAGTCAAACTCCTCTACAAGTGGAAGATAAATCTCAGGGTGGCTTTTTTCAGCTTGTTAATTTCAGAGAAATCAATAAAACAATGACGGATGTTGAATTTTCAAAGTGGCTGACTATAGAAAAGAAAGTTTCGTGTTTACCGCTTTCAGCATTTTATCATTCTAAACAGGATTCGGACTATATACGATTCAGCTTTGTAAAAAAAGATGAAGTGATTATACAGGCAATGGAACACTTAAAAAACAATTTATAACAAAAAACACTGCAAGATGCAGTGTTTTTTTATATGTATCGGTAAGAAATTATAACGCTAAAACTCTGATATCTATTCTGCGGTTTATTGCCTGACATTCTTCGGTGTCATTTTCCGGACAAACAGGATGCTGTGAACCGTATCCTTCGGCTTCTACCCTATCTCCTGCAATTCCCATCTCGAGTAGTTTTAATTTGGCAGTCTGAGCTCTCAGATTTGAAAGCTTCAGATTGGTTTCCTCACTTCCCGTATTATCTGTATAGCCACCTAATTTTATCTTTAAATCAGGATAAGCATTCATTAATTCAGCAAGATTGGCAAGTTGGGTTTCTGAGCCTGTCTTTAAGTCACTCGAACCTGTCTCAAAATACAGATTTTCAATGGTGTACCATCTATCAGGATTTAAAGCAGCCTTATCTTTATTTTTAATGTCATTATACAAGAAGTATAACTGACTTTGATTTCCGAGAGAAATTTTCTTACCTCCATCTAATTTTATTTCCTGAATATCCCCTGTTGTATAAACAAAATCTCCGTTTTCATTTAGCTGACCATTAATTTCCAAAGGTTCAACAACGGCATTTCCTTCTTGAGCTGCTTGCTTTTCTGTATGAATCCCTGTCATTCCGGTCAAGCTTTCAATTTTTGCTTTTCTGTTTGCTTCTATTTTATCTTTATGCAAAACGGCTAAAGTCGGAGCAATGACCAATGAAACAATAGACATTAATTTAATCAAAATATTCATCGATGGCCCTGAAGTATCTTTAAACGGATCACCTACCGTATCTCCGGTTATCGAAGCTTTATGAGGCTCTGAACCTTTATAATAAGTTTGTCCGTTGATATCAACTCCCTTTTCAAAAGACTTTTTTGCATTATCCCATGCTCCTCCTGCATTATTTTGAAAAATCCCCATTAATACTCCACAAACGGTTGCTCCTGCTAAAAATCCGCCTAAAACTTCGGGACCGAAAATAAATCCTATTAATAAAGGAGAGATAATAGCAATTGCTCCGGGAAGCATCATTTTTTTGATGGATGCGTCAGTAGAAATGGCAACACATTTTTGATATTCGGGTTCGGCTTTTCCTTCCAGAATTCCCGGGATTTCCCGGAATTGTCTTCTCACTTCTTCCACCATCGCCATCGCAGCCTGTCCAACTGCCGTAATCGCCAACGAAGAGAAAATAAACGGAATCATTCCACCGACAAATAATCCTGCTAAAACGTCGGCTCTGTAAATATCAATTCCGTCGATTCCTGCAATTCCTACGAAAGCGGCAAATAAAGCTAAAGCTGTTAAGGCAGCAGATGCAATTGCAAAGCCTTTCCCAGTTGCAGCGGTAGTATTTCCAACGGCATCTAAAATGTCTGTTTTTTCACGTACTTCTTTGGGTAACTCACTCATTTCGGCAATTCCTCCTGCGTTGTCTGCAATAGGTCCGAAAGCATCAATAGCCAACTGCATTGCTGTTGTAGCCATCATTCCGGCTGCTGCAATGGCAACACCATATAATCCGGCGCATAAAAAAGAACCGTAAATTCCACCTGCCAAAACTAAGATTGGTAAAAGCGTAGATTCCATTCCTACGGAAAGCCCACCAATAATATTTGTTGCATGCCCTGTTGAAGACTGCCTCACGATGCTAGAAACGGGTCTTTTTCCCATGGCTGTGTAAAATTCTGTGATGATACTCATTAAAGTTCCTACCACTAATCCCACCATAATAGCTCCGAAAACTCCCATTTTGGTAAACTCATGACCTCTTAAAACCATTTTCTCCGGTAACAGATAGGTTACCAAGAAATAAGAAGCAATTGCAGTAATTACGATGCTTCCCCAGTTTCCTAAGTTTAAAGCATTCTGAACGTTCGAAGTCGACGAGCCATCATTATCATTGATTTTAACAAATAAAGTTCCGATCATAGAAAAGATAATTCCTGTTCCTGCAATCAGCATCGGTAAAAGAATTGGAGCAAATCCGCCAAAAGAATCTTGAGAAATTGTTTCTCTGCCTAAAACCATTGTTGCTAAAACCGTTGCCACATAAGATCCGAATAAATCGGCTCCCATTCCTGCCACATCTCCTACGTTATCACCAACATTGTCAGCGATTGTTGCCGGATTTCTGGGATCATCTTCAGGAATTCCGGCCTCCACTTTTCCTACCAAATCAGCTCCTACGTCTGCGGCTTTTGTATAAATTCCTCCACCTACTCTCGCAAATAATGCAATAGATTCTGCACCTAAAGAAAAACCTGTAAGAATTTCGATGGTTCTCTCCATTTCATGAGAATCTACAGGTGCATCTGGAGCAAAAATCTGTTTAATAATTAAATAAAGAGATCCCAAACCCAAAACGGCTAATCCAGCAACTCCCATTCCCATAACTGAACCTCCTGTGAAAGATACTTTTAGGGCTTTAGATAAGGAAGTTTTTGCCGCTTCCGCAGTTCTTACATTGGCTTTTGTAGCGATTTTCATTCCGATAAATCCGGCTAAGGCAGAAAGCACTGCGCCTATAACAAAGGAAATTCCGATACTCCAATGTGAATGAGAATTGGTCATTCCCATTACGGCTAATAGAATGGCTACAATAATTACGAAGTAGGTGAGAATTTTGTACTCGGCCTTGAGAAAAGCCATTGCACCGTCAGCGATATGTCCGCTGATAACTTTCATTTTTTCATTTCCGGCGTTTTGTCTGCTTACCCAGTTACTTTGCAGAAAAGTGTAGACGAGGGCAATAACGCCAAAAATTGGCACTAAAACAAATAAGTCCATAGTTTAATATTTTTTTGGTAATAGAATATTAAATATACTTAATAATTTCCATTAAACTGTTTAAAAAATTATGACTTATAAAAGTTTTTGTGAAATTTAGATAAATTTAGTAACAAAAAAGCAGATGAAAATTCATCTGCTTTGTATATTTTTAAAGTTTTTGAAGAATTATCCTCCGAATTTCTCAGAATAATCTTTCTGTGAAGCAACAATTACTTTTCTTGCATGTTCTGCTCCGTAAACCTCTTGGATTCTACATTTTGCAGGCTCATCCGGTAAGTTTTTGTAAGTAAGGAAGTAGTGCATCAACCTTTTGATTTCAGCTTCAGGCAATTCAGAAATATCTCTGAAATGACCAAATGCGTGATCGTTGATCATTACTGCAACGATTTTATCATCAGCTTCACCTCCATCAATCATTTTAAAACCTCCGATCGGAATAGCTTCCATCAAAAGTCCTCCAGCGTGAATGTTGTGTGAGCTTAATACACAAATGTCCAACGGATCGTGATCTCCCATGGTAACATCATTTGCTCCACTTTCGATCGCCAATTTCATTACTTCATTATGGCAGTATGTTCTTGGAACAAAACCGTACAATGCCGGAATGATGTTTGAGAATTTCTGCGGTCTGTCTACTTTAAGGTAACCGGTTTCTTTATCTATTTCATATTTAATGGTGTCTGAAGGAACTATTTCCACGAATACGTTTACAACGTTTGGCGCATCTTCTCCTGCAGAAATCCCATGCCACGGATGTGCTTTAAAATTTGGAATCATTATTTATATTTATTATTTAATTATGCTATTATTAAAATTTCTCTCCTTAAATCTTCAATTGTCGCTCCGATATAATCATTATCATTCATGTAATTCATAATGAAAATGGTTTTATAGTCATTAAGATTCGGATTGTTATTAAGGCTTTCGTAAGTTTTGTGCAACAAATCTATTACAGCATTTTTAGAATTAACGATATTCTGCCATGAATTTTTCGTTAAATAAAGCTGTTGCGAAGCATTGTACTCAAATTCTTCGTTGATGGTTCTTTCTGTAAGAAATACAAACTCATGCACGGCAAGATCCTTATCGAATTTCTGAACCAGATTAGATGGCTTTATCCTTTCTAAAAAAAGCGTCATTCTTTCGTAAGAATGGGTCTTGTTTTCAGAGTTAGATTTTACAGACAGAAGCTTGATCTCCTGATTCTTTAAGTTGATGTAGGTATATACAAATTGTCTCAGCAAAACCAAAAAAGGAATTGCGATAACTAATGCGGCTGCATAAGGTAAATAGTCTGAAAAATCTGCCATAATTTGAGGTAGCAAAATTACTAATAAATTGGGTCTTAGGAAAGTTTTTTAAATAAATCTTCTTTTGAAGACTGAATATAGATCAAACCTAAGATAATCAAAAGGTAAAAGCCGATCATCATTCTGTTGACCAATGTCGGAAAAACAAGAAATCTGATAAAAACAGACAAATAAATAACCCCGAAAAACAAATACGGTATCCGGTTTTTCTTAATCTGAGGAAATTGATGATAAACGATGATCACAACAAAAATTAACAGTAAAAGGAAATAAGATGAATTAAATTCAAATAATAATTTAGATTTAATATAACCAAGATATTCCTGGAAATTGAAATGATCCGGGTTTGAAATTGGGTACAACTGAACTTTTGTAAACTGATTCATAAACAAAACCGACCAGGAGATTTGGTTAAAATACTGTACTAAACCAAATGAAAGAAACAGATATAAGAATGAAAAAGTCAATTCGAAGTTTTTTACATTGAATTTTTTCCGTTTAATGAAAATTAATGCATACAAAAACGAATAGAAGATAAAATATTCAGGTCTGGTTAAAATACACAGCATCGCAAAAAATGTTGCGACAAAAAAGCTTCTTTTAACAAGGAAAAAATAAAAGCTAACCAGTAAAAGTAAACAAGATAAAGTATCTGGTGAAGCATGCCTCGCTGATTCTAATAATGGCTTAAAAATCGAGAATAAAAAAGTCAAAAAAATTGCCAGACTATGATTTTTCAGGATTTTGCTTAAAAACAAAAATATAAACCCAAGAATTAATACATAAGATAATATTGAAATCAAAAAAGTAGAAGTTGACGCCTCGAAACCTGCTTTAAAAAATAAAAGATTGGTAAAATTATAAAACGGTTTTACCGAAAAAAGCTGAAGTTCTTCTTCAAAAATCTTGGGATTCTCGGAGATGGTTTTGTAATATGTATTTTCACCTTTTGCTGTTTCTTCATGCGAAAGATCAGACTCAAACATTCCCGGTCTTTTCTCATTAAGTTCCGTGAAAACTTTCTGATGATTATCTTCAATTTTCATATCGGGATATTCCGTCTTGTACAACAATCCCATATATGCTTCCATATCGACATTGTAATACTGATGCGTATAAAGATAATACGACATAATGCACAGATATACTGAAAAAAAGATTTTCAATAAAATATCAAAACGTTTTACCATTTTAAAGTTCGAATAATGCAGGTCTTTGCGTTACCTCGTGATAACAGATGCTTTTTTTATCAAAATAATGATATACCAGGCTTTTTCTGGTTCTTGTTTTATCTAAATGTGGTTCTCCGCCGTGAAGAATGTTGGCGTGCCAAATTAAAAGATCTCCTTTCTTGGCTCTGAAAACTTCTTTTTTCAAACCTAATTCCTTCACTTTATTTTCCAGGAATTCTTCATAGGCAAGATAACTTTTTTTGCCGATTTTAAAAGCCGTTCCTTCATTATCATAATCGGAATTAAGGAAATACGGGAGCTTGTGACTTCCCGGAATGTAATGTAAAGCTCCATTGTTTTCGTCAATGTCTTCCAAAGCGATCCAGACTCCGAGAAGCCCGCCCAAAGGATAGGTTGTCATGTGAATGCTGTCTGAGTGCGTTTTTTGCTGACTTCCGTTGATGAAATTGATACTTTGAAACAATTTGGCATCTCCATCAATCAAAACCGATAAAAATTCGAGTAAATTTTTGTCATTTCCGATGTTTCTGATGATTTCCGAATGATGAATAACAAACATCAGCTTTCCGCCATACCGAAACTTTATAGTTCCCTCCTCCATCAGTTTTTCAATCTCATTATTGATCTGGTCTGCTGTTTCAGGCTTCAAATAATTCCTCAAAATTAAATAACCATTGTCATCAAAACCTTGAGCACTCAGCTTGTTTTCTTCTGAAAGACTCCTGTAAAAATCTGTATTGAAAAGCTTTTCCGAATCAAATTTTCTTTCGTTCTCAGGTAAATGTGCAAAATCTTTACTTGAAATGCTTGAGAAATAAGATTTATTGAGACCGTATTTTTTGTAGAGCGGGATGTTATGCTGTAATTTTTTTCGGTTGAAAAAATTATAAATCATGTAAGGCAATTTGTAATTGCGTATCTTCTTTAGCATTGCTATTAGTTTGTAATACCTGTATAAATGTATGAAATATATTCAGAACTAATCTAAATAGCGTGATTAAATTAAAGTTTCATGATAAATTTCAAGCTCAGTAATTTTTTAATAATATCTTTTTTAGAATATTCAATCAGATGATAAGGTCGAAGTTCCGGTCTGAAACCTCTGAAAAACTCTTCTACATTGGGAATTTCACTTCCTTCAAAATCAAAAATTTTAGACTCAATATTTTGTTTTAAACAGGAATCGATCAAAACAGAAGCTCCGGAAATCTTCACAAAATCTTTATCGTTAAATGTTCCTAAAAGCGCTACCGTATGTTTATCAAAATAAGTAACGATCACATTAATGATTCTTTTATTCAAGTAAAAAGCAGAAAATGTAAGGCAACCAGCTTCCGCCATTTTTTTGAAAATCATCATGAAAGAATCAATATCTTCTTCTTTACTGGCTCCCAAAAAATTTTCTTTAATAAAGCTTTCAGCCTGTTCGAAATTGATATCTTTGGTTTCGGAATTGTTTACGACCTCTTCGTCAAGTCTTAATTTTCTTTTTCTTTTCGGAGAATATTTGGCATAAACAGTTTCATATTTTTCCGGAAGTATAAGGAAGTTTTTTTTGGATTTTAATGATGTTTTAAACTGATTAAATTCATTAAAAGCGTAAATTCTGATCAGGTAATTTTTCTCTAAAAATTTCAGAAAAACTTCATTGATTTCTACTTGATCTTCCTTAGAAAAAATTCCCAATTGCTGACAAAGCATAGGATTGTGAACAATTTTCACGCCCGATTTGTAAACATACGGAACAGGCATTACTGCTTCATAATCGTTGTAAACAATCAGTTCCCATTTTTTATCTGATGTAATATCTAGAAACGTTTTTGTTGCAGAATACTTTCGCTGTGCAGAGTTTTCGAGACAGAGCGTATATTTTTCAAAATCAATTTCATGGTATTGTAATCGTCTAATCATAATAATCCTTCGTCTGCAAAACTCAGATATGAGTTTTGGGTAATAATCAAATGATCCAAAAGCTGAATGCTCATCAAATCTCCGGCTTCCTTTACTTTTTTGGTGATGGTAATATCTTCAGAGCTTGGTTTCAGACTTCCCGAAGGGTGATTGTGCGAAATGATAATTCCCGTAGAAAAATGTTCTAAAGCCGTTTTGAAAAGTATTCTGATGTCTACAATCGACTGATTGATTCCGCCCTGAGTGAGTTGTGCAATATGAATCACTTTATTGTTCTGATTGAGAAACAGTGCCCAAAATTCTTCAGTTCTAAGATCAGCCAAATGTAATTTCAAAAGATCATAAGCATTTCTGCTGCTTGAAATCTGTGGTTTTTCCGGAATTTCCTGAGCTGCTCTTCGTTTTCCGATTTCCAGAGCAGTTGCAATAGAAATGGCTTTCACTTCACCGACGCCTTTAAATTTCATTAAATCTTTTATCGTCAGTAAACTTAGCTGATGCCAATTGTTATTCACCGAAGCTAAAATTTTTCTTGCCAGTTCTACAGCAGTTTCGTCCCTGCTTCCGCTACCCATAATGATGGCTAAAAGTTCAGAATCAGAAAGCGAATTTTTACCTTTCAATAAAAACTTTTCTCTTGGTCTGTCGTCTTCGGCTAAAAATTTTATAGACATGGGATCAGATTTAAACTAAAACTTTTTAAAGTTAATAAAAAGCATATAAAATGACGCTCTTTTTTGACTGATCGAGATGTTTTGCAGTCTCATTAAAAGCTTTTGAGGAAAGCATCGGACAACCTAAACTTAAACAGGCTAAATTCTGAGATTCTTTATCAGGAACACAGCCGAAAGAATGCAGTACAATGGCACGTTGCATTGCGTTGCTGTTGGTGGAATCTAAACCGTTTAAACGATACGCTTTCCCGAACTGACCGACATAACTTTCTTTTATTTCGTATTTCCCTAAAGATGATTGATAAGAACCTTCAATATTGGAAAATTTTAAAGTATTCGATTTTGGAATAACAGATCCTGAACCATGAGAAACTATTGCTCTCTGAATGATTCTGTTATTTTTGAGATCATATACAAAATACCTATATTTTCCGGAATGTAATTTAAAATTAATAAAAACCGCCAGATCCTGACTGTAGTTTTTATTTTTAATAAAATTTTTCAACTCCGAAATCTTCTCTTTTGGTAATATTTCTGCATTTTCCTGTGCTTTTGACTCGCTGCAGAAAATTAATAAAAGGAATGCAAAGAGTAAGGATTTCATATTTGTTTTAAAATTATTCTTAAAATATTTTTTTTTACCGCAAAAGATTCAAAAGATTTTTATTCGATTAAGCTATTCAAAAGCTAACAAAAACGATTGTGATTTTAAACTTTTGAATAGCTATTTTTAATCATTTCTTTTGAATCTTTTGCGGTAAACATTTTAATTATTCGATAATCAATCCGTCTTTCATCACCAATTTGCGGTCGGTAATTTCGGCTAACTGCGGATTGTGTGTTACAATCACGAAAGTCTGGTTGTATTTGTCTCTCAAATCAAAAAATAAACGGTGAAGATCATCTGCATTTTTTGAATCCAAATTTCCTGTCGGTTCATCTGCATAAATAATCTTCGGAGAGTTGATTAAAGCTCTTGCAACCGCAACTCTTTGCGCTTCACCACCCGATAACTGATTGGGTTTGTGATGGATTCTCTGTGCAATTTTAAGATCTTCAAACAGGTCATATGCTTTTTCCAGCATTTCTTTTTCGTTGGCTCCTGCAATTTTTGTCGGTAATAAAACATTTTCCAGCGCTGTAAATTCGGGAAGCAACTGGTGAAACTGAAATACAAAACCAATATTCTGATTTCTGAATTTCGAGATCTGTTTGTCGCTCATGTAAATAAACGGCTGATCATTCAAGAAAATTTCGGTGTCGTATTTTTGAGGATTTGAAGGGCTATCTAAAGTCCCTAAAATCTGAAGAAGTGTAGATTTTCCTGCGCCGGATTCCCCGACAATAGAAACTACTTCACCTGCTTTGATGTGAATATCAACTCCTTTCAATACTTCCAGATTTCCATAAGATTTATGGATGTTTCTTGCTTTAATCATGCTTCAAAAATAGTGAAATTTTTGCTTCCTGCTTTTAGCATTTAGCGTTTGACTGCAATTTTTATTGTTATTTTTCTTTTCGGATTAAAATTCTAAAAGTTGTGCCTTTTCCGACTTCAGTCTGAGAAATTTTAATATCGCCATTGTGATATTCCTGTACTACTCTTTTAGCTAAACTTAAGCCCAATCCCCAACCGCGTTTTTTTGTAGAATATCCAGGCTTGAAAGCATTCTGAGCCTGATATTTTGTCATTCCGCTTCCGTTGTCTTTTACTTCTACCAGAATGTTTTTATTCCTTTCAAAAACAGACATTTGCAGAATTCCCTCCCCTTTCATTGCATCTACCGCGTTTTTCACGAGATTTTCTATTACCCAGCTCATCAGAATTTTATTATGCGGAACCAGAATATTGTAAGTAGGAAGCAAAAGGGTGAATGTTATTTTTTTTGAAATCCTTGTTTTCAGGTAATCAAAATTTTCCTGAATGGTTTCATTAAAATTCATATCATTCAGCTCAGGAACGGAACCTATTTTCGAAAACCTTTCCGAGATTGTTCTCAGTCGGCTGATGTCTTTTTCAATTTCAATAACGCCATCCGAATCCGGATTTTCCATTTTCATGATTTCCATCCAGCCCATCATCGAAGATAGCGGAGTTCCGATCTGATGTGCGGTTTCCTTTGCTAAACCTGCCCAAAGATAACCTTCGTCGGTTTTTTTAACCGTTCTTAAAAACCAGAATGAAAATAAAAAATAACATAAGACAAAGAAGCCCAGAAGAAACGGAAAATACTGAAGGTTATTGAGAATTTCAGAATTATCGTAATACACAAACTGATCATTTCCACCCTGAACTTTTATTTCGATAGCCGGATATTTCTTCTCCATCCTGTTTGCTTCAGCAATGATCTTCTGAGGGTCTTCTCCTATTTCTTTTGATAAATGTTTGTATTCTATGATCTGATCATTTTTATCTAAAATAATCATAGGAATGGTTGTGTTTGAGCTGTAAATCGCCAAAAGCAATTCCTGAACCTCCAAACTAGGAGTGACATCCTGCTGAAATTTCAGAGCTCTTACCAAAATATCAACCCTTTTTACTTCTTCTTTCTTTAAGTAATTGACCACCAAAGTAGATGTAATTACGATGGATACAACGACCAGAGTCATTAAAGAAAAAATAAACCAGTTGTTGAACCTGGCAAAAATGGATCTTTTTTTCAAGTGTATTTATTTTAAAACATTTAAAATCTTTTGCAGCTCTGTACTTCCGCTTCCCTGATAATTATTGATAATGATTGCATACACATATCTCTTGCCGTCTTTTGATGTATGATAACCTGCATAGGATTTTGTGTCTCTCATGGTTCCACTTTTCATTTTCATGCCATTGTCCTGAGTCGGAAATCCGTCATAATAGGCATCAAACCAAGTCTGTTTTTTAGCATACAGTAAAGCCTGAACTTCTGCTTTTGCCGAGACATAATTTTGTGGTGAAAGTCCGCTTCCGTCAGCAAAATTGATCATGTTGGCATTGATTCCTTTCGATTTCCAAAATTCTTTCAGGTAAGCGATTCCACTTTTGAAACTTGGATTTCCTTTTTTCTCTTTGCCTAAAGTTTTAATGATATTTTCACCATATAAATTAACGGATTTTCTTAAAAACCAATAAATTATTTTATCTAAAGTCGGCGATTCATACGTGAGAATAATATTGTTTTTTGGAGCTTCCAAAGACTTTTTTCCATCGATTTCCAGTTGAGAACTGGTCAAAACTTTACCTGATATTTCAATTCCTGATTCTTTCAGCCACTTTTGAACTTCGACTCCCAACTGTAACGGCGGATTCGGAACAGAACCTGAAACAGTGACTGCTTTTGAGGGTAAAGTTCCATTAATTAAAGCCACATCAGAATGCGGTGCAGTAAAAATTAAACTCTGGTCTGAGTTTCCGCCAGTTTTTACATCATTCAGCCATTTTACAGCTTCCAGCGGATAAGAAAAACTTTTGATCTCGCTTCCGTTCATATTCATGTCGAACTGATTTTCGCGCCAGTTGATTCCCCAAACTCCTGCTCCATAGTAATTTCCTAAGTCATCCCACGGCCAACCTCCTGGAATTGTCTGATGGTCGAAATAAGAATCGTCAATAATCAGATCTCCTGAAATCTTTGTAATTCCTGATTTTTTTACGGCTTCAATAAGTTTTTGTTTAAAATTTTCAGGTTTATAGCCTTCATAACGCCAACTTCCTAAAGTCGGGTCACCGTTTGAGGTAATAAATAGATTTCCATTTAAATTTCCACCTGAAATATTCCCTGAATAGGATGAAGTTGTTTTATAAGTATAGTTTTTTCCTAAAGTTTCGAGAGCTGCGGCGGCAGTGAAAATTTTCTGCGTTGAAGCTGTAGAAAGTCCTTTGCTTCCCTGAAATTCATAGATCAGATTTCCGCTTTCATCAGAAACATAAAAGGAAAGATTAGATGAAACGGCCAATGAAGAATTCATTAGATTTTTTGTAACATCATCTAACTTCTGAGCGACATTTTGTGCGAAAATAATTTGTGTGGAAAGAACTGATATGGTAAGTAACTTTTTCATAAATAAAATATAAACATTGAGATTCTTCACTTTCGCTTTGTTATCGTTCAGAATGACAAACTGTAAAATTAAAGATTTGAACCAGATTCAATTTCGTAAGGTTCTTTTCCCTTTTCAAAAATCCTTGTCAATTCGCTTCCTTCAACCGTAGTTTTCTTGCCAATTTTTCGGATCCAGTTTCCTTCACGAAGACCGACAACTTTGATGTCATTTTGGGTTAAAAATTCTTTGATTCTGGTTTCTCTCGTTTCACCATTATGCTTCAAATCCGGATTTGGATCTAAATAATGCGGATTGATATTAAACGGAACCAATCCCATACAATCAAAACTTGGTGGATAAACAATCGGCATATCGTTCGTTGTTTTCATGTTTTGTCCACCAATATTACTTCCTGCACTACAGCCTAAATAAGCTTTTCCGTTTTCTATGTTTTGTTTTAAAACAGACATCAGATTTTCTTCGTGTAACGTTTTAACCAATAAAAAAGTGTTTCCGCCGCCCGTAAAATATCCTTTTGCTGAATTTAAAGCTTCGGTTTTGTCTTCAAACTCGTGTAAACCTTTTACATTAATATTTATTGTTTTGAAGAAAGATTTAGCTTTTGCCGTGTAATCATCGTGTGAAATTCCGCCCGGTCTTGCAAACGGAATGAAGATGATCTCATCAATTTCTTTATATAATTCGATTAATTCTTCTTTTAAATATTCAAGATAATCTCCGCCAAAAAGTGTGGAAGTAGATGCTAATAATACATTCATAAATAAAAAATTGCTTAATTATTAAAACAAAGATAAACTCAAACGCAGTAAGAATCAAAAATTACGCTAAAAAACATAGTAAAACCGTTAAGAAACTCAAAAAAAGCTTAAAGGCTCTAAAAGAATGGGCAAAAAACAAATTTGAATCTGCTAAATTAGCTATAGTAATTTTAAAATGTAGAAATATGAAAACGGTTAAAATGAATATCAAGCAATTATTTACAGGTTTAATGATCTTGGGAAGTACAGGAATTATTTTTGCACAGACAAGTCCCAAAACGGATAGCGTAAGCAGTACGCCAGTTCAGGCATCTGCAACTGTTCAGACAAATCCTGTCATTGAAAATTTAAAAAAACAGGTAGAGGCCAATCCTAAAGATGCAGAATCTCTTGCAAAATTAGCAACCGCTTATCAGGATGCTTCTGACTGGCAAAATGCTGTAGCAACCTGGAAAAAAATATCTGTTTTGCTACCAGATTGGGCACCATCATATTACAGCCAGGCTTACGCCTATCAGTCTGCAAAAGATGATGTGAATGCAAAACTGGCTTACGAAAAATATATTTCAACGGTGAAACCTGAAGAAATTGAAGCCAGTAAAAAGAATTTAGCATATGCTTATTATTTCATTGCGTTCTCGGAACAAAAAGAGAATCCGGACAAAGCAAAAGAACACATTGCAAAATCTATTCAATATGATCCAAGCAATCAGGATGCAATTAAACTGAGCCAGGCTTTAAATTCATAAAGCAACACTCCGGAAAAATTTCCGGAGTTTTTATTTTATTTTTTTTCCGAAGAAATCTCCTTCTCCAATTAAATATCTTATTATTTTTCCAATATTTCTTTCGATGCTTTCTGCTGTTTTCAGATTGTTGATATAACGAACTACCTCTAATCTCATTGATGGAATTAGACTTTCAAAATTTTTCGTAGCAATAGGATTTTTTTTAATTGCTTTTTCTAAATCAGGATGCATTAAAATTGTTCTGTCCGAATCATCAAATTCTACTGAAATTTCAAGTATTTCCCCAATTCTTTTAGGAGAATTTTTCAGCATGGTTAAATTGATATACAACCGCCATTCTCCTGAATATCTCATTAAATTTTGTTTAAATTCTTTACCATTTACCACACCTTTTACAGGAATCGGACTTTTATTCTTTCCCGAGGTTTTAAATATTTCATTTAAAATCTCATCAGGAATGAAAACAAACGGATTGATTCCTATGATTTTGAGTTGGGCTGTGAAATGGTTTTTCATTTAAGTTTTTAAGAAGTTTAAAATTAATGATTAAATATATTTTATAAGTGTTTATTTTTAAACCAATCCGTCAAAAATTCTTTCGAATTTTCGCCACCAGTGCCTCATTATTTTTAATTAATTTTTGCTTTGGTGAATCTCGTTCCTCGATTTCCAAAGGAGGGGAATTTTATTTCGTATTCCATATTTATATTCTGATGTAACCCGCAAAATAATTTCGCACTCGAAATGGATTGTTTATCTTTGTGAATCTAAATAATTAAAAAAAATGAAATTTTTTATTGACACTGCTAATTTAGAGCAAATTAAAGAAGCAAAAGACCTTGGAATTTTGGACGGTGTTACCACCAACCCATCATTGATGGCAAAAGAAGGAATTCAGGGAGCTGAAGCGATCAAAAATCATTATAAGACAATCTGCGAAATCGTAGACGGAGATATTTCTGCTGAAGTGCTTTCTACGACTTACGAAGAAATGATCAAAGAAGGAGACGAACTGGCTGCAATTCACCCGAATATCGTTGTGAAAATTCCGATGATCAAAGACGGAATTAAAGCGTTGAAATATTTTTCAGATAAAGGTATAAAAACCAACTGTACTTTGATTTTCTCTCCGGGACAGGCGCTTTTAGCGGCTAAAGCTGGGGCAACTTATGTTTCTCCATTCTTGGGAAGATTAGATGATATTACAACAGATGGTTTAAATTTAATTCAGGAAATCAGATTGATTTTTGATAATTATATGTACGAAACTGAAATTTTGGCTGCATCCATCCGTCATTCAATGCACATTATCGACTGTGCTAAAATTGGTGCAGATGTGATCACTTCACCACTTCCTCCAATCTTGAGTTTATTGAAGCATCCATTAACAGACAGCGGATTGGCTCAGTTTGTTGCAGATTCTCAGAAATTAGCGTAATCATTTGAAATTTGATATTCTTCGATTATTAAATTTTAGCTCTACACATAAAAAATCCCGGAACAATTCGTTTCGGGATTTAATTTTATATAGGATTTATTTTACCAGTCATTGGCTCTTTTTCTTTTTTCGATCATATAATCGACTGAAATTTTTCCAGCTCCAAAAGCTATGATCATTAAATAAATTGAAAGATAAAGTAAACTTAATTCTCTTGCATTAAAACCATCGGCTCCATGTTTAACGAAAGCTGCAATTGCCATGGTGAAAATTAAAAAACCAGCAGCAACTCTTGTAAACAATCCTAAAATCAGAAAAATCGAACAAATAAATTCAGCAAAAACGGCTAATCCCAGTGTAATTGTAGGTCCCAAACCCAAAAAATCGAAAGGGTCTTTTCCTAAATTTCCATCAATCAGATTCTGAAGTTTAGGATATCCGTGAGAAAGCATTGCAAATCCCACAAACAATCGCACAATAAAAATAATAATATCAAAAATTAATGGATTAGTCTTTGAATTTACGTAGCTCATCGATTGAAAATTTAGATTAAAGATAATAAAAATCTTTTAATACAACGATGGATATTGAGTTTTTAGTCTATCTATATCCGAAATTTTTCAAATCTCTGTCGTTTTTTCTCCAGTCTTTTTTTACTTTTACGAAAAGGTTGAGATGAATTTTTTTAGCAAAGAATTTTTCAAGATCAAGTCTGGCTTCTGTTCCTACTTTTTTGATCGCCTCACCTTTATGACCGATAATGATTCCTTTCTGGGTATCTCTTTCTACATAAATAATAGAATCAATAAAGATAATTCCTTCTTTTTCTTTGAACATTTCTGTTACGACTTCTACAGAATACGGAATTTCTTTATCGTAATTTAAAAGTATTTTCTCTCTTATCGCTTCATTTACAAAGAAACGTTCAGGTTTATCGGTGTACATATCTTTGTCATAATACGGCGGATTTTCCGGTAACATTGATTTCAGTTTCGGAAGAATAATCTCTGTATTAAAAGCATTTAAAGCAGAAATCGGAAGAATTTCAGCTTTAGGAATTCTCTCATGCCAATCGGAAACCAGTTTCTCCAGACCTTCCTGATTCGTCTGATCAACTTTATTGAGTAGCAATAAAACAGGAACCGGAATTTTATTTAACTTATCAATTAAAAATTCAGAAGGTTCAGCTTTATCAGTTACGTCAACAATAAAAAGGAAAACGTCTGCATCCTGTAAAGAATCTTTCACAAAATCCATCATTTTTTCCTGCAAACCATATTTTGGGTCTAAAACTCCGGGAGTATCAGAGAATACAATCTGTAGATCATCTTCATTATAAATTCCAAAAATTCTATGTCTTGTTGTCTGAGCCTTTTGGGTTACAATAGCCAGCTTCTCACCCATCAGTTGATTGAGAAGGGTTGATTTTCCGGCATTTGGCTTTCCAACGATATTTACAAATCCTGCTTTATGCATATAAAAAAATTAAATCGTTTTTATTACGATCTGCAAAGTTACTAAAACAAAATTTGGATTTTGGTCTATATTAAAATTAGATGCTTAAAAAAGTCTATTTTTGAAGAATAATTAATCCTGACTTTCTCATGGAAATCGATCAGATCATCAATACCATTTTTCCGCTTCCGGAATTATCCAAATTAAATTTAATTCAACATATTTCTGAAGTGAGCCATTCTAAAGGTTTTTGTCTGATGGAAGCTAATAAAGTCATTCCCTATATTTATTTTCTGAAAAAAGGGATCGTTCGGGCTTATGCATCAACTGAAAACAATGATATTACTTTTTGGTTTGGGACTGAAGGAGAACCCGTTGTTTCGATGAAAAGCTATGTGGATGAAAAACCTGGTTACGAAAGCATTGAGCTTTTGGAAGACTGTGATTTTTATGTTTTGGAAACCGAAAAATTAAAGACTCTTTTTAATGAAGATATTCATATTGCGAACTGGGGAAGAAAATTTGCAGAAAGAGAGCTGTAAAAACAGAAGAATTGATCATTTCCAGGCAGTATAAAACGGCTTTAGAGCGATATAAAGATTTGATAAAAGAAAAACCTTATTTGCTTCAAAGAGTTCAGCTTGGTCATATCGCTTCTTATTTGGGAATTACGCAGGTGAGTTTGAGTAGAATTCGCGCGGAAATTAAATAACTATCTAAATTATTCTCTCGCAGATTTTGCTGATTAAGCAGATTTTTTTAATCAGCGTTATCTGCTAAATCTGCGAGAGTTTTCTTATTAAAATTCAACAATAAATCTTTTTTTAACATTTGTAAAATTTTAATTCGGTAGAAAATCTCAATTTTGCGGCATAAAATTATGTATTAATGAACTGGATTATTTTAATCATTGCAGGATTATTTGAGGTGGCTTTTGCATCATGCCTCGGAAAAGTAAAGGAAACCACAGGAAATGAAATGTATTGGTGGTTTGGTGGTTTTTTGGTTTGCCTTACTGTTTCGATGCTTTTACTTATCAAAGCCACAGAAACTTTGCCGATAGGAACCGCTTATGCAGTGTGGACTGGAATTGGCGCTGTAGGAACCGCTTTAGTCGGAATTTTTGTATTTAAAGATCCTGCAAGTTTTTGGAGAGTATTTTTTATCTGTACTCTGATTGGTTCTGTAATTGGTTTGAAAGCAGTTTCTCATTAATTTTAGACCATTATTTCTTATATTTGGGAAAAATATTTATGAAGACAAAATTATTTTTTCTTTTAATCACTTATTCTTTATTTGGTCAGAATGCTGAACTCTTTAATAATAACTGGTACGTTTCTCACATTGTAAACAACGGACAGACAACAAATGCAGTTCCTCTGCCTTCACCTTTGGGATCTTCTAAATTTACATTAAGCGGATCTGATTATGTATTTATTTCTTATTATTTTAATACGGCAGGAAATAATGTAATCTTCTCATCATCGCAAAACAGCTTTACTAAAAATCAAGGTTCATGTACATTAGCACAATATGTTGGAGTAAATCAAGATGCAGTTAGAGATTTTGATCAGAAACATTGTGATTTTTACGTGAGTTATATTCCTGTTGGAACTATTTTTAATTATCAAATTATTAATAATGGAAGCTCAAAAATACTTGCAATAACCAATGCAACTACTGGTAATATAATTTATTATAATAATTCAATTTTGGGTACTAAGGAAAATGCTTTGAAGAAAACATTTAGAATCTATCCAAATCCTTCGAGTGACTTTTTGATTGTAGAAAATATTGATAAAAATTTAAAGGTGAAAATTTATGATGTATCAGGTAAAATAATTTATGAGACTTTATCATCCGGTAAAGCATTAAAAATTAATACTGAAAATTTTCAAAAAGGTCAATATATTTTAAGTATAGAAAATTCCAAATCTGAATTTTTCATAAAGAATTAAACCTCAATTCTATAAACAAAAACGGCTTCACATTCTGAAGCCGTTTTTTATTTCTTTAAAACAATTGGTAAAATTTCGTTGTGTCTTAAACCGTATTTTTTTATTTCAGCATCGGAGAACTCCTGCGAATAAAAATTAGCCTGAGCTTGAAAACCAGCTGCCTCAAGACGATCAAAATAATCCATCCCATACCATCGAACATGGTCGTACTGACCGAAATGTTTCTGGCGTTCTTTCGGATCTGTAATGGTAAAATCTTCATAAGTTTTCTCCAGAGAATTTTTCATCGGAACCTGTAAAATTCCCCAACCGCCCGGTTTCATTACTCTGTAGAGTTCACTCATTGCTTTTGCATCATCTTCAATATGTTCCAGAACATGGTTGCAGAAAATAATATCAAAAGAATTATCTTCAAATGGCAGATTCAAGATATCTGCTTTCACATCAACAATAGGCGAGTACAAATCTGCAGAAATGTAATTCAGGTTGCTCATCCTTTTGAATTTTCTCAAAAATTCCTGTTCGGGAGCAATATGAAGAACTTTATAATTCTTGATGAAAAAATCGGTTTCATTCTGAAGATAAAGATACATTTGGCGGTGTCTTTCAAGGCTTAAAGTTCCAGGAGAAAGTGCATTTTCCCGCTGCTTTCCGTATCCATAAGGAAGAAATTTCCTGTAAGATCTTCCGTCAATCGGATCAAAAAACTGATCTCCTTTAAAAAACTGGTATATAATCGGCCGCGCCCAAATGCTCATTTTAATCAACATCGGACGTGGAATTTTATTTAATAAAAACTTAGTCAGCTTTTTCATTAAAAATCCAGTTGAAATGGCTTTTCTTCATCACTTACGATTCCTAAAGCCTCATAAATGTAATCAAAAGTAGACAGCAAAACAGGTTTACCATTAATTACACAAACATCATGCTCGAAATGTGCAGAAGGCTGATTATCAAGTGTTGTAACCGTCCAACCATCATTATGGAATTTCACTTTTTCTGTTCCAAGGTTAATCATCGGTTCGATAGCGATTGCCAAACCGTCTTTGATCACTTTTCCACTTCCCTGTCTTCCGTAATTCGGCACTTGTGGATCTTCGTGCATTTTCTTTCCTAAACCATGGCCAACAAGCTCTTTTACAACTCCGTAACCTTCTTTTTCACAGTGATTCTGAATGGCATAGGAAATATCTCCGATACGCTTTCCTCTTACACATTGCTCGATACCTTTATAAAGAGATTCTTTGGCTACTTTAAGCAGTTTTTTAGTTTCCGGTTTTACTTCACCGATTTCGAAAGTATAGGCGTGATCTCCTACATAACCGTTAAGAATTGCACCACAGTCCACAGAAAGAATATCACCTTCCTTAATCTCTTCCTTATTCGGAAAACCATGAACAACTTGTTCGTTTGGTGAAATACAAAGAGAATTCGGGAAACCACCGTATCCTAAAAATGCAGGTTCAGCACCATGATCTTTTATAAAATCGTGTGCTAATTTATCTAAATGTAAAGTAGTGATTCCGGGTTTGATTTCTTTCGCCAACATTCCTAATGTTCTGGAAACCAATCTCGCACTTTCTTTCATAAGACGAAGCTCGTCTATTGTTTTTAAATGAATCATTATTTTTATAAAGAACCAAGAAACAAGTAAAAAGAAACTTTTTTCTAACTTTTGGTTCTATTTTTAATTTATATTATTGTCTTTATCTTTCGTATTATTTAAAATACTTCCAAAAATATTCTTTAGTTCGAAACTTTCTTGCAAGAGTGTATCTAATTCTGAAGATTCAAAATCGCTAAGTGATTTTATAATTCTCAGCCAATAATTCGTTTCTCTTGTTTCCCTTAAAGATATTCTTATTTTATTTCTAAAATCTTTTAAAGAAGAACCAGCTTGTGATTCTTCATAATTTGCTCCAAGTGAAGTTGCTGACTTACATATTTGAAATCTTATCACTTTATATTCAGGATAATTGGGAAGATTTCTTAAAAATTTTATACAATCAACTCCAAACTTAAAAGTTCTTTCAAGTAAATCATTTTTTTTCATCAGGTTTGAGTTTTGATTTTTGCGAACTCAAATTTGTGTCTTTTTACTTTTATCTTGGTTCTTTACCAAAACAAACCTTTTTTCTTTTCTTTCTTTAGTTTAGAATATGGTAAAACCTCTCTGCCTTCAACACGGAATTCAATTCTTTCGTTGATGATATTGTAGATTTCTCCCCATCCCGGAAAACCGCCTAAATTTCTGTCATCAATAAACCAGTCTGCATCTAATTTTCTTGACTGTGTTTCAGAATCAAAAACTTCTCCTTCGAAACTTGAATTAATGGCATAGAACTCAATACCATTCTGTCTACAGAATTCTACAGCCTCATCCAAGGTTTTTCCGTGTCTGTACGTCCAAAGTATCAATCTAAAACCTTGAGCCTGAAGTTTTTTAAGGGTTTCGAAAGCGAAAATTTTAGCTTTTCCGATCGCCGGATAAGCATCATCTACGATCGTTCCGTCAAAATCAACAGCAATTTTCTTATTGTTTAACATTTTGTTGCGTTTTTAGCTGGGCAAAGATACTAAAAAAAATGAGTGAGAAATTCCATTTTCTTGCACTGATTAGCTATAACATTTGTTAAGGATAATGAACTATTCTATCTAACTCAAGAGGATTATTATATTTTTTAATCAGTTTTTTTTGAATTTCTGTTGATGAACGTAAATTTTCTTTTGTTAATTTGATACCATTATCGAGTAATATTTCTTCAGTTTGCGACCAGTCTACTCTTCCGTTTTTAAGATAGGCAAATGGATCATTATAATATGAAAGTTTATATTTCAAATATTCTTTATCTTGTAGAAATAAGTTTTTCTTAAGCATTCTGCTCAGTAAATCTATTTGATTTGTCGTACTGTAAGATTCAGACTTTATTAATTCGAAACTAAAATTATTTTTATCATCTGCAAGTTCAACAATCAATCCTGGTAAACCTCTAAACTTATGAGGTCCTTCCTGAAACGGAATTTCTGTAGTAAACCATGCAATCCAGTTTCTTCCTCCAAATGTTGTTGTTGCTTTTTGTAGAGAAAGATTTTGTGATATTTTCTTTTCAGATAATAATATCCATTTCTGATTTGGTTCAGATTCTTGTTTAATAATATCCCAACCTAAAAATTCGTATCGATCATATTTTTGACTATTCACTTCATGCACAATAAAATCATTTAGCTTTGGCGCAGGAAATCCATTTGGAAGCTGAAGTTTTTTTATAGAATCTGAAATAAATAAATCTCGTCCGTAGTATAATATTTTATCCGGATTAATATCTAAGTGGAAAATATCTTTTGTGAAAACATTTTCTGTAGAATCTCTTTTAGTATTTACTTCATATATAAAGCGGTATGTTTGTGCTTTTGCAAATCCAACAACTAAAAGAACAAAATAAAGTAATTTTTCCATAATTGATTTTTAAACAAATTTATAAATTATATAGAACTATGCAATACAAATTACTGTTTAATAAAAAAGCACTAAAATATTTAGTGCTTATCAATTAAAATTTATAATCTTTTTATTTTTTTACCCAAGAGAATTCAAACTGTAAATCGGGTGTTGCAATTCTGTCGGTAATTTTTTGTAGTCTTGAAGGAAGCTTCATTAGATATTCCTGAGCTTTTTCAGCCTTTTCGGTAAGGCCGGTAACGTGCTCGATTTTCCATTCATCCAAAAGATCTTTCAGGATGTTGATATAATCCTGTCCTGTATAAACCATGCATCTTTGTGCCGCATCCGAAAAATGTCCCCAAAGTTCACCTGCTTTCTGACCAGACTGTCTCATCATGTGTGCAGGCATCACGATTTTTTTTCGCATCATATCTTCAAATGCTAAAATCAGTTCTGAAGGATCTAATTCTAATATCTTTGCCACAAAATGTTTGTAAGCTTTAGCATGTCTTGCTTCATCTGCAGCAATTACGCCACACATTTTTGCCAGTTTACCATTTCCGGTTTGTTTTGCTAAAGTCCCTACTCTTCGATGCGAAACGTTGGTTGCTGTTTCCTGAAAACTTGTATAAATAAAATTTCGGTAAGGATCCATGCTTGTCCCAATATCAAAACCATCACTGATGAGATATTGAGTGGTAATTTCCATCTGTCTCATATTTACTCTTCCGCATAAATACAGATATTTCCCAAGTAAGTCACCATGTCTGTTTTCCTCTGCCGTCCAGGATCTGATCCAGCTTGCCCAAGTAGGTCCGCTTTTTTCCTGATCAATTCCGTCAACACTCATCAGCCAAGATTCGTAAGAAGGTAAAGCTTCTTCTGTAATACAGTCACCAATCAAAGTAACAAAAAGATCGTAAGGCATCTCACGAGCATAAGTTTGTATCTCGTCTAAATCATATTTAAAATCCTCACTTGAAGGATCCGGTAAAAAATCTGAAGGTTGCCATATTTTTTCAATCGGAGTCAAAAATTTCTCAAGAAAAGAACCCACTTCCTTTTCCAAAATACCCATTACCTCTTTTCTTACCAGCTTATTGTACATCTAAAAATTAAGTTTATAATTTGCAAAGATATGATTTATTTATTATTTAGGGCATAATATTATATGTATCTCATAACATGCCTGATATAAATCATAAAAAATACCGCTATCTCTATGATAACGGTATTTTTCTAACATTATTATTCACTTTAGCTTATTAAAATATCTCCTGTCATCACAGCCGGAATTTCAACGCCCATGGTGTGTAAAATTGTTGGAGCCATATCTCCTAATTTTCCGGGTTTTAAATTCCAGTTTTTATCTTTATCCATCACAATTAAAGGAACAAGATTCGTTGAGTGTTGTGTATTCGGAGAACCATCTGGATTGATCATGACATCAGAATTTCCGTGATCTGCCAAAATGAAAACTGCATAACCATGTTCATAAGCCATTGTCGCAACTTTTTCTATACATTTATCAACCGTTTCGGCAGCTTTTACAGCCGCTTCAAAAACTCCGGTGTGACCTACCATATCCGTATTTGCGAAATTTAAACAAATAAAATCTGCTGTTTCATTTTCCAGTTCAGGTAAAATAGAATTGGTGATTTCATAAGCAGACATTTCAGGCTTTAAATCGTAAGTCGGGACATCTTTCGGGCTCGGACAAAGCAATCTTTTTTCTCCATGAAACTCCTCTTCACGACCACCCGAAAAGAAGAATGTAACGTGAGGATATTTCTCTGTCTCAGCAATTCTGATCTGGGTTTTTCCGTTTCTTTCCAAAACTTCACCCATGGTGTCTTTTAAAACTTCTTCATCAAAAACTACATTTACATTTTGGTAGGTTTTATCATAATTCGTCAATGTAATATAATGCAACGGAAGTTTTCTCATGAAATATTCGGGCATATCGTGCTGACAAAGCACTTCTGTAATTTCTCTTCCTCTGTCTGTACGGAAATTGAAGCAAATCACGACATCATTATCGACTATTTTTCCGACAGGAACAATGTTTCCGATCTGAGTTTCTTTTACTAAAATAATTGGTTTGATGAATTCATCAGTAACATTTTCATTATAAGAATGTTTAATTGCCGCAACAGCATCTGTTGTCTGCAAACCAACACCTTCCACCATTGCATCATACGCTAATTTTACGCGTTCCCATCTTCTGTCTCTGTCCATCGCATAATATCTTCCGATGACAGAAGCTAATTTTCCGGTTGTATAATTCATATGATCCTGAATTTCTTCAATGAATCCCAATCCTGAATGCGGATCGCAATCTCTCCCGTCTGTAAAAGCATGAACGTAAACATTTTCATGTAAGCCAAAATCTTTTGCAGCAGACAATAATCCTTTTAAATGATTGATATGCGAATGCACTCCCCCATTAGAAACCAAGCCAATAAAGTGTACATTTTTGTTTTCTTTTTTAGCATAAGCAAAAGCATCCTGAATTACTTTTTCCTGTCCCAAAGTTCCGTTTTCGACAGCCATATTCAGCTTTACCAGATTTTGATAAACTACTCTACCCGCTCCCAAATTCATGTGGCCTACTTCGGAATTTCCCATCTGACCTGCCGGAAGCCCTACAGCCAAGCCGCTTGCTTCTAAAGTGGTGTGGGGAAATCTTTGATAACAGCTATCTATAAATGGTGTATTTGCCTGTGCCAATGCAGAAACTTCAGGATTTGTTCCCAAACCCCATCCGTCAAGAATGGCTAAAATTGCTTTCTTCGACATTATATTTTTAATTTTTAACAAACAAATTTACCGATTTTATGATGAATTCGAGAATTTGAGGACTTAAATTTTTGTTTAAAAATGATGAAAAGCTTTGATGAAAAATGATAATCAATAAAGTTTTATTTATAATTTTGCTTTATGGATTTACGAGATCAACTAAAAAACCTTTTTCCTGAGCATGAAGAGCAGGATTTTGAAATGCCTGAAGAAGAATTTAAGCAGAAAGAACCATTGGTTTGTAAGTTTGAAAAGAAAGGCAGAAACGGAAAACCTGTAACGATTGTTGAAGGTTGGGAAGGCAGTGAGGAAGATCTGAAAAAGATTTCAAAAAAGATAAAAACCACTTTGGGAATCGGCGGTTCTGAAAAAGATAACACCATTATCATTCAGGGAGATAACCGTGATAAAATCATGGCAATTCTGAAAGATTTGGGTTACAAAACGAAAAGAGTCGGCGGATAATTTAAAAATAAATCTGTGTCTGTGGCATTAAGATCTTGAGCTTATCAATTGTCGCTTTATCCATCGGATTTCCGGATAAAATAAGGGTTTTGAGATTTTTTAGTTTGCTAAATTCTTTAGGAAGATCTTTTAATTGATTGTTCGCAAGATTCATACTTACTACATTTTTTAATCCTTTTACTTTAGGTGAAATTTTTTTAAGATTGTTTTGACTGACATTCAAAAATTCCAAATTTTTAGATTTAAATATTGATTCCGGTAGATTTATAATAGAATTTTGTTGAAGTTCGAGGTATTTTAAATTCTCGGGAAACCTTACATCCGTTAAATCATTGATCTGATTGGCTGCAAGATTGAGGTATTTTAAATTTTTAATTTGATGTAAATCTTTCTCAACAAAGCTAATCTGATTACCTGAAAGGTTGATTTCTTCGAGAGTTGCAATCTTAATGAGAGCTTCGGGAAATACATTCAGATTGTTTGCATCGAAATGTACTATTTTCAGATTTTGAAGTTTTGCGAAATTATTGTTGATCTTGGTTAAGCTATTCAGGTTCATTGAGAAGCTCGTAAGCTTTTTAAGATCACCAATTTCATCAGGAATAAATTTAATGCTGTTTCCGTTTAAATTTAATATTTCAAGTTGTTTCAGCTTAAAAATTTCATCATCCATCTTCTCTAAGTTGTTTCCCATTAAATTCAGGAAAAAAAGAGAATCCATCTTTGAAAGCTCGGGAGAAACATTGAATAAGCCTTTATCTCTAAAACTCATACTGTAAATGGTTTTACCACTTTTTAGAGCATCTTCTACATTTGTATAAGTAGGATATTTTAGTGGATCAATCTGTGCCTGAATATTTGACAGATATAATATGGCAATAAGAAAAAGTAATTTTTTCATAATAAAAAAAGCCACCGACAAAGAAAATGCCGGCAGCTGAGAAAGAAAATTAGTAATTATTTTTTAAGGATTTTAACCGTTTTCTGGAACCCGTCTGCTTCGATGTTCAGCATCAAAACTCTTGAAACCTGAAGCTGTGAAGTGAAATCCAGTTCTAATGAACTATTTGATCCTGTAAACTTTTTAGTATAAACAATTTTACCATCCATGCTGTACGCTGTTACAGAAAGATTTTTAAGTGCTTTCGGAGATTCTATTTTCACTAAACCTGAAGTTGGGTTTGGAGAAACGGTAACTTCTGTTTCAGAAATAGCTTCTGATGTTCCTAAAGAACCTGTTGTTCCTAAAAACTCCTTCAATGCGATGATCATCGTAGCCGATTTACCTTTGTAATCTATTGTATTTCCTGTTGCATCAATATCGGTAGAGATTGAAGAATCCGGATGCTGAACAGAGAAGAACCCGAATTTGTGATCCGGCGTAAACGTCAATCCTGTTGGTTCTGAACCTGCAGGCATTGAAGCAAATAATCTTACATTAGGATTTGCCTGAGTGTGGGTTGGAGCAACTACCCAAATATAGTTTTTACCACCATCCTGAAGAACCCATAGATTTCCTAATTCGTCGAATGTTAAATTATCATTACCGTCACCCCAAGTTTCCGTTTTAACGCCCTGTGCTGTGTTGAAAGAATACTGAGTGTTTAATCCGCCTACAAAAACTTCAACCTGAGAAGCTGTAGTTCCGTTATCCAGCATACGATAAACTTTATTTAGACCTTTCGCTGCAAAATAAACTTTGCCATCGATCGGGCTGATTTCAATATCTTCGATTCCGTTGAATTTTGTTCCGCCTAAAGATTCTGCTAAAGTTGTCGTATTGTTTTGGTCTGCCTGAGTTTTATTTGGAACCTGAACCCATGTTGCTGTAGTCGCAACCGGATCTCCACCTGATAATCCCTGATCTAATTTCAGTACATATAAATTTCCTGAAGCCAAATTATTTGGGGTATCCATTACATATTTGTAAACCATGTGTGTTCCGCCATCTTCTCCGTAATAAGCCGTCGTTCCTGCATTGTTAACCACTACATTTTCGTGGTTCATGATTCCCATCTGCCAAAGCTTATCTTTTGTGCCGTTAGAATTATGAGACATTACCTGAGCGGTTGCAGGATTGATCTCAACCAACCATCCGTAATCTTTGTATCCGTCTGCATTGGTGTCATTTCCGGTAACAGATTCTTCTGCTGTAACAATTGTTCCCCAAGGTGTAACTCCACCCGAACAGTTTCTGATGGTTTGTACCAAACTCGTAGAAGAGAAGTCTACTCCTCTTGATTTTGTTAATTGCCAAAGCTTTGTCGTAGGATTATAGTTTATTTCTGCCATCGTCACTCCACCAGGATTGGTTTCATGATTTACAGATAAATAACCGTCTGTACTGCTTGCATTTTTAGGAACATAACCTGTGAAATCGTTTTGTCCGCCTACTAATCCTCCACCTTCTGTATAAGCATCTCCTTCTTTAAGGATCATCTGGAATTTGTGCTCTGCCGGAATAATTAGTTTTGAAGTCTGGTTGGTAGGAACTATTGAAGTGAAACAACTGATGTGAGTTCCCGTACAGGTATTTGTAGGAGGTGGCGTAGTTGTAGCCACTGTTTTTAAATAAGCATCAATGGTCAAATCTGAACTGGATGCACTTCTGTTGTGTAATTCGATTGAAATTCTGTTAACTCCCTGAACAAATTTACTTTTAGGGATTGAGAAAGTATTAATCGCCGTTTCTGCTCCGCCATCGATTATTGTGCTGGAAAAAGTACTGTGAGAAATTGTTCCTGCAGGCATATTGTCTCGGATTACTTCTTCACCGTTCAGATAAACGATAATACCGTCGTCTCGTCTTACACCAAATTCCATTGTATTAGTAAGATCTGCTAAGTTTACCGTAAAATCTTTTGTAAGATAAGCAGTATCAACACCTGATACGAAAGCAGTTGTTACAGGATCTCCGTAACCAAGCGGTCCGTTTCCTGATGCCCATGTTGAAACATCATAATTAGTGTTTTTCCATGTTGCAGGAAGTGCAACGTCTGCGTCATTAAAACGCCAAGAACTTGCAAGACCGAAAATTGTGGTCTGAGCCTGCATTGCAGAGCTCGTAACTAAAGCAAGCATTGCAACTGTAAGTAGTTTTTTCTTCATTTTTAATACTTTTATTATTTCTGATGCAAAACTATTTTTTTCCTGCGAAGCCTTTATTAATAGGGTTTTAAATAAACAATGCTAAAAATTAACAAATCAAAAACCTAATGTTACGGGTATTAAATAATTGTTAAATTATCTAAGGATAAAAAAACAATTAGAATTTTTATTTAGATTTTGTTTTACTAATGTCAGTAAGAGCGTTCAGAAAAGCGATGATCTGCTTTATTTCAGTCGGAGAAAGATCCAGTTTATCTGCGGGTAAAGTCTGATTTTTTATTTCTAAACCAAGACCTTCTGCCCCGCCCTGATTATAAAACTCCAGAACTTCTTCCAGTGTATTGAATGCACCGTTGTGAAAATAGGGTTTTGTGAGGGCAATATTTCTTACGGTTGTTGTTTTAAAAGAGTTTTCATAGATCCATGAATCTTCTTTTTTTACATTACTTTTTATTCTTCCTCTGTCCGAATCTATTTCTAAAGGTAAATTCTGAACAGGTTTTTTGGTAACTCCCAAAACTTCAGATTCATTTTCATTAAAAAATGGCGGAACAAGCCCCGAAAACAACGGCGCAAAATGACATGTTGCACAATTTGCTTTACCCATGAAAAGATTAAATCCTTTTTTGACATCATCAGAAATTTCTTTTTCATTTCTCATAAAACGGTCAAAATCGCTGTCGAAAGAATATAATGAAGCCACATAAGAGCTCAACGCTTTTGAAAAGGTCTGTTTATCAATATTTGTGTTTTTGTAGGCTTTTTTAAATGCCTGTTTGTATTCAGGATTTGATTTTAATTTTTTGATGATGCTTTCATAGCTTGTATTAAATTCTTCTGAATTGTAGATAACGTGTTCTGCCTGTTGCTCAAGATAATAAGCTCTCATATCATAGAAGAATCTTTTAGCGAAGACAGCATTATAAAGGGATGGCGAATTTCTTAAAACTGTTTTTCCTTCTGCATTGCTCAAAGATTTAGTTTTAAGATCTGTGAATGCATTTTCGGGTAAGTGGCAAGTTGCACAACTCATTTTACCATTGTCGCTTAAACTTATATCATAAAATATTTTCTCTCCTAAACTTCTCAGGTCAGCATTGTCTTCGGAACCTTTAAGCAAAGTAAAAAAATAAGGGTTAAGAAAATCGCTGCTGAAAAAGTTTTTGTTGGAGGCATTCCAGCCGGAAAATTCTTTCAAATCATCTGCATTTCCGTCCCATTTCCCCAATTCTTCATAGATTGGCTGTAAATGTTTTTTATAAAATTCTATGCGGTCGAAACTTTCAAAATCTTTATTTTTTGAAAGATACAAGATGGCATCAGAAAACATTCTGTTAACATTTTCTCTATTATAATTGTCAAAATACGGATCGTCTTTGATGTATTTTTTCATTCCCTGAAAAGCAAAACTTGCTTCTTCAGAAATATTAAGAGATCCCGGAGTATCGAAACCGGTAAGTCCCAAAGTATAGATTCTGATCAATTCTATTCTTAAAGGAAGCGTTTTATTTTTCCCCTGACTGGTTCCGTTTTTTATCGTACTAGCATGAAAGTTATTGTAATTATTATATAAATAACCCGTGATTTCAGAGATTTTGTATTTTTGTTCGGCAGCTTCATCAGAAAAAATCAGTTCATCCAAAACCTGTAATCCTTCCGGAGGTAAAGTATAGGCTGTTGTTCCTGCCGCTTCTATTCTGAATAAAGGAGCTGCATTAAGATGTGTTTTTGAGAATTCCGGGTAATGATAGGCAATATAGAATTCTATTTCCTTGTAAGAATTTCTTGTATTGCTTAATGATTCCTGAAGCTCTTCCAGACTTATTTTATCTTCTTTAAAGAGCTCAACATCAGCTTTTAAACTTTCAAGCTTAAACTTAAAATCAGACAATCCGTTTCTGATAAAACTGCTTTCAATGGAGTGGCCTTTATCAACAGTATTGAATGACATGACGAAAATCGTTGTTAATAAGACTAAAATAACTATAGGATAAGATTTCATAGAAAAAATTAAACGCAAAACTATCATCCTAAGATTACCACAGTTTTAACAAGGAATTAAATAATGTTTATATTTATTTCATTTAAAATTCACTAATTTTAAATCCCCAAAAATTAAAACAGATATTCATTTTATAATTAAAAATAAACTATGCTAAATAAACTTGCAGCTTCAGAATTGGTTCTGAACGATGACGGAAGCGTCTATCACCTTAATCTTTTACCTGAAGATATTGCCGATAAAATTATTCTGGTTGGTGATCCTGACAGAGTTCCTAAGGTTTCTAAATATTTTGACAAAGTAGAAATCAAAAAAAACAAAAGAGAATTTTATACCCACACCGGAACTTTGCGTGGCGAAAGAATTTCTGTAATGTCTACAGGAATTGGTACGGAGAACATCGATATTGTGATGAATGAGCTTGATGCTTTAGTAAATATAGATTTGAAGCAGAAAGAATTTAAAACCGAACACAAATCTCTGGAATTGTTCAGAATGGGAACTTGTGGAAGCGTAAATCCTGATGTTCAGGTTGATAACATGCTTGTTACCCAGAATGTGGTTGGTTTAGATGGTTTAATGCATTTTTATCAGGATTATCATTTTGAAAATGAATTTTCGAAGCAGTTTTTAGACAAATTTCCATATCAGAAGATTAAGCCGATGCTTTATTTCTCTGAGTGGTCTGAAGAATTGGGAGAGTTGTATAAAGATGCAAAATACCACGGAAATACAGCTACTTTCCCGGGATTTTATGCTCCACAGGGAAGACAGCTCCGTCTGAAAGCTCTGGATGACAAATTTCTTGAAACTTTGAATGATCTGGGAATTACCAATTTTGAAATGGAAACTTCTGCCATTTATGCATTCTCAAAATTATTAGGGCATAAAGCTATTACCGTAAATAATGTCATCGCCAACAGAAGACGAGGTGAGTTTTCTTCTGATCACCACGCTTCAGAAAAGAATCTCATCGAATGGGTTCTTGAAAGAATCATCAAATAAAAGTAAACAGGATTTCAAATTTTGGAATCCTGTTTTATTTTTCATTAATCATTGTTTGTCTCGGTATTAAAAGCATCGACAGATCTGCAGTATAAGATTATGAAAAATTTAACAGTCTATATTTTTGTTAGGAACAGTTCTTGTTTAATGATTGTCATAACACACTTAAATTATCATTATTATGGAAAACCAAGATTATAACAAAGCCGAAAAAGCTGTTGACAACACAGAAAATTCTTTGAGAAATGCAGCCAATGATGCGAAATGGAAAATCAGTGATCTTGCAGACAGAGCAAGAGATTATATCAACGAAAAAAGAAACAATGATGAAGAGGCAAGCCAGGAAGACTGGCTCGACAGGGTAAAAGCTAACGCAGCCGAAACTTGGGAAGATATTAAAGACGGAGCCAACGAAGCTTGGGAAAAAACAAAGGATGCAGCAGAAGATGTAAAGGCAGAATGGAATAAAAAAACAAATTAGTTTATTAGTCTTTTATATATTATCAAAGAAAACGGAGTCTTTTTAGTGAAGGCTTCGTTTTTTATTATGCTCTAAACACAAATTATTGCTACATTTGTACATCAATAAACATTAAAAAATTATGTCATACGGTTTACTTAAAGGCAAGAAGGGAATTATTTTTGGAGCCCTTAATGAACAATCTATCGCATGGAAAGTTGCTGAAAGATGCCACGAAGAAGGCGCAGAATTCATTCTGTCAAACGCTCCTATCGCTCTTAGAATGGGAGAACTTAATGGTTTAGCAGAAAAAACAGGTTCTGAGGTAATCGGTGCAGATGCAACTTCTATTGAAGATCTTGAAAAACTTTTTGATGCCGCTGTTGCAAAATTTGGTAAAATAGACTTCATCCTTCACTCTATCGGTATGTCTATCAACGTTAGAAAAGGAAAACATTATACAGAAATGAACTACGACTGGTTGGAAAAAGGCTGGGATATCTCTGCTGTTTCTTTCCACAAAGTAATGAGAGTGGCGTACGAAAAAGACTGTATGAATGAATGGGGAAGCATTTTGGCGCTCACGTATATTGCAGCACAAAGAACATTCCCCGACTATAATGATATGTCTGACAACAAAGCGTATCTTGAAAGTATTGCAAGAACTTTCGGAAATTATTGGGGTGAAAGAAAAGTACGTGTAAACACTGTTTCACAATCTCCTACTCCTACAACTGCAGGGAGCGGTGTGAAAGGATTCGGAGGTTTCTTAGGATATGCTGAAGATATGTCTCCGCTAGGAAACGCTACAGCTCTTGAATGCGCAGACTATTGTGTAACTCTTTTCTCTGATTTGACTAAAAAAGTGACGATGCAGAATCTTTTCCACGATGGTGGCTTCAGCAGCTCTGGTGTTACTCAGAAAGTAATCAGTAAATATGATGTTGAAAATTAATTTATTTTAAGGATATAATATAAAACCCATGCATTGACATGGGTTTTTGTTTTTAGTATTTATACTTATGATTATTGATTCCAACCGGGAAATTCACCTTCTACATATCCTCCGTTCACATATCTGGAAGTGTCGTTTGTATGCCATGCGTATACTCCGGCAATCATAATTCCAAGATCCTGTATGTAATTGTAGACATTGTTTTGATGCTCTCCGAATGGTGGAAGATGCTCCTGTAAGATTAAAAATTCTTTTAAATATTCGTCATGAATTTCCATAGATTTTTTATAAGCATCAAATAATGATAAATTATTCTCTTTCTGCAAAACTTTTACAATATTCATCGTATCACCTTCTCTCTGAAGTTCTTTTGGCAATGAAATAATATCATTATGTATTCCGATCATTAATGAGCAGAGGCTGTAAATGCGTTTTATATGAGGATGATCAAAAATTTCTTCAGGAAGATTTCGGTATTCTTTCTGTAATAGCACATAATCGCAATATGGCTGAACTCCGCTTGTCGCTTCCCTGATAAGAAGATAAACTGACAACGGCGGAACTGTATTGGTTCGATAGTATACTTTTTCTTCAGAATAACCAATTAAAACATCCTTGATTGACTTTACAAATCTTTTATATATTTTTTCAGGAATTTCGCATTTCATGGCATCCTGTCTTAAAATCCAGAACAAATGAAATATTCCGTTTTCTTTGGGCTCCTGAGTATCTTCACCTGATAATAAAGCAATAATCTTGTTCATTATCTGATACATTTCATCACGCGAACAACGATCAAAATAATCATCCATCATTGCTCCGTTTGCTGTATAATTCGCCAAAGGTCGTAATTCTGCAATATCTTTCAAGAATGGGCATCCTCTTGCAGCAATATCTGTAAGGTGATGTTTCTTGTGCTTTTCTCTGGCTTCTGTACTTTGGAACGCATATTCTTTGTCGATCCATTCGTAATATTCTTCCCGCTGTTTTTGCATATCGGGATGAGTAAAATCGGGAAATGGGTAATGCGGTTTGGGAAGATGCTGTAAACCAGCAATAAACTCGTCGTTTGTGCTTACTGTTTTCATAATTATTTTGTGTTAATTTAAGGTCTGTTAAAAATAATACAAAATTACATACCACGCGATTTTTTTTTTACATCATTATAAATTATACTTAAAACATAGTATTTATGATCATTTGAACCCTATATAAACAGTTTCGGCGGAGCCAAAGGCTCCGCCGAAACATAATAAAAATATTAATATGAAGTGTTATAAAATTACAGTCTGTATAGAATGTGCAGGTGCAGATAACTTGGCCGACATTCCTTCGATCCAAAGATTGGTATCGATATCGTTGTCAGAGTCGTTCATGATGACAGTAACTAACTGTCCGTTTTCATTCATAAAAGTTGTTGAAGTTAAAGCAGCTCTATTGGATGAGCTTCCGATTCTTTGCGCATTTGGCTTAATGAATTTGGAAACGTGACCAACATAATAATACTCATACGTATAATGAACTTCCCCTGTTTTTGTATCAGCGATGATTGGTGCAAAACAGAAGTTTCCAACGTGGTTTGGTCCGCCTGTTTCGTCAAGAAGTACATTCCAATCCGTCCATAAAGCAGTTCCTTTGTTGAAATCGTTGATCATATTTCTTCCGTACAATTCGCCTAAGCTTACATCGTAAATTTTCGACATATCAAATTGCTCTTTGCAACCTTCCGTAAACGCTAAAAACTTATCAGGAAAAGCTCTTTGCGTTTCTAATAAATTGTCGAATAACTGAGTTTTGTTATTCCATGTTTCGTACCAGTGATAACCGATTCCATGGGCGTATTTTGAAGTTTCAGGATCGCTCAAAGTAGTTGTAGCTCTTTGATAGATCAAGTCTCTGTTATGATCCCAAATCATCACCTTTTTATCTTTGAAACCGTTTTTCCAAAGCATTGGTCCTAAATTATTTTTAAGAAAAGCTCCTTCTTCTTCGGCAGTATAAATACAGGATTCCCAAGTCTGCGTTGCCATCGGCTCATTCTGAATCGTCAATCCCCAAACATTGATTCCTCTTTTTTCATATTCTTTGATGAATTTCACATAATAATCTGCCCAAGTTTGGTAGAAAGCATTTTCCAGTCTTCCGCCTTTTAACATACTTTTGTTTGATTTCATCCAAGCCGGAGGGCTCCAAGGAGAAAAATAGAAGGTAAAATCTTTTCCAATTGCTTTTTGAGCTTCCTTAATTAATGGAATTTTATACTTTTCATCATGCACAACGTTGAATGATTTTAACGATTGATCATTTTCTGTTACATAAGTATAAGAATCGCTTGAGAAGTCACACGAGTTCATATTGGTACGAACAACCGTGTATCCCAAACCATTTTTTCCATAATAAGCTTCAAGAATTTCTTTCTGCTTATTTTTTGGAAGTTTATAAAAAGTTTCAGCCGATGCATCTGTGATTGCACCTCCGATTCCGATTAATTTTTGATATTTAAAATCAGGATCTACAAAAACACAGGCATCTGTTTCTTTTGGCTGATCCATCTTTTCGAATTTCACTGTTCCTTTATCAACCATTTTTTCGTTGGTTTTAGAATTGGTGAAAATTACTTTCGCTGTTTTTCCTGCATTCTTTTTCCAGTAATTCTGAGCATTTGCATTGAATACAATTCCGATTACAAAACAACTTACAATTAGCTTTTTCATTTATTTCTTCTTCTTTTTTCTATTTATATTTAAACCACCCGTCTAAATTTTCCTCGAAAATTTATCCACCCCTCCAAAAGAGGGGAATTTTGCAACGTTTATTTTTTATTCTGATAGACTCTTACATAATCAATATAATATTTCTGAGGGAAAATAGAATCATCAATTCCTTCTTTTCCGCCCCAAAATCCACCGACTGCCAGATTTAAAATGATATAATACGGCTGATCAAAAGGCCACGCTTCATACGTTTTTTCTTTATTTTCATAGGTGAAAAACTTTTGATCATCAATGTAAACATCAATTTTTTCAGGTGTCCAATCCGCTTTATAGACATGAAATTTTTCGCTTGCATCTTTCACGACCAACGTATCGGTTTTTTGTGTTCCGATAATATGATTGTATTTTTTCGTATGAACCGAAGCATGAATATAACCTTGATTAAAACCAACGTGTTCCATGATATCCAATTCTCCGTCATCTGGCCATTCTTTCATATTTTCACTCATCATCCAGATGGCAGGCCATGTTCCGCGACCTTTCGGAAGTTTAGCACGAACTTCAATAGTTCCATATTGAAAGGAAAATTTCCCTCTGGTTAAAAGCCTTGCAGAAGTATATTTGTTCTTTTCCCAGTTTTCTTTTTTAGCTTCAATGACTAAATTTCCGTTTTCAACTCTTGCATTTTCCAAACGGTTTTTGGTATAAAACTGAGCTTCATTATTTCCGTAACCATCACCTCCGACATCGTAATTCCATTTTGTGGAATCTGGTAATCCTTTCCCGTTGAATTCATCATTCCAGATTAATTTTCTGTTGGAATCAGGCTTGTTTGAAGCACAATTTGAAGCAGAAAAAAGAAAAACTCCTCCGATTAGAATGGTTATGATATTTTGAATTTTCATATTCAAAGTTTTGAGTTTAATGTTTAATACCGCTTTTTTTAACGCAAAGTTTTTATTTAAATAAATCTTAAAAATTAATTATCTCCAAAATTTGTCATTGGCTACGCCGAATCTAAAGATTTCTGACGAAGGAAGAATCTCTATTATAATTGGAAATAGATTCTTCACTCCGCTTCGCTATGTTCAGAATGACAAGCGTTATATTAAATGTTATTTAATTTATTTTCAAAATTTGTCATGCTAGAAGCATCTCTACAAAGATTATTTAGATTCTTTGACTACGTCGAATCTAAAGATTTCAGAATGACAAAGATTATTTTACTTAAAAAACTCACGTCTTTTACCACCAAAAGCGGGTTTTATCCCGCTCTCAGTTTCGTAAACTAATATTTATTTTAACCAATTGATTCTTTTTGTCTGAACATTTTGAGAATCGGTTCCGACCATAATATCAAATTCTCCGGATTCCCAATCATAGTTTAATGCATCATCGTAGAATTTTAAATTTTCCGGAGTCAGCGTAAAGTTTACGGTTTTACTTTCTCCTTTTTTGATGAACACTTTTTGGAAATTTTTCAATTCTTTCACAGGTCTTACCACTTTTCCGAACAAATCTCTGATGTATAACTGCACCACTTCCTCCCCATCATAATTTCCGGTGTTGGAAACATTTACACTGATATTTAAAGTCTGATTTCCTTTAAGGTTTGTTGAACTTAAATTCATATCAGAATATTTAAACTGAGTATAACTTAAACCATACCCAAACGGGAATTTCGGATCATTATCCAAATCGATGTAAGCGGAAACGTAATTTCTGTCTGTATTGTTTTTCGCTGGTCTTCCTGTATTGTAATGATTGTAATACACAGGAATCTGCCCTTCCGTTCTAGGGAATGTTATTGGAAGTTTTCCACCCGGATTTACTGTTCCGAAAAGAACATCTGCGATCGAATTTCCAGCTTCTGTTCCCAACCACCAAGTGTACATGATCGTCGGAATATTGTCTGCAGCCCAGTCAAAAACCAAAGGCCTTCCTGCGTTGATCATTAAAACGATCGGCTTTCCTGTTTTTGCAATTTCTTTCAATAAATCTTCCTGAACTCCTGTGAAACGCAGATTACTTCTACTTTTCGCCTCACCGCTCATGGCGTGCCCTTCGCCTAAAGTCATGATCACAACGTCTGCCTTTTTTGCCGTTTCCACCGCTTCAGCAAACATCGATTTGTCCTGATCATCAACGTTGGCGCCTTTTGCATACAATAAAGTTGAGTTTTTATCTAACTGATTTTTAATTCCGTCAAACTGAGTAATGATTCTTTGATTATCATCTTTAAAAGCAATCGACCAAAAACCGTGATTCGCAGAAGTTTCTTTTCCGAAAGGTCCGATCAATGCTATCGTTTTCGTAGTTTTTGAAAGCGGAAGAATATTCTTTTGATTCTTCAGTAGAACAATACTTTTTGAACCAAATTCTCTTCCGAATTTTCTATTTTCCTGATTATTTAATTGTTCTTTCTGTCTTTTTTCGTTGCTGAATCTGTAAGGATCATCAAATAATCCCATCTCGAATTTTTTAATTAAAATTCTTCTTGCCGCATCGTCAATCAACTTTGGATCAACTTTTCCTTCCTGAACCAACTTTGGAAGTTCAGCCATGTAAGCACGGCTTTCCATATCCATATCGCTTCCTGCAATGATTGCTTTTTCTGCAGCTTCTTTATTGTCTTTTGCGTAACCGTGAGGAACCATTTCGCCGATACTTCCCCAATCTGAAACCACAAAACCCTAATAATTCCATTTTCCTTTTAACAGATCTCTTAAAATATATTTGTTTGCCGTTGCTGGAATTCCGTTGATATCATTAAAAGAATTCATAAAAGTGGCAACTCCCGCTTCTGCAGCAGCTTTGAAAGGTGGAAGATAAGTTTCGTTCAATTGTCTTAAACTCATGTCAACAGAATTGTAATCTCTTCCGCCAACTGCCGCTCCGTATGCTGCGAAATGCTTTGCACAAGCCATGATAGCATCAATATTTCCAAGTCCTTTTCCTTGAAAACCTCTGATTCTTGCTAAACCAATCTGAGTTCCCAAATATGTGTCTTCACCCGAACCTTCCATCACTCTACCCCATCTCGGATCTCTGGCAACGTCAACCATTGGAGCAAAAGTCCAGTGGATTCCGTAGGCTGAGGCTTCTGTTGCGGCGATTCTTTCAGATTTTTCAATTAAACCTAAATCCCAGCTTGCAGCCTGTCCAAGATTTACAGGAAAAGTTGTTCTGTATCCGTGAATAACGTCCTGACCGAATAACAAAGGAATTTTTAACCTTGACTGCAAAGCTAATTTTTGAAAAGCACGTGTTTCTTCTGCTCCTGCTACATTCAGCATGGAACCTACTTTGCCTTGCTTTATTTCATTTAAAACATTTGCAGAGTTGGAATTCTGAGGACCTGTCGCATATTCAAATCCGCTGTATTGAACAAGCTGCCCTACTTTTTCTTCTAAAGTCATTTTCGACAATAATTCAGAAACTTTCTGATCGATTGTCTTTTGTCCAAAAGAATTGAAACCAAATACTGTAAATGCTAGTATGAAATAAAGCTTTTTCATTGTAATTTAATTTTGCTCTAACTTTAAATTTTAACGCAAAGTCCGCAAAGATTTTTTTTGAAAATTATACTGTTGATTTTTTTAAGTTCGCAAAGGTGTTTGACTATGTCGAATCTTCGATTTCACTTAACAAAGAACACAGAGTTTTCATTCTCAAAACATCTAAATGTGTCATTTAAAATTTAAAAAATATAAGTTGCAACCGAACTTGCTGTAATGTTTACAGGAGCTGTTTTGTTGTTATATTTAATATTAAAATTTTCATCTGTCTTGCTGTAATTCTGAACTATTAAAACCGTTTTTCCTTCAGGGGTTTTAAAGGCCACTGTAGACAGGTTATCCGTCTGCGTTGAAGATATTCTCTGAGAATTGGCAGGAACAAATTTTGATGCGTGAGCGATAATATAATACCCTATATTTCTCGTAAAATTCTCTTTATCTGAAACCGTAATTGCACCTTTACATTCTGTACAACCTCCGGGAGTATGGGGTTTAAATTCAGTGTCGTTGGCAAGATTCCATTCTAAAGCGATTTTGCTCCAATTTCTCATAGAACCAATCACAACATTTTTGGTATGCCAGTTTAAATCTTCATTGAAAGTACCTTTTGCACCCGTCCATTGCTCTGTGAAATATAAATTTTTATTAGGGTGTGCATTATGAACTGTACTCAAAGCTGAAATGTCACCTTCGTATAAATGAAAAGCTGAACCATCGATATATTGGTTTGCTTCTCCATCATTTAAAATGTTGATGGCATATTCGGGTTTGTTACAATTGTGATCGTAAACGACAATTTTAGTTTTAATATTATTAGATTTAAAAATCGGACCTAAACTTTGCTTGATAAAATCTCTCTGCTGATCAGAAACCATCAACAAACTAGGATTATTTCCCGGATGTAACGGCTCGTTTTGAGGAGTTACCGCATCAATGATAATTCCTTCTTTCTGCATTCCCTGAATATATTTGACAAAATATTTTGCATAAGCATCATAAAATTCAGGCTTAAGACTTCCCCCAACTGATTTCCCATTATCTTTCATCCAAACCGGTGGCGACCAAGGTGCTGCAATGATCTTGATTTTTGGATTGATGGCTAAAATTTCTTTTAACATCGCAATTAAATCTTTATCTCTCGCCAAACTGAATTTAGACAACGTCGGATCAGTTTGACCTTGAGGCAAATCGTCATAAGAAAAAACTTCGCCATCCAAATCAGATGCGCCAATGCTTAATCTTAAATAACTGATGGAAATCGAATTTTCATCTTTCCCGAAAAGTTCGTTCAACAAAGCTTTTCTTTTTGTTGATGAAAGACGATTGATTACTTCAACACTTCCGCCCGTTAATGTATAACCGAAACCGTCAACATATTGAAATTTTTGAGTGTCGTCAATTTCAATATTCTGAAAGTTGTTGGATGTATTTACAAAAACTAAAGGTAATTGTTGCTGTAATTTTACGCTCTCATCTCCTTTCGTCAACCAGGATTGAACCTGATCTTTCGTATTTATTGTCGATTTACAAGACGTTAAAGATAAAAGTACCACACCGCTAAATAGCAGTGCAGTACTCTTTAAAAAGAAACTATATGAATTCTTATTTGACATATTTAATATCCAGGATTTTGAATTAAATTAGGGTTATTATCCATTTGCGTCTGTGGAATTGGCCACAATAATCTGTTTTGATTTAAATTATTTACGTAAGGCAATAAATTACCTGCAGCATTTTTTTGTTGAGAAAGTATTTCAATTGCTTTTCCTGTTCGTTTCAAATCAAACCAACGATGACCTTCAAATGCTAATTCTAACTTTCTTTCTTTAAGAATCTTATTAATTCCGTCATCAGTATTAGCAATTGTAATAGGTGTTAAACTTGAACTCGCTCTTGCTCTCACTTGGTTCACCAGCGCTGCAGCATCTGTGAAATTACCTTGACGAACCAAAGCTTCCGCTCTGATTAATAATAAATCGGCATATCTCATCACATAAAAATTCTGATGCCCAGTCGTTATTCTCATTTTATACATAAAAGGGAAATTATTACTTGCCCAGAAATTATCTGACCAGCTTACCGTAGTCGGAGAAAACCAAACACTAGAATTTTTTCTAACATTATCTCCTTCTGTATTAAAAGTATTCACTAAATCATAAGAAGGAGTATTAAATTTTTTCCAGTCTGTTCCGTAAAACATTGAAGATCCCCATGCCCAAAGATTACCTGCATTACCATTAGATTCAAAAATAGATTCTGCATTGGCTTCATGATTACCATCAAAAAGTTGATCGTAACTTGGAAGTAATGAATATCCTTGTCCCATTAATTGGGTTGTATAATCGATAACTTTTGCATAATCAGGATTTGGTTTTGTTGCATATACTTTCGCCAATAGAGCCATAGCTAAACCTTTTGTAGCTCTATATTTATTTGAACTCGCAGGAGCATTCGCAATAGCTCCTTCCAAATCTGAAATGATTAAATTATAAACCTCATTGACAGGTTTTCTTGCTGGATAAACCTGACTATATACTTCATCAAAATTATCTGCATTTACTCCAACAACTGCTTTTGTTACTAAAGGAAAATCTCCCCACAATTGTACTCCGTGGAAATTGTACATTGCTCGCATAATCGCAGCTTCAGCTTTCATTTCCGCTTTTCGAGAATTTGAAAGTGCAGGATCCGAAATATTATCTACGTAATTTAGAACTTTATTACAATTATTGATAAATCTGAACAAATAATTCCAGTCTCTGTTAACGTTTGAATTGGTTGCGATAATTCTATACTCATCCATTTGAAAATTTTGAATATTATCACTTCCTGCATGAGCTACATCCGTTTGCGCATCACCATTAAAAAAATAATCTAACTGCCAGTATTCGTTACCCAAATCTGTGTAGATAATAGTCATCAAACCTTCCGCTTCATCCGCTTTTGTGTAGGGAGTATCATTATTGGGCACTGCTCTATCAGTAAGTGGCTCTGTATCTAAATAATCACTACAAGAAGTTGTTCCTAGAGTTAAAGTTGCTCCAAGTAGAAAGTAGTATATTGTTTTATTAATTTTCATGAGAATTTAAATTAAAAATTAGCTTTAAGACCGAAAATAAAAGTTCTTACCTGAGGATAAGTTCCGTAGTCAACACCTGAAACACCATTTGTTGTATTGAATGCATTTACTTCAGGATCAAAACCTGTATAATCTGTCCAAGTTAGTAGATTTTGTCCCGTAATATAGAGATTTATTTTACTTACACCTTTGAAGGGACTTAAGAAATTATAGCCAAGTGTAGCACTCTTAATTTTAAGGAAAGAACCATTCTCCATAAATCTATCAGATACATACTGCGAAGTTGGAGAATTAGCCCTTGGTGTATTTGTAATTTGTCCAGGAGTAGTCCATCTGTCTAAGACCGCTGTAGATTGATTTTTAAAATCATTCATCATTTCAAGATCAAATCTTGAAGCATTGTAAATTTCACCTCCGTAAGATCCGGTCACCAAAACATCTAAATACCAGTTTTTATATGAAAAATTATTGCTGAAACCAAAACTGAAGTCCGGATTTGGATTTCCTATTATTGTTCTGTCATTGGGGTCAAAAATTCCATTTCCATTATTATCTTTGTATACCAAATCACCTGTTTGAGAATCGACATGACTCACTTGATAACCGTAAAAAGAACTTATTGCCTGACCAGGTGTAAATCTTACTAAATTAGCTCCAACCGTTTCAATATTTGCTACATCAATGTTTGGTCTATAATTTAAATCTAATACCTTATTTTTTGTAAATGAAATATTGAAATTTGTGCTCCAATTAAAGTTTTCTCCTTTGAAATTCTGCGTGTTTAGAGCAAATTCTAAACCTTTGTTTTCCATGCTGCCAATATTCTTTAGAATGTTTCCGATACCAGCACTTTCGAATGAAATAGGAACAATTAAGTCCTTGGTTTTTCTTTTGTAAGCATCTATGCTCAATTTAATTCTATTGTTTAAGAAGCCAAAATCTAAACCTATGTTTGCATCCGTAGTTGTTTCCCAACCCAAGTCACTACTATCCCACTGATAACTGTACCAGACACCATCTGGACCTACACGTGAATTTCTTTCAAGGTTATAATGAGAATATGGAGGAATTCCTGAAGCATTACCACTTTGTCCCCATCCTCCTCTCAATTTTAATTCGGATAAGATTTTATTGTCAGCTAAGAAATCTTCATTAGATACAGTCCACGCTGCTGAAACTCCAGGGAAGAATCCCCATTTATTTCCGGGAGCTAAAGCTGAACTTCCGTTATATCTGAAAACTCCCATAATAGTATACTTGTTATCATAGGTGTACAGAGCTCTTCCGAAGAATGATAATTCTCTTAAATGTTCTTTTACAAGACTTTCACGCTTGTTATCAATTACTGTATTATAATCAAAGAAAGTTGTGCCTTCAGCGAAATTATTTCCCTCAAAATTATTCCATGAGTTTCTTTTTTCATGGATCTGATTTCCACCTAATAAAGCCAAATCGTGAACTCCTGATTTTATTGTATAAGTTAAAGTGTTTTCAATATTTAAATCCTGATAAGTCGATAAATATTTGCCTCCAATACCTTTTTGCTGTCTTCCGTAACTCGTCTGGTAACCATCAGTAAACTGATCATTTGTTACATCTATAAAATCAAACGAAACTGTTGGCTTCCAAACTAAGTTTTTAAGAATGTTTACTTCTAAGCCTAAATTGCTTAAAAAACGCTGTGTACGAGTCTCGTTTTGTCTTGACTGATAAGCCACAGGGTTTTCCCAAGAAGACTGGAATGGGTTTAAAGCAAATTGTCCGTCTTTATAACCATCCAAGTAATTTCCTGCAGTATCTTTGTCTCTTATCGCAAGCTGACTGCCGTAAATAGGAAGAAAAGCTGGTGTATTCAACGCACTTAAAATAACTCCTCCTCTTGAAGTACCAAGATTATCATTGGTGTTTTTTAATCCGGTATTAATATAATTAAAATTCGCCGTAAGTTTGATCCAGGGAGCTATTTTAGCGTCTAAATTTGCTTTTGCCGAAACTCTGTCGAATCTTGCAGGATCAATTATCCCGTCGATTCCCTGATAACCCAAAGCAGTGTATGCTCTTACATTTTCGTTACCGAAAGAATAATTAACATTATAGTTCTGATCAAAACCTGTTCTGAATACTTCGTCTCTCCAGTTAGTATTAATACCTTCATATCTTGGATTGTTAATGGTTGTTAAGTAAGAAGGATTAATTTCCGCCATTAACGTTTTATACTGATCTAGATTTAAAACATCAATATTATTAACGGTTTTAGACATACCCCAGTAAGCATTGAAACCTAACTGCGGTTTGTTTGCTTTCCCTCTTTTTGTAGTAACAATCACTACTCCTGAAGAACCATTAATACCATAAATTGCAGCAGAAGTTGCATCCTTCAGAATTGTCATATCGGTAATATCGTCGGGATTAATTCCACTAATATCAAACGTCTGAATTCCATCAACAACATATAAAGGGTTTACACTCGAAGAAATAGAGTTATTACCCCTGATTTTTACATCAATTGCAGCTCCCGGTTTTCCTGAAGACTGAATGACGTTGACTCCGGCTGCATTACCTTGTAATGCCTGACCGACGTTGTAAATCGGTCTGTCATCAAAAGTTTCAGACTTCACTGTAGAAACGGCACTGGTAAGGTTTGATTTTTTAACGGATCCGTAACCAATTACAACCACTTCCTCAATTTTCTGTTCTTTCTGAACAGTGTCTTTCGGTGCTGTTTGTGCATGGAAATTTGCCGTAAAGTATAGTGCTGCAACCAGTCCTATACTCTTTGTTATTTTTACATTCATATACAGTTAGTTTTTTAATTCTCAAATTGAGACAATAAAAATATATTTTTTTTTGAACATTTAACATTTATTTAATAATTATTTTAATATTTCCTGTATTTTTGGGACTTTAAAGCCTATCAAATTAGGCAAAACAAAGTAAAAAATTCAATTCTTAGCTAAAAATTTATCCCCAAAATGAATCTCAAGCAACCCAATATTTCTCTTCCGTTGAAGCTAACTTTCCTTATTTTCTCAATGGTTTTGAATTGCATGGGCATCATTATCATTCAGCTTTCACAGGAAAATATCACTTATGATAAGTTAGGTTTTTTAGAATCATTTAAGGATATTCCCATTGCTTTTATTTCACTTTTTGCAGTAAATTTCATCAGCAGATTCGGAACAAAAAAATCACTCGTTTTTTCGCTTTTGTTTGTTGCCATCTGTTCACTTATTCTTCCATTTGTAAAAGTATTCTGGTTTTATAAACTTTGGTTTGCGATAATCGGGACTTGTTTTGCACTAGGAAAAATCTGTGTTTACGGAATTATCCGGAATAATATGATCGAAGAAAAATCTCTTGCCAAAACCATGAACAGTGTGGAAGCTTCTTTCATGATTGGAATTTTTGTGGTCAATACAGGTTTTGGGTGGCTTATTTCAAGTAAATATGGTGAATTCTGGAAATTCGGGTTCATATTTATATCACTGATTTCATTCTTTACGGTGTATCTTTTTTCAAAACTAAAAATATCCGAACCGGAAAATAAAAATCCCCGGTTGCTTCCCGACTTATCAGGCTTCGGAAAAACATCGGTTGTCGTATTTTTTGCGGTAATCTTTTTTATTGTTTTTACAGAACAGAGTTTCAACTCCTGGTTACCAGCTTTTTATAAAGATCATTTGAAGGTAAACTCATTTTTTGCATTGCAGGCTTCCTCATTTTTAGCCCTGTTTTCTTATGCCGGAAGAACGATCACATCTAAAATCATACAGAGATTTTCTTTAGGTAAATATTTTATAACTTGTCTACTTCTTACCATTTCCCTACTCATCATTATATCAATCATTCAATTTTATTTTTCGGATGATGCGAAGGTTCTTTTGTATCTTTTCCCGGTAATCGGCTTGTTTCTTTCACCTCTTTATCCGGTGATCAATGCAAAAATGATTGCTAAAATTGATAGAGAAAAAATTAATACCTTCACCTCACTCATTGTAATTTTCTCTTCTTTGGGAAGTTCACTCAGTTCAATTACCATATCGATATTATTTGAAAGACAGTTACTTAGTTACTATTCTGTGTACATTTTAAGTGCTGTTGTCGTTATTTTTATACTTGCATTTGCTTATTTTAGATTAAGCGCTAATAAAATTTAAAAAATAATTTTATTTTTATCCCATGAAAACTGATCACAATAAAAACTTAGAATCATTAAAGGAACTCATTGACAGTAAGGATCTTATCCCTAATATCTCAGTAGACTGTACCATTTTCGGTTTCCACGACAATATCCTTAAAGTCTTATTATTGAAGTACCACGATATGGATTTGTATTCTCTTCCCGGTGGTTTTGTTTTCATAGATGAAGATCTTAGAGAAGCCGCAGATCGTGTTTTATATGAAAGAACCCATCTTAAAGGTTTGTTTCTGGAACAGTTTCATACTTTTGGAAGGCTCGACAGAACAAAGAATAACGTTCACAAAACTTTAATTAATAACAAAGGCCTTGAGGTTCCTTCTGATCACTGGATTTTGCAAAGATTTATCACAGTCGGTTATTGCAGCCTGATCGATTTTTCGATGGCAAATACTTTTCCGGATGCTTTTAATGAATCTTGCGCTTGGTTTGAAGTAAATAAACTTCCACAAATGGCTTTCGACCATGACAGAGTCATTTCTGAAGGATTGCAATATCTTAGAAAAAACATTGATACTCAGATTGCTGCAAGTAATCTTTTACCTGAAAAATTCACCATGAAAGATCTTCAGTCATTATACGAGACAATTTTAGGGGAAAAATTCAGAAGGAATAACTTTCAACGTAAAATATTAAGCACCAATTCTTTAGAAAGAATGGAAAAACTTTACGACGGTTCTGCCAACAAAGCGCCTTATCTATATAAATTTATTAAAGAATAGTCTTTTTTCTCCTTTTTAAAGTTTTTTTTTGAGGGTTCCGAAAAAATCTTACTTTTAGAAAAATTAAATTACATGTCATATTATCCTCTTACCAGCATTCCCGATTACTACGGAATTGATGCTTTATTAACCGAAGAACACAAACTAATTCGCCAGTCTGTAAGAGATTGGGTAGAAAGTTTTGTAATGCCGAAAATAGATGAAGCCGCTCAAAATCATACCGATTTGCCGAATCTAATGAAAGAATTGGGTAAAATCGGAGCTTTGGGACCATACATTCCTGAGGAATATGGTGGTTCTGGTTTAGATCAAATTTCGTATGGTTTAATTATGCAGGAATTAGAAAGAGGAGATTCAGCAGTACGTTCTGCGGCTTCTGTGCAAAGTTCTTTGGTGATGTTCCCTATTAATGAATTCGGTTCTGAAGAGCAGAAAAGAAAATATTTACCAAAATTAGCTTCAGGAGAAATGATCGGATCTTTCGGTCTTACTGAGCCTAATCATGGTTCCGACCCAAGCTCTATGGAGACTTATTTTAAAGATATGGGAGATCATTATCTTTTAAATGGTGCTAAAATGTGGATTACCAATTCTCCATTGTGCGATATTGCCGTAATTTGGGCTAAAAATGAAGAAGGAAAAGTGCAGGGACTGATCGTTGAAAGAGGAATGGAAGGTTTCACAACTCCGGAAACACACAATAAATGGAGCTTGAGAGCATCTAAAACCGGTGAATTGGTTTTCAATGATGTGAAGGTTCCAAAAGAAAACTTATTACCCAATGTTACAGGCTTGAAAGGACCTTTATCATGTTTAAATTCTGCGAGATACGGAATTTCGTGGGGTGTAATTGGCGCAGCGATTGATTGTTATTGTACTGCTGTTCAGTATTCTAAAGAAAGAAAACAATTCGGAAAACCAATTGGTTCATATCAGTTGCAGCAGAAAAAATTAGCTGAATTTTTGACTGAAATCACTAAAGCTCAGTTACTTTGTCTACAGTTAGGAAACCTGAAGAATGACCACAAGGCAAGTCCGGCTCAGATTTCTATGGCGAAAAGAAATAATGTAAAGATGGCAATTGATATTGCAAGAGAATCACGACAGATTCTTGGCGGGATGGGAATCATGGGAGAATTCCCGATGATGCGTCACGCTGCGAACTTAGAATCGGTAATTACGTATGAAGGAACACACGATGTTCATTTATTGATTACAGGTCTTGATATTACAGGAATTAACGCATTTTAAAAATTAGTAATTAAATAATGTCTCTCGCAGATTTTGCGGATTTATAAGATTTTGAATATTAAAATAAATCAAACCAATCTTCAAAATCTGCGGGAGTTTTTTAAATTTAAAAGCAAATTTAATTGCTATAAGTTTTCACATTCTCTATAAAACTTATATCCGGATTTAAAATTTCAAGAATTAAATTTTGGATTGAAACCATTGCATCATCGAGATTCCCCTGAGCAAATTCAAGTGACACTACCCCTTTTTTAGCATCGGCAAAACTCCAGATTCCTGTTTCTACAGGATAACCCCAAAATTCGGGCAAACTTTGAACTACATATTGATACAAACAAAGCTGCATTGCCTGTTTTCGATCGCTATTCTGAAAGTAATCCGATTTGTTGAGCTCATCAATTTTTACCGTCAGATTTTTAGTTTTTGCTGTTTTATAATCAATAATTCGAATCGTTCCGTTGAGCTTATCAATTCGGTCGATGAATCCAAAGAAAGATACCTTGTCAGATTTATTATCATTAAGATAAAAATCCACACCTTCAAATCGTCTTTCAATATCAATGATTTCTAAAGAATTTCCGTTTTTAATCAATTCAAGATCATGATTAAGAATATTCTCAGTCACTTTTTTGGCAATTGCCCGATGAATGTAATTCATCCCTTTCTGATAGAATTCCGGTTGGTGTTTCAACTTTTCGATAGCAACATCTATAAATTGATCTATTTGTTTAATTGAATCCTGTAAATTATTTAATTTTAAAACTTTACCTTTTAATACTTCATAAATCTCTTGAAGAGTAAAATGCACTAAATTTCCGTAATTTCTGATGGATAATTCTTCTTCAATTTCATCAGCTTCAGAAGTATTTAATATTTTAGAAAAATAAAAATCAACCGGATTATACAGATAACTCGTTAAATGCGAAGCCGAAACTTTCTCTTTCCATTTCAAGAGCTGTTGCTGAACAATATCCGTTTTGAATATTTCGATGGGCTTGCTCAAAATTGGTTCAGAAGAATTCTCGACAATGATATGTTCGATCTGATGTGAACTTTCCATTTCAATTTGGGTGATAAACCTGCTTTTTTCTCCTGTATTTACCCCCGAACTTAAAGCATTAAAAAGCAAATGAACATTCTTTGCATCCTGAATCAAACGATAGAAATGATAGGCATAAATACTGTCATTTTCCAGGAAAGTATGCAGATCAAAATGTCTGCGAATGTCAAAAGGAATATAGGTGTTTTGTGAATTTCCTAGAGGTAATTTGCCTTCATTTACCGACAGAAGAATTACGTTTTCAAAATTTAAAAGACGTGTTTCCAGCAATCCCATTACCTGAAGCCCTTTCAAAGGTTCTCCCTGAAAATCGATACTTTCTGAATTGATATGCTGGTTGATCAGAATTTCAAGCGTTTCCATCTTTATATCAAAACCATAAGGCGTGATTTGATTTTTGATGATTCTGAATGCATTTTCAAAATGAGAAACATTTTCATATTGAATATCATCAAGCTCAAGCCATTTTATTTTACGGCAAAACTCAATAAGATCATCCAAAAAACGATACCCAGATTCTGCTTTTTGGAGAAGATTGAAATAAGATAAATTTTCTAAAAGTTCCCGAAAAAGCTTTTGAGAGATATAAACAATGTTCCTCTCCTCTATTTTAGACTTAAATTCATTAATGGTTTTTTCGTCTTCATCAGATTTAGGAAGTTCTTCAAGAATCGGAAAAACATCGCGATAATAGTATGAACTTTTACTTTTTTCAAGCTGTTTCTGAAGATAAAAAAGCTGTTTTACCGCATTTGAAAATGAAAGATTTTTCAACGGAAAACCCATTGTAATGTTTAGATTTTCAACAGCATGCATGACATCGAGACTTGCAGGTAAAAGATTTTCATCTAATAAAACTACTGCGGTATTGGTAAATGTTTTATTGTCAATCGTTTCAAATAATTCTGGTAGAATTTTGGTTTGGGTAACATTCCCTGAAACTTCGTAAACCCTAATGTTTTTAGGTTGATTAAAATCATCCTCAATCCAATTGAAAACTCTGCTGTCATTGAATTCCTTCCATGTTTTATGATTTCTAAGGAATTTCCCGGCTTCTTGTCTTTCATCATCAAAATAATATTTATCTGCCTGAAAAAAACATTGTGCTTTATCCCATTGCAAAAGATTTCGCACCAATTTTTCTTCAACTGGTGTAAATGCATTAAAACCACAAAAAACAAAATTCTCGGTATTATTTTTAGCAAAGTCTTCGATTTTAGCTTTTGCAGATTCATGAATCATTCCGGGAGTTGCCCAGTTTTTTTCTTTTAATTTCTTCTTTAAAACCGGAAGAAAAACATTCATGTTCCGCCAGAAATTCAGGAATTTTTTCCTTGGAACTTCATCATCACCCAAATCCTGTGCCCATTCTTTGATCCGCTCTTCATCAAACATATACTGCAGAACGGCTTCATCTGAATCTGAAAACTTCAGAATATCATCCCAATCTTTCTGGAGTGTCGGAAACCATTTTAAAAATTCAGAAAAATCATCATTAGGAATGAGGTTTAAACTTTTATAAACATCGTACGCAAAAAGCCAGAGAGAAATCCCCTGAATGGTTTGTTGGTCAACAATGTTAACAATAAGTTCTTCAATCGTGTAAAAAGTCGGAAGAAATCCCGAATAGTTGTTTTCTTCCAGAATCTGACGAATGAAAACGATCGGTCTTTTCCCGGGAAGAACAATATTAAATTGCGATAAATCAGAATTCTGAACTATTAATTCATTGATGATTTTGTTTAGAAATTTCAAGTTTTCTGGTAGTTTTTTAGTTTTTCGAGCTCTTCGCTTATTAACATATTGTATTCTGCCTGTTTTCCTTTATTCATTCCGTGCTCTGTAACCCGGTCATAAGCAGCCTGGAAATTTTTATATTCTGAAGAAATTTTAACGTAAATCGTCTTGAAAAGTTTATTGTAATCCGCAGTCGTTTTTATTTTTTCTGAAACTTCTTTTCTCAGTTTTCTTGCATGAATTTCAGCAATATCGAAATGCTTCTGCTCATGAAGAAGCACATAATCATTGATTCTCTTATCGTCCTTCCAGGATTTATCTTCGTTAAAAACAGTTTCAATGGTCATTTTTACAGGAACTTTGGGATCGCTTGAAGTAATTACAGAATATTCCCAACCGCAATGCGTGTAAGCTACGACTGTTGAGCCACCTAAATTGTTGCGTTTGCTTTTAAAATTATCCCAAACCAACTTCTGATCTTCGCTCCAGTAAATTTTCTGAGCTGATAATCCATTAAAAACTAATAAAAAAATGATTAAAAAAAACTTCATTATTCCACTACAATTGTTTTTGTGATCCAGTTATTATCTCCGTTCCAGAATCTGAAAGTGTATTTTCCAGCTTTTTGTGGTCTGAAATTGATCTGATTTGCTCCGGTATAAATTGCCTGTGTACATGGACCGTTTGTTGTAAATTGATAGGCCGTAATATCCCTTTCAAGATCCGACAAGTGAACGTAATCATAACCGTAAAAACCTTTGCATCCCGACGAATAAGTTGAATACGTTCTGATACTCTGAACCGAAAAAACATCCATTGTATCGTTCACTATTTTCACACTGTCGATTTTTACTTTATCAACAGATTCAATCGTCTGATAATCGTCATCATCTTTACATGAAGTAAATGAGATACCAAAAATTATAGCAGCAAGACTTATTTTCAAAAGAGATTTCATGATACAGGATTTGATTAAATTCTAATTAAAATTAACAAAAATTATTCTTTATTAACGTCAAATTATGAATTAAAATTGCCTTTTGATAAATAAACTACCTTTTTAGTATCAAAAAATTCTTCATCAAAATAGTTTTTAAGGTTATAGAGTTCACATTTCAAGCCTGCTAATTCTTCGGCAAGATCTCCTCCTTTCAGATAAAGAACACCGTTATGCTTAGAATTTATTTGCTCTTTTTCAAATTTTCCTTTCAGCCATCTTAAGAATTCCGGCATTTGCGTAACAGCACGACTTACTACAAAATGAAACTTTTCTTTTACTTTTTCAGCTCTTCCGTGAATTGCAGTAACATTCGTTAAACCAACTCCTTCTGCAACGGCATTTACCACGGTGATTTTTTTTCCAATAGAATCGATTAATGTAAACTCTGTTTCAGGAAACAAAATTGCCAAAGGAATTCCCGGGAAACCACCACCAGTTCCTACATCTAAAACTTTTGTTCCGGGAGCAAATTCCATGATTTTTGCAATTCCTAAAGAATGAAGAATGTGTTTTTCATAAAGAGATTCCATGTCTTTTCTGGAAACAACGTTGATCTTTTCGTTCCATTCACCATAAAGACTTTCAAGCTTTGTAAACTGCTCAATTTGTTTTTCTGTAAGATCAGGGAAATATTTTTGGATAATTGATATCGACATAAAGTTATTGTAAAGAGCAAAAATAAGTTTTATTCACATTTTATTCAAATTAAGTTTTTATATATATTTGTTAAAAAGACAAAAACAGTATATGGATAAACTTTCAGACAGAGTAAAAAGATTAGGTTACTCTCAGACTTTCGTGATGTCTAACAAAGCTAGAGAAATGAAAGCCAGCGGAATAGATGTAATAAGTTTAACGCTTGGCGAACCTGACTTTGACGTTCCCGACAATATAAAACAGGCAGCATTTGATGCAATTAATGAAAATTACAGCCACTATTCTCCTGTTCCGGGATTTTTAGAACTTCGACAAGCTATTTCTGAAAAATTAAAAAGAGACAATCAGTTAGACTATAAACCGACACAAATTTGTGTTTCTAATGGTGCGAAACAGGCCATCATTAATGTTTTGGCGGCAATTGTTAACGATGGAGACGAGGTAATTCTTCCGACACCTTATTGGGTAAGCTATGATGAGATGGTAAAAATGATGGGCGGAAATTCTGTGATGCTTCCGACTTCTTATGTTACTGATTTTAAAATTACTGCAGAGCAGCTTGAAGGGGCTATTAATGATAAAACAAAAGCAATCCTTTTCAGCTCACCTTGTAATCCTTCAGGCGGATATTATACGTATGACGAATTGAAATCTTTAGCTAAAGTTATAGCTAAGTATCCTCATGTTACGGTAATTTCTGATGAAATCTATGAGTACATTAATTACGAAACAAAAACTACTTCAATTGCACAGTTTCCTGAGATTTATGAGCAAACCGCTGTTATCAACGGGATGTCTAAAGCTTTCGCAATGACGGGCTGGAGAATCGGTTATTCTGCTTGTCCGGAATGGTTGGCAAAAGCCTGCGAAAAAGTACAGGGACAAATGACGAGCGGCGCCAATACTGTTGCTCAAAGAGCTTCGATTATTGCTTTAAAAACCGATCCTTCAGAATATAAATACATGATTGATGCTTTCAAAATAAGAAGAGATTTGGTATTTGATTTAATGAAAGATATTCCAGGATTTAAAGTTCTTTTGCCTAAAGCTGCATTCTACTTCTTCCCTGATATTTCTTATTACATCGGAAAAACTTTAAACGGAACAGAAATAAATGATGCTGATGATTTCGCCATGTTTATTTTAGAAAATGCTCATGTGGGTTGTGTTGGAGGTGTTTCATTCGGAAGTCCGGAATGTATTAGATTTTCGTATGCAGCGTCTGAAGATGATTTAAGAGAAGCGATGAGAAGAATCAAACATCTTTTGGAAAATTTAAACTAAATTACATATTTCCCGATAAAATATAATAAAAAGGCTCTTTAATCGGAGCTTTTTTCAGTAATTATGGTTAAAAACAATTATAGATTTTATTTATCAATAATTATAAAATCAATAGATAAAACTATGTATATTTGCAGAGTAAAATTTTAAATCAAAAATAGAAAATTATGTCTTTAGTAGGAAAAAAATTCCCGAATGTAACGGTAGACGCTATGTCTGAAATGGGTGATGATTTAAAAATCAACATCTTCGAAGAAGCTACAAACAATCAGCAAAAAGTTCTTTTGTTTTGGTATCCGAAAGATTTCACTTTCGTTTGCCCGACAGAGCTTCACGCTTTCCAGGAAGCTTTAGGTGAGTTCGAAAAAAGAAACACTAAAGTAATCGGTGCTTCTTGTGATACAAACGAGGTACACTTCGCTTGGTTGAACGTATCAAAAGATAACGGTGGTATCGAAGGGGTTACGTACCCACTTTTAGCTGACACACACAGACAATTGGCAAACCTTTTAGGAATTGTGGATCAGGATTTCGAATACAATGAAGAAGGTGAAGAAGTTTTCACAGGTTCAAACGTAACTTACAGAGCAACTTATCTTATCGACGAAACAGGAAAAATTTTCCACGAGTCTGTAAACGATATGCCTCTTGGTAGAAACGTAAAAGAATATTTAAGATTAATTGACGCTTACACTCACGTTCAGAAGCATGGTGAAGTTTGCCCTGCGAACTGGGAAGAAGGTAAAGAAGCGATGAAAGCTGACAGAACTTCTACTGCTGAGTATTTAGCGAAGAACTAATACAATGTGGTAATTTGAAAATGAGATAATTTGAAAATTAATCACATGATTACTTTAAGGATTATCTCATTTTCTATTTCTAAGAGCAGGTTTAAGTTTTATTATTTTAAATTCTATATGATTAACTTTTAGTTTTTCTCAATCAATTTTTAATATAATTCTCACTGATTTTGCTGATTGAGCAGATTTATTTCAATGTTTTTAATCTGCTAAATCTCTGCAATATAGAGAGACTATAAATTTAAACATACTCTAAGCATTTTCAAATTAATCAATTTCCAAATTTTCAAATTGAAATTATGTATACAGAATTAACAGAAGATACGCTACAAAATATTGTAAGCGACAATGAAAAAGTGGTTGTACAATACGGAGCAACATGGTGCGGAAACTGCAGAATCATGAAGCCTAAATTCAAAAAACTGGCATCAGAAAACGACAGTATTCCTTTCCTTTATGTAGATGCAGAAAAATTACCTGAAAGCAGAAAATTAGCTAAAGTTGATAATTTACCTACTTTTGCGATCTTCAAAAATGGAGAATTGGTGAATCAGGTGCAGTCTAATCAGGCAGAAAGTTTAATTAATTTATTTAATGAATTGTAATTATGAATTCGTATCACACGAATCCATATGACAAACAAAAAAAATACAGAAATCACATATGAAATTGCCAGTTATCAGACAGTTTTACCAAAATCAGACTCCTGAAAACCTTGAAAAAACGTTAGAAGTTTTGGAAAGCTTCACCGAGTTCAGAGGAACTACGGAAGAAGATTTGAATGTTGCAGGAGAATTAATCACAAATATTTGTGGTGCTCTTGAAGTTCATGCTAATGTACAAAACGGAATGAGTGAAAAAGATGCTTTAAACTCATTTGCGCAAAAGGTTTTAGGATCGATTGACAAATAATTTAAACGCTAAGATCACAAATATTTTTCACAAATTTTCACGAGTATAATTATTGAAAATTGTGTTATTTGTGAAGAAATTAGTGCCGCTTGTGTTTAAACAAACCAAAAATAAAATCCCGATGAAAAGACATCAGGATTTTTTGGGTTTATAAAGTTTTGAAAGATTTTTATAATTCAAAACTCATAATCTATAACTTTAAAATTAGCTTCTTCTGCTCATTAAAATTCTTAAAATATACCAGAACAAAAGCATAATTGATGCAAACAGCTGTAAAGAAGCCCCGACATATTGGTTGGTTGTATATCCTTCTTTAAGTTTGCTTGTTTGATATAAAATCGTTGCAGAAGCCAAAATTACCATTCCTACGGAGAACCAAAGTCCAAGATTGAATCCGAAGATTGCTCCGCCTACAATAAGTCCTAAAGCAATAAAACCTCCGATTACAATAATATTTCTGAGGAATGAAAAATCTCTTTTAGAAGTAAATGCTACTGCAGAAATCCCTGCAAACATAGCGATCGTAAGTGTTGCCGCCTGAAGAATTACAACGGTTCCCGCATTGGCTACGGCAATATAGATTAACGGAAGGAAAATCACAGCTTCCAGTAAAACATAAAAAGCCAATCCAAAATATTGGGTAGATTTACTTTGAGCCAAAGACCATTTGGTTGCTAGAAAAGAAGCCAGCCAGAATATACCGATTACCAATAGCCAAGTATATTTCTGAGCGAACATTAATCCGATTACTTCCGGTGGTACAACATTCAGTAAAACCGTTTCAACACCAATAAATGCGAGAATAGCAAAAGCTACATGCAAATACGTTTTCTTGTAAAATTCAGCCTTTTCTACATCCGAAGAGTGCGAGACTAAAACATCTGTCATCATAGTTATTTTATTTAAAATTCTAAAATCTTTTATTTTCTAATTTCATAAGGTTTAATTCCTAATATTTTCCCGTCTGGTTCGAATACGGCAGTAATAATTTCCTTGGGTTCTGCTGCCTTGTCATCAGAATATTTATATTGAATCATCGGAAAACTGCTGCCATCAATTAATGGTTTGTAACCCGTTTTTACAATTTCAAAAGTTTTATTGGTGTCGATATCTGTCGACAATTTTTTGTAGACAACATCCGTTACCATTTTTTTTGCCTTATCCGACAATAAAGCGTCCATAGCTGCACGGTCAGAAGCTTTCAGAGCGGCAATAAATTTCAGGAACTTTTCATGATAAAGATCCTTTTCTTTTTTGCTTAAACTTAAAGCATCATTTTTATTTTCGATGGTATTCTTCTTGTTTTCAGACTTTGCTTCTGTCTTTTTTTGTGAAATAAAAAATTGAACAGATAAAACCGCAAGAATTAAAAATATTTTTCTCATCCTATTTTAATTGTTTTGAATAAACAATAAACGAAATTGTGCGCTACTTATTCTTTTAAATATAATTATTTGCTGTAATCAGGTTTTACACCAAGAATTTTCCCATCGTTTTCGAAAATTACCGTAATCAGATCTCTCGGCGGATTTTGTTTGTCGTCTTCATATTTATATTGAATCGCAGGGTAAGTTTGGTTATCAATCAATTTTTGGTAACCAGACAGATAAACTTCTGTTTTTCTGTCAAAACTAATTCCTCCCGAAAGTGTCTGGATCATTTTTTCATTAACCAGATTCTTTACTTTTTCTGAAATTAAACCCGAAACCGCATTTTTATCTGATGCTTTCAGTGCAGAGACAAATTTTGAAAACGACTGATTATAGAGTTCGATTTTATCTTTAGCAATCGGAGTAGCAACATCCATCGCCGGATTCTGAATTTCTACTTTAGTAACATTCTGCGCCATTGCAAACGATACTGCAAATAGACTCAAAACCAAGAACAACTTTTTCATAATAAAACAGATTTGAAATTTTGGTAAAACTAATGTAAGCTAAAAAAATTAAATAACCTCCAAAAACTTCATCGTATCAACATTGTCTGCATAAGTGTTTAATGAAGGATTTTGAGCTTCTCCAAAAGGAATAGATCCGATGCCTAATTCATCTTTTGCAACAATGCATTGAATGTTTTCTTCATTTTCTTCAATAAAATTTTTCACTTCGTCCAAAGATGAATATCTGCTGAAATTAATTACAGAAAGCGGGCTGAACAATTTCTCATCTTCCTTAAGCATCACAAAATTATTGTCCCAGAATTTATCCTGATTCAGAAGATAAACCGCCCTGTTGTAATCGTAATTATTGGCATACTTATTATGATTGATGATTTCTTTGAAATCTAAGAAACTCTCAAATAATCTGTCGATTAGAAAATCTTCAGGAATGAAAACTCTGGTCACATTTCTGCAGCCTAACCCAAAATATTGGAAAATATCATTTGCAAGGAGTTTTAGATCATCTTCTTTTTCATCACCTTTTAGAACAGCAACGGAAGTCCTGTTTTTTCTGATGATACTTAAACGATTTTTAAAATAATATTCTAAATATCTTGCAGTGTTATTGCTTCCTGTGGCAATTACAGCATCAAAATCCACCAATTTCTCAACAAATTCAAACTTAATCTCTTCATCAGAAAATTCTTTCCATTTTTTTAATAAAAAAGGAATCATCAATCGATCTTTTGATGATAATTTGATCAAAGGAATATGATTGCTTAAGATCACTGAGATTACATCATGCAGCCCAACCAATGGAATATTTCCGGCAAGAATTAATCCTACTTTTTTTGATATTTTTGATGGTGAATATTCTGTCAGCCAATTATTTATATTATCAACAGTCAGTAATTCAGACCATTGTTTTAAAGCAAATTTCTGATTATCAATTGTAAACCAAGGATTTTCAATTTCAGATCTTTTCAATACCTGCTCAAATTCTACATCAATTTCGCTATAATCTTCAGGATTTCTTGTTAAAAAATCTTTTATATAACCACTTAATTCATTTAGTCCTAAAACTGCTTTTTCGATATTCATAATTACTTTAAAATTGGGGAATATTTTGTAATTTTGTGCAAATTTAAAAAAAATTAGCGATGGCTATTAAAATAACTGATGAATGCATTAACTGCGGGGCTTGTGAACCCGAATGTCCAAACAATGCAATTTATGAAGGAGCAGTAGACTGGAAAGCATCCGACGGTACAGAACTTTCGGGAACTGTAACTTTACCTTCTGGTCTTACTGTGGATGCAAATGCGCCGCAGGAGCCTGTAAGTGATGATGTTTATTTTATTGTAACAGATAAATGTACAGAGTGTAAAGGTTTTCATGAAGAGCCACAATGTGCTGCAGTTTGTCCTGTAGACTGCTGTGTTCCGGATGAAGATCATGTAGAATCTGATGAAGCACTGCTAAACAAAAAAGCATTCTTACACGGAGAATAACCACTACCGTCTCATGAATTATGAGGCGGTTTTTTATTTTAATTTTATATAAATCTCTTTAAAATACCAATGAAACCGCAGATTTTTTCTATCTTGAATAAAATTTGCAAAAAACAATAAGAAAGTTATGATTAAAAAGCACAATTTCAGCGCAGGACCTTGTATTTTACCACAGGAAGTATTCGAAAAATCTGCAGCAGCCATTTTAGATTTTAACGGAATGGGATTATCGATTCTTGAAATTTCCCACAGAAGCAAAGAATTTGTTGCAGTAATGGATGAAGCGCGCGCTATTGTAAAAAGGCTGATGAATCTTGGCGACGATTATGAAGTGCTTTATTTAGGAGGCGGAGCAAGTCTTCAGTTTGCAATGGTTCCTTATAATCTGATGAAAGTTGGCGGAAAAGCTGCTTACCTGGACACCGGAACCTGGGCTGCAGGAGCAATAAAAGAAGCAAAAAAAGTTGGAAGTGTAGATGTTGTTGGTACTTCAAAAGAAGAAAACTATTCTTTCATTCCTAAAGATTATAAAGTAGATGCAGAATATGATTATTTCCACTGTACTTCAAACAATACGATCTACGGAACTCAGATGAAAACTTTCCCGGATGTAGAAACCATTATGGTTTGTGACATGAGTTCTGATATTTTCTCAAGACAATTAGATTTCTCAAAATTTGACTTGATTTATGCAGGAGCTCAGAAAAATATGGGACCTGCAGGCGTAACTTTAGTGGTTGTAAAGAAAGAGATTTTAGGTAAGACCGACAGAGAAAATATGTTCTCTATTTTAGATTACAATCAGCACATTTCTAAAGAATCAATGTACAATACTCCGCCTGTATTCCCGGTTTATGCATCTTTATTGACTTTACAGTATTTAGAGAAAAACGGAGGAATTGCAGCTGCAGAAGCAAGAAATGAAGCTAAGGCTAAATTGTTGTATGATGAAATTGATTCTAATCCGTTATTCGAAACTTTCTGTGTAAAAGAAGATCGTTCTCTGATGAATGTTTCTTTCAAACTGCTTGATGAAAGTAAAAAAGAAGAATTCGATACGGCATGGAAAGCTGCAGGAATCAGCGGATTAAATGGTCACAGAAGCTTAGGCGGTTACAGAGCAAGTCTGTACAATGCTTTACCGATTGAAAGCGTACAGGTTTTGGTAGATGTAATGAAATCTTTAAAATAAGCAGTTGTCCTATTTAAAGTATCTAAGATTTATTTTTCATTATCTTAAAATTTCTTAATTTGCGCAACTATTTATTTTTTAAAAAAGTTCGCCTTAATTAAATATAATCATGAAGGTTTTAGCTAACGACGGAATTTCAAAAGCCGGAGAAATTACTTTAAAAGAAGCCGGAATAGAGGTGCTCGACAACAGGGTTGCTCAGGATCATGTTGCCAGTTTCATCAATGAAAATAATGTTGATGTTCTATTGGTAAGAAGTGCTACAAAGGTTAGAAAAGATCTGATTGATGCTTGTCCGAATCTTAAAATCGTCGGAAGAGGCGGCATAGGAATGGATAATATTGATGTAGATTATGCGATAGATAAAGGAATTTATATCATCAATACACCAACCGCTTCATCAAAGTCTGTAGCAGAATTGGTTTTTGCACATTTCTTTTCTTTAGCCAGATTTTTGCATGAATCAAACAGATTGATGCCATTGGAAGGAGAAACCCATTTCGATGCGATGAAAAAATCGTTCAGCAAAGCGTACGAACTTTCAGGGAAAACTTTGGGAGTGATCGGTTTCGGAAGTATTGGTCAGGAAGTCGTAAAAATGGGGATTTCTTTAGGAATGAACGTGAAAGTTCTGACAAGAAAACCAAGAACAGAAACATTAACTTTAGAATTCTTCGATGGTCAAAAAGCCAATTTTGAAATCACATCTACCAACAATACGGATGATTTTTTAAAAGATGCTGAATTTATAAGTATTAATACTCCGCAAACCAGCGAATACATCATTGATACACCACAGTTTGAAAAAATGAAAGACGGTGTTTATATCGTAAATACAGCAAGAGGCGGTGTCATTAATGAAGTGACTTTACTGGATTTTATAGAATCCGGAAAAGTTGCAGGAGCAGCACTTGATGTTTTTGAAAATGAGCCAAAACCGGAGCTTATATTATTGATGAATCCGAACCTGTCTCTTACACCACATTTAGGAGGAAATACGGTAGATGCACAAGAAAAAATCGGTGTGGAGCTTGCCCAACAAATTATTGAAATTAAAAAGAAACTATAAACTATATATGCCAGTTTTTAAACCTTTCCGCGGAATCAGACCTCATAAAGATCATGAGTCTACATTTCCTACACATCCTTTAGATAATTTCACCCAGGCTGAAATTGCTGAAAAAGCGCAAAAAGAGAAAACTTACATCAATATGATTAAACCTTATGTTGTAAGCAAATCTAAAGATGTCGACAGGAATCTGAGGAAAATTCGTTCTACATTTGAAGAGCTTCTCGACGAAAATGTTTTAGTTCAGGATAGTTCAGCTTATTATCTTTACGAGCAGATTTACCCAAATAAGCAGGTTTTCAGGGGACTTTTAGGTCTTGCAAGCATTGAGGATTTCTGGGCAGGAAAAATCAAGAGACATGAAAGTACCATTCCTGAAAGAAAAGAAAAGCTGGCGCATTATCTTGATAAAGTAAATCTTCAGGCAGAACCTGTTTTGCTAACTTATCAATCAAATTCAAAAATTGAATTATTGATGAATCATGAAGAGAAAAATGTCCCAATCTTCAATCACGTCGATACGATCGGCATCAGACATAAAATCTGGAGAATCGATAACCGTTTGAAATTACAACAGTTCAAGGAAGTAATAGACCAGATCGATTCTTTCTACATCGCTGATGGTCACCACAGGATAGGTTCTACAGCATTACACGCCAAACGTTTAAAAGATAAAAACAAAAGGCATAACGGAACAGAGGCATACAATTTCGTTTATAGCTTTATTGTTTCTAACCAGTCTATCAAAATTCACGATTACAACAGAATTGTGAAAAGCATCGGTGATCTTACAACGGAAGAATTCCTGAATAGAATTGAAAAATATTTTTTAATCCATGAAAAAGGAGAAACACCGTACTACCCTTCTCAGAAATTCCATATTTCAATGTATCTGGATGGTAAATTCTATTCTCTTCACGTAAAACACGATCTTCGTTCCCAGGAAATGTCTTTAGACAATTTAGACCACCATCTTTTAGATAAATATATTGTAAAAGATATTCTGAATATTGAAGATTCTGACAGCTCTGATGAGATTTCCTACATCAAGGGAACTTCCAATATTGAGGGAATTAATTTATTAAAAGAAAAGGTAGACAGCGGAGAAGGAAAAGTAGGTTTCGGAATTTATCCTATAAGCTTTAATGATATGATTAAAATATCTGATTTAAAGCTGAGTATGCCTCCAAAATGCACATTCATTGAGCCTAAACTTGTCACTGCATTATTAATGTACGATATGAAACAATAATTATCTATTTTTTCTTTATTTTTATGCTCCGAAAAGAAAACGGTCAGTAAAAATGAAAAAAATATTACTTATCATACTTCCACTCTTTTTGAGTGGATTTTTATTTTCTCAGAAAAAAGCTCCGGTGAAAAAACCGAAAGTAATTCCTAAATTCAACTATCATGAAGAATTTAAGAAAATCTCTGATGAAATTTTTCTTCATGGAACAGCGTACGATAATCTTGGTGAATTGACCAAAGGAATCGGATCGCGATTCAGTGCGTCACCAGGCTACGCTAAAGCAACCGAATGGGCTGAAAAAAATCTCAAAGAAGCAGGAGCTGAAAATATATGGAAACAGGAAGTAAAAGTTCCGGTTTGGATCAGAGGGAAAGAATCTTTGCAGATCAAAACTTCTTCAGGCGATTGGAAATCTATTAAAATGCTTTCATTCGGGAATTCTGAAGGAACAAAGGGAAAAGATTTAATCGCTGATATTCTTTTGGTAAATGATGTTCAGGAGCTTGTAAACCTGAGAACCGCAGACGTAAAAGATAAAATCATTTTTGTAAACTATCCGATTGATCCTACCATTATCAGTACCGTAGATTCTTATATGATTGCTGCAAAATCTAAGCTTATTTCGGCTTCCGTGATTGGACAGAAAGGAGCAAAAGCTTTAATTATAAGATCATTAACGACCGCTTCGGACGACATTCCGCACGCAAAACAGGTTTATTATGAGCCTGAAGACAAAACAAGAATTCCGGCAATGACCATTGGAGTCCGTTCTGCAGATGAGCTTGAAAAACTGCTAAAGAAAACATCGGTTAAGGCTAAAATCAACATGTCTGCCGAATCAAAGGGCGAAACCATTAATCATAATATTATCGGCGAAATTCCCGGTAAAAAAGATTCAAAAGTGATTGTTCTGGGTGCGCAGCTGGATTCTTGGGATTTTGCTGAAGGCGCTCATGACGACGGAACCGGAGTTGTACAGTGTATGGAAGTTCTAAGAACGTTTAAAGCTTTAGGTTATGATAATAACCATACGCTAAGAATTGTGCTTTATGCCAACAGTGAAAACGGTGGAATGGGTCGTGAAACCTATGCTTTGCAGGCAAAAAAGAAAGAAGAAAAGCACATTTTTGCATTGGGAACCGATGCAGGAGGTTATTCTCCACGAGGTTTTTCATTGGATATGTCTCCACAAAGAAGAAAGCTGATTTTCGAATGGAAAAATTATTTTTTACCTTATGGAATTTATGATTTCGACCAGACTTATGCCATTCAGGATATTGCACCGTTGAAAAAACTAGATGTTCCGTTGGCTGAAATGGTCGTTGATACTCAAAGATATTTTGATTATCATCACTCCGAAAAAGATACCTTCGATAAGGTCAACAAAAGAGAATTACTTCTCGGAGCAGTTGCCATGACCCAGCTTATTTTTATGATTGATAAAAACTGGTAGACCTTTAAATTTAATTTATAAAAAACTAATGAGCATTAACAAAACTCTTTCAGAAGAAAATACACAACCTGTTCATCCGAATTACAAAAAAGCTGCCGAACTCCTTTATATCTCAGGATTTTTAGGCATTGGCAACCTGATCTGGAAATATGATACTTTAGAAAATGAACTGCAAATTTTCATAGCAATTATTGTTCTGGCATTTGGTTTCGTGCTTGCGTATGTCACCAGTAAAGGGATTGAATGGTTTAAATATATTTTACTTGCTCTTTTCGCATTCGGTCTTATCAGTATTCCGTTCATTATTTCGGATATTTTAAATGAGCCTGTGGTCGGAATTATTAATATCGTACAAACGATTCTTCAAATATATGCGCTGGTATTATTATTTAAAATTCCAAAAACTGTAAATCCAAACCAATCTGATCAGAAAAATTAATATGGAAATCAAACAATTAAATTTAAACCCGGAAAAAATCAATAACGATAAAGTAAAAAATCTGTACGATCAGATGCAGGAATTGATTGAAAAACTTAATATTAAAAAGCTTCCATCAGAAATTGTACAATTTATCAATCAACAGATTGAAGATATTAATTCAACAACTCTGACAGGTTTTCAGCTTTATAAATTTCTAAAAAAAATACAGACTGCTATTATCAAAAAACTAGAAGCTGATCATAAAATAGTTCCTAAAAATTATTACAGAAACCTTTGGACAGCCGTCGGAATGTCGGCTTTCGGATTGCCTTTAGGTGTAGTTTTCGGTTTGAGCATGGGAAATATTGGTTTAATGGCATTGGGTTTACCCATTGGTTTGGCAGTTGGTGTTGGAGTAGGAACTTCAATGGACAAAAAAGCTTTGGCAGAAGGAAGACAAATCGATATGGAATTAAAATTTTAATGAAATCACAGAAAATTCAATGAAAAATATAATTTCAACCGCTATCCTATTCTTCGGTTTCACTGCTTTCGGACAGACTAAAGAAGATTCAATTCAATTCAGCAGAATTTCTATTGAGATTTTAAATAAAGGAAAGTCGTACAACGAATTAAGAGATTTAACTAAAAACATAGGTCATCGACTAAGCGGCTCAGAGGCTTACGAAAAATCGGTAAAATGGGCCGAACAAAAATTAAAAGAAGCCGGAGCCGATAAAGTGTGGCTTCAGGAAGTCATGATTCCGGTTTGGGAACGAGGAAAAGAATCTTTAAAAATAAAAGCCGGAAACGGAAAATGGATTTCTCTGAAAATGCTTTCTTTAGGCAATTCTGAAGGCACAAAAGGAAAAGATATTTCGGGAGATATTATCATGGTGAAATCTTTAGCGGAATACGACAAACTTACTCCTGATCAGGTAAAAGATAAGATTGTTTTCTTCAATTATCCTTTCAGTCAGTCTTACGTTCAGACTTTTCATGCCTACAGCGATGCAGCTGTTTATCGCTCTACTGCTGCATCATTAACGTCAAAAAAAGGTGGGAAATTTGCGATTGTACGATCACTTTCGTCTGCATTTGATGATGTTCCGCACACAGGAGCGATGCGTTACGATAAAGATATTGAAAAAATCCCTGCCGTTGCCATCGGAAATACTACTGCAGATGAACTGGAAAGTCTTTTAAAATCACAAAAAATTATCGCTAAACTCAATTCCAACTGTGGTATGAAAGGTGAGAAACTCTCCCACTCTGTTATCGGGGAAATCACAGGTCACAAAGATAGAAGTGTGATTGTTGTAGGCGGACATTTAGATTCATGGGATGTAGGCGAAGGAGCTCATGACGACGGAGCAGGAATTGTACAAAGCATCGAAGTTTTGAGAACTTTTAAAAATTTAGGGATTAAAAATAATCACACGATAAGAGTCGTCTGTTTTGCCAATGAAGAAAACGGTGTAAAAGGCGGTCAACAATACGGAAAAATAGTAAAAGAGAGCAACGAAAAGCACCTTTTTGCCTTAGAATCTGACGCGGGAGGATTTTCACCACGAGGAATTGCTCTGGAAATGGATGAGGCTAAAATCAATCAGATCAAAAGCTGGTCTTCCTTATTTTTACCTTACGGAGCTTATGATTTTGAAGGAAGATATTCAGGGACCGACATATATCCTTTGAAAGATATGGGAGTTCCTACCGCAGAGCTGGCTCCGGATTCTCAGAGGTATTTTGATATTCACCACACCGAAGAAGATACTTTTGAAAAAGTAAACCGCAGAGAATTGTTGTTGGGAGCAACGATCATGACGCAGATGATTTATATGATTGATAAAAACTGGTAATTATAAAGCCCTCGATTTGAGGACTTTTTTTTATTAAAATTATTTTAAATATTCTTTTTTAGCAATAACAAAATTTAAAACTTTCCCTTCTCTTTTTATTTTAATATTGATAACATTAACATCTTTCTCAATTCGGTTCAGCAAATATGTGCAAACCGTTTCGTTGGTCAGATTTTCGAGACTTATGTGATTGATGCTTAAAATCTCATCATCAAATTTTAAAGGAAAATCTTTATCATTAAATAATAAAACCACTTTCGCTTTATTATCGATAAATCGATATCCAAAACCAAATGATTCTAGTTTAGGCTCATCTTCTTTAATTTGACGAAGGTAGATCTTACTATTTTTCCAATCCAGAATATAACTAAATTTTTTGAGAAATTCATTTCCCAGCAAGCTTGTAGATCCGGTAACGATAAGCTGGTTGCCGAATTTCTTTTGATCGATCATAATTTCGCCTGTCCTGAAATGATATGAAACCTGTGGTTTTCCTGCTCCGAAAGCACCTATAGAAGCAATTCCGTACGTTTCAACAAACTTCAGATTACCTTTTTTCGGATCGAAATATTTATCTAAGATTTTCATGGAACCTGTAAAGCCGGTATCAAAAGTCATCTCTATTTTTTTATCTAAAATTTTAGCTTCAATGATAGGTGTTTTCTGCATTTTGGGATCAAAAGAAAATATGGTTTCGTACCCTTCGATCGAGAAATTGGTAAGATTTTGGGTTGCTTCCAGATTATTTTCAGAATAATTGATTCTCCAGAAAAGTTTTGCCATTTGATTGGCTCCGATAATTCCGTCAATTTTTATACAGCCGAATTCTGTCCCTTGCAAATCCATCACAACTGTCCCGATATTTTTGAAGATGATATTATCAATTTTCATTTCAGGGATTTCGGTAAAAATCTGTTTTTGCTTATTTTTCTGTGAATCTGAAACTTTGCTGGTATGTTTTTCTTTCAGTTTTAATTGATTAAAAATTGCGAAAGAAATAACTGTAGGTGCTCCTGTGTCAAACAAAAACTGATACATTTTACCATCTATTTCTACTTTTACAAGAGGTAATTCATATTCAAAATTCAAATTAACTTTTTCCACAGGATTTTTTAATACTGCTTCTCCAGTTTCAAAAAATTTCTTTCCTTGAGCAGAAATTGTAATGGTAAGAAATACGTAAGCAAAAAGTGAAATTTTCTTCATGAATAATTTTTGATAAAAATAGTGTTTTGAAATTAGTAATGTGAATTAATGATGAGTGATTTCAAGAAAATTCATCTTTAAGAAAGCTTAAAACCAAATTATGGTTTTCCTTAATATTTTTTTCAATCATTTGTGTATTATTGTATATCAAAAAACTAATAACCATGGAAATTATTTTAATTGTTATTTTAATTATTTTAGTGATTTATTTTTATGCTAAATCACAAAAATTAAATAATAAAATCAAAACCAAAGATTCAAAAATCACTGAACTATCAAAAGATATAGCGCAACATCAAGCTGAAAATAATTTATTAAAAAATAAGTTTCAATCAACCCAAACAGAATTTTCAGAACTTCAAATTAATAATCGTGATCTAAAAGATAAAATTGCAGAATTAAGTAAATATCAAAATATAATTGATGTAAAAGTTGAATGTGAATATTTGTTGAAAAAAGCTCATAAATATTACGAGAAACTCCGAGAAAAAGGAAATCAGGAATTGTTTGATGCTCAGGAAAATGCAAAAGAATCACGCCGAAATATTAAAGAACTCACAGAAAATAAAAAACGTGAAATTGAACTTCTCTACGAAAATGCAGTAAGAGAATCAAAAAGAATTATCGAAAATGCAGAAAACAGAGCAGAAACCATTGGCGGTGATGCTTACAAAAGTTTGAGAGAAGCCAATGAAATTGCAGACAGAATTCAGGCAATGCAAAATGTAATTAAAGGCTATGGAAATGAATATCTTGTACCGAGCTATACGCTCTTAGACCAGCTTGCAGAAGATTTTAGTCATAAAGAAGCCGGAGAAAATCTTAAAAAACTTCGTCAAAACAATAAACTGATGATTGTGAACCGACAAGCCGGAATCTGCGAATATATGGATGAAGAAAGACAAAAAACTGCTGTGGATTTTGTGATTGATGCTTACAACGGTAAAGTTGATTCTGTTTTAGCAACAGTAAGAAAAGACAATTATGGCATCTTGAAACAGAAAATAGAAGATGCTTTTCAGTTGGTTAATTTTAACGGAAAAGCGTTTAGAAATGCAAGAATATCAGAAGTTTATCATCAGGCGAGATTAGAAGAATTAAAATGGGCAGTCGTTGCACAAGAATTGCGTGCAATGGAACTTGAAGAACAGAGACAAATCCGCGAACAGATTCGTGAAGAGGAAAAAGCCCGAAAAGAGTTTGAAAAAGCAATAAAAGAAGCCGAAAAAGAAGAACAAACTTTAAAAAGACTCATTGAAAAAGCGGAAGCACAAGTTTCAAGAGCTAATGAAGAGCAGAAAGCAATTTTCCAACAAAAACTGGAAGAACTCCAGGGAAAACTCGAAGCAGCAGAAGAAAAAAATCAAAGAGCCATATCAATGGCTCAGCAAACAAAAACCGGAAATGTGTATGTGATTTCAAACATCGGTTCGTTTGGAGAGCATGTTTATAAAATAGGAATGACGAGACGTTTAGAGCCTTTAGACCGAGTTCGTGAATTAGGAGATGCAAGTGTACCTTTTGAATTTGACGTTCATGCAATGATATACTCTGATGATGCGCCTGCCCTAGAAAGACAACTTCATAAAAAATTTCTTAAAGATCAGCTTAATAAAATAAATCCTCGGAAAGAATTTTTCAGATTGGACATTAATGATTTAAAGCATCATCTTGAGTTAATCGGAATCAATTGTAAATGGACACTTTTAGCAGAGGCAAAACAATACAGAGAAAGCCTTAAACTTGAAAAAGAAATGAAAACTGATAAAATTCTTGAGGCTGAATGGGAACGTTATCAGGAAATCGCTGACCCAGTAACTTATGATGAAGTGATTGAAGAAGTTTAAAATTTAAATCTCTCATTCTTCGATTAATAGGATCAAATCTTAAACAATTTTCAATTTTCTCTTTGCCATAACAAAAAAACATCCTATATTTGCACCACTGAAAACGAGAAATCGTAGTAAGTAAGGAGAGTTGGCAGAGTGGTCGATTGCGGCAGTCTTGAAAACTGTTGACTGTAACAGGTCCGGGGGTTCGAATCCCTCACTCTCCGCCAGTTGGAAAACCAAAATAAGCTAAAACGCTGTAAACATTTATGTTTACAGCGTTTTTTTTTTTTTGATATATATCAGGTATTGTCGCACTTAACTATTTTAAAATTCATCTAAATATTCCTTTATTTTTTCTTTAGGTATTAAATTCAGAATCTGATTTGCATCAATAATTTTATGTTCATTAATAATGCTGTAAACAGCCCTTTCTGCATCAGGAGAATTGATAAGCCGGTCAAGCAGACCATAGATATTGACCATTTTTTTATGCTTATTTTCTTCATCTCCACCGAACCATGAACCGTTGAAATGATGACTTACATAGTTTTTAGGTAAATCCTGTGAAAAATATACAGAAGGATAAAGTGTTACATTATGTTTAAGCTTCTGAATGGTATCACTGTATCGATCAGCTCCATACCCTTTTTCGAGCATTTCAGAAAAAATATCGGTATTAATGCGCTCTTCAAAACCGTCTTGTTTATTGTAGTACGCAACAAAATCTTTTGAAAGCTGATGATCCGGTTCTGCCATCCAGAATGCAGAATAAGGAACACCTTTTACTTCAAAACCACAAACTGCTTTTTCATCAAGAAATTCATCCAGCGGAAGCTTAAGCTCCATGTCTATATCCATATAAATTCCGCCATGATCGAGCATTACTTTTGAACGTACATAATCCGAAACAAATGCCCATTTTTTCTGTTCGAATGCTTCTTTTACATAAGTGTTGTCTTGTAAAGGTGCATTACCTTCATTCCATTCTACAATTTCATAATCAGGATGAATTTTTTTCCAGGATGCAATGCAATGTTCTGCCAATTCATGTTTCGGATTTCCTCCAAACCAGCAGTAATGTATTTTTTTAGGAATCATATATTTGTTTTTTGGTGATAGTGAACGTAATATTGTCTCATCATTCATTACAAATATTAAACCTTAATGATGTTGAATCGAAAATTTTTACCATTAAACAATACTTTTCAAATTTAATTTTAACCAAAATAACATTCCTTAAAAATAATTTTTTAATGTATTTAATTTTGTTTCAAGCATTTATTATTTAAATGGTATGGTTATTTCTTACAGAAAAGGGGATTGAAATTCCTGACGCATTATTTTAGACTAAACCTATGGAACAGCAAAATACCAACCCTTACCTGCCAAAGAAATATGTAGAAATTCTGACCCCGGACTGGGTGAAAAATGCTACGCTGTATGAACTTAATGTACGCCAGTTTTCTGAGGAAGGAAATTTTAAAGCGATTGAAAAGCAACTGCCAAGATTAAAAAAGTTGGGAATCGATATTATTTGGCTGATGCCAATTCATCTCATCGGTGAACTACACCGTAAAGGAACATTGGGAAGTTATTATTCTGTAAAAGATTATTATGGTATTAATCCAGAGTTTGGTGATGAAGCAGACTTTAGAAATCTTGTCAATGCCATTCATGATAATGGAATGTATGTCATTCTCGATTGGGTCGCCAATCATACAAGTTGGGACAATGATTTGGTTGAAAAGCATCCGGACTGGTATATGAAGTCAAGGAAAGGTACATTTCAATCTACAAGATGGAGGGATTATGACGATATTATTGAATTTAATTATAGAAATCCGGATCTTAGGAAATATATGACAGATGCACTAAAATTTTGGGTTGCAGAATATAATATCGATGGTTACCGATGTGATATTGCAAGCTTCGTTCCGCTTGATTTTTGGGAAAATACAAGGATGGAACTTGATGCCATAAAGCCGATATTTATGCTCGCAGAAGCCGAAGACAAAGAGCTCCATCGGAAGGCTTTCGATGCCACCTACAACTGGAATCTCTGGAATATTATTCATAAAATTGCCACGACTGAAACAAGTGTGAAATTGCTTACTGAAGCTTATATTGCGGAACATGTATCAATATTTCCTAAAGACGGAATGAGGATGAACTTTATAGACAACCATGATAAAAATTCCTGGGAAGGCAATCAGTACAGTAATTTTGGTGATGCATTGGAAGCGGCCATTGTTTTTACAGTTCTGATGGACGGAATTCCGTTGATCTATAATGGTCAGGAAGCAGGACTTAACCGTTCTCTCGAATTTTTTGAGAAAGATCCGATCGAATGGAAAAGTCATAAAATTGCCACACTTTACTCTACTCTTTTTCATTTAAAACATCAGAACCAGGCACTTTGGAACGGAAATCACGGCGGAGAAATGGTAAGAACTATGAACGACCGTATGGATCAGGTCATCTCATTTGTTCGTGAGAAAAACGGAGACAAGGTTCTTGGTTTTATCAATTTAAGCAGAGATGTATTAGTGGTACAGTTTGATACATCATTTGATACCGGTTTTTATACGAATCTTTTTACAGGAGAAAAACAGAAAGTTTCTGAAACATTTATCCTAACCATGAATCCTTGGGATTATGTGGTGCTTTACAGCTCTTCAATTAATTAGAGAATAATTATATCTAAAAAAATACAGTCACTAAGTTCCAGAAACTTTATATTATCTTACAATCACATTGAATACTTTCATCCAGCAAAGTTCTTCACGGTTTTAGCGTTAAAACTCAGGGCAGATAAAGTTGTTTTGCAACTAAATTTTTAAAAGAATATCTTTCGTCATTCTATTCATCTGATTTTCTTGCATAAAGAAATTCACCAATGATAAGAAATTGAATTCCTATAATAAATCCGCCCAATATATCTGTAAACCAATGGGCACCAAGATAAATTCTCGATGCAGCCGACAGAAATAGTATTATAATTAAGAATACAATAAGCGTTCGTTTTATTGGTATTGAAATTCTTTGTGCATGAAAACAAATAATCGATAAAAATCCAAAAAATACGGTATAGAATAAAACATGCCCACTTGGAAAACTCTTATAATTCGTTTCTTCAAAAATCTTTACTAAATCTGCCGTAGGTCTTGGGCGATCGATCATCATTTTTAAAATCCATGAAATAATTCCTGTAAGCATGGTCGAAAGCATCAGAAATGCTTCACGTTTCTTTTTGAACAAATAAAATATAAGTGAAGTGATAACAATTGCCGAAAAAGCGAAAGGTACGTTTCCAAAATAGCTCAATCCTCGCATTAAACCGTTAAATGATAAATATCTTTCAGACTGTAATTTATCAGAAATGTAGCGATCCCAATATAAATCGGTATCGCTGATCACATAATAAGTAAGTATTGTAAATAGTAATGTTAAAATAAAAAGAATCACTGTTCTGAATACTCCAAAACTATTGTATTTGACTTCTCTTTCTGCCATATATTTTTCACTCATGAAGACATTCTTTCGTTCTCAATTTCAGTCATTTTATCAAGCTCCAGTTTAAAGCAACCAAGAATAAACTCGCTGTAGTACATTTGGGCTTTCAAAGGCATTGTTCTCGAATGCAGATCCAGTCGTTCTGTTAAGAGTATTTTACCTGCATAGGAAATAGAAAAATAGGCAAATAATTTTTGATCGGATTCTTTTACAGGACTTGAATAGCCGGTTACTGCAATAGACCAGTCTGTTTGATACAATTCAGCAACGTTCAGAGCCATTTGTTTTGCAATATTATGTGATATGCCATTTTCTCGAATGACTTCTTCCCTATCAATATTCAATAAATTAATTTTTTCATCGTAAGAATAAACAGTAAGCCCACCTTTGAAAAACTCTGAGGCATCCTTCATCTGTGAAAAAGAAAACTGTAAAAAACCTGCCGTAACACTTTCTGCTATAGAAACGGTCTGATGGAGAGCCTGCAGATGCTTCCCTATATAATTAAGAAGATTCTGAAGCTCAGCGATGAAATGTATAAAAGATTTCGCATGAAGCTGCTCTATGGTAAGGTCTATTTTTGAATGTTTTAATATCATACTGCGATGTTTGCACATTATTTTACGCTACACGAAGGGAATCTAATTGAAATTCTTCTGCATCGTCAATATTCAGCCAATCTAAAATCACGCCATGAATCGATCAAATGTGGTATCAAAAAGTAATTCTCTGTGTAAGCTTGGAATATTTATTGTTATGATCGTAAATACACCTAATCGCTTTAATTATGAAAATAAATTTCACAACCATTAATAAGAAAGACTGTACCACAGACCTTCAAAAAAAATTATGGAATGGTGCAGAAGAATTTGCAAAAACCAATGTGATGAAAAAGCTGGAATCTGCCGCAAAATATCTGGGTGATTTGCAGATCAGTATCATTATCGATATGGGAAAAGGAGTTCCGTCTGTCATACAAAATGATCTTACCGAGGAACAGTTTATCACGGCACAAAGAGCATTACACGCAAAACTTTAGATTAAAATCTAATTATAGAAGATGAAGAGACTGTTTTTTGCTGAATCTCTTTTTTTCTGCATTTAACCTTTGAATTTTTCGGTATTCCCATGGTGAAACTGCTCTTTTATCCTGCCATAAACCTCTCTTTTTCGACCTTGCTTCCATTTCCAGAGTTGCAAGATATTTGTTTTTTGAATAAGAAAAATACCACCATCCTAATCCGTTTTTAATCAGTTCTTCTGAAAGATATTTGCCGTTATTGTAATAAATTTTAGCAATATCACGCCCGTAACGATCTTTATCGGTTTTAAAAAAGATAATTTGTTTCCCGAAAATCTGATCTGAAGTAAATTGTCTAGCATTTTTGGCAAAAGCCTGACCTTTTTCAGGACAATCAACTTCAGCTAATCTTAATTTTAGCTTGCTTTTGTCGGATAATAAAACGGTAATGGTGTCACCATCAGATACGCCAATTACTTTTGCTTTAGTTTGTGAAAATGTGATTATTGATATCAGGAAAAGTAATAATGAAAAAATAAGTTTGTTCACCGGAAGTATTTGCTGCAAAAATATTAATTATTGCTAAGAATTTAAGCGGAAAATGAACTTTATTGTTTGAATTTAAATTCTATTTTTTTTAAAATTTTCACTAATCGTATTATGATAATATCCTGAAAAAGAGATTACAATATCATAAAAAGTTTAAAAAAATGCAAAATTATAATTTAAAATTCTTAACATTGCATTATAAAACAAAATGATGAAAAAAAACAGCAACACCTCACCGGAGCTAATCGCTTTAACGGGAAAAACAAAAAAAGAAATCATATCCATATTGGGAAACAAATATTCTGAAAATCCTGAAGGATCCATGATCTACGCGACAAGAATTTTTTTTACAACAAAAAAAATGTTCATAATTTTTAATGACCACGACATCGTTGAGATTGTATATACAGAATAAGCTTCTGAATCATAGCCAAGTTTTTATACTTTGAAAAATATCACAGTTAAAGATATATTTTGAATATAAAAAAAGACAACCAAATGACCGGTTGTCTTTTTTGTAATTAAAACATCTCTCGAACATTTAAATTACCTGTTGCTCCCTGAGGCAGAAAAACCACTTTTCGTTTGATGCTTTTGGCCTTTTCCAATGCTTTTAGAGCTTTTTGTCTTTCTATTTCTCTTGTCTGATGAGAAGTAATGTTTTCAGATTCAGTAGATAGTTTCATAATATGTTTGGTATTTGGTTTACGCTTAAGTGTTAAACTAATTTTGTACCAAATTATATGTGAAGGGCGTTGTGTGGTATTAAAATATTTTCAATAAGAAAAAGAGACCAATTTTAGACTCCTTTAGTACTATTATTGTTTTAATAAAAACTTATTACCTCGGTGTATGTTCTAGTAATGTTTGAATACCGTTTTTGAAGCGTCTGAACAGAATTTACATTCAGCCACTCGCTACCATTATATTCGGGAATTTATTATCGATTTTCAGAAATTACCAGATAAAATTTATTTAATCAGTTTGTTATAATTCTTGCGATAAACTTTAGCATCAAACTTATAAAACCTTGCCGCACGGTGCGAAACATTTTTCTCCATTTCATCCAAAGGAATGATGTAAGAAAAAGATGCTATTTTTTTATGGAAATTTTTGATATCAATCTTTTTCTCACTCAGTGCATTGTATAGCTGATACAATTGTCTGATGGTAAACTTTTTAGGAAGAAGCTCAAAAATAATCGAAAAATCGGTTTCAATCCATTTTCTGATCTCTTCTAAAGATTCAGTAATAATTTTATTATGATCAAAAGGCAGTGTAGGAACTTTATCGATCGTACACCAATCTACGGTATCATATTTTGCACTGTTGATCTTATGATCGATTTTACAAATTGAAAGGTAAGCCACCGTAATAATTCTTTCGATCTGCTGTTTATACTCCATTCCCATCCATTTTATATCATCTTCATTACTTGCTCTTTTGGGATCTGCATAACATTTAAACTGCTTCAGCACCATTTTTTTGATTCCGGTAAGCTCGGTTAAAACTCTTTGAGCCGCATCATCAACATCTTCATTACTCAAAATCAAACTTCCGGGTAATCTTTTTGATCTTTCTACAGGCATTTCATCAAGATATTTCTGAACCAGTAAGATATTCAGTCGATTTTCATGATCAAAACCAAAAACCACACAGTCTACGGAAACATAAGTCTGAATAAAATTAGAATTCATGGAGTTTGTTATTAAGTACAAAGATAGTAACCAAAAAATAGGACTGAGAAAAAATGGTTGAATTTTTAGAGAATTTAAATTTTATCAGAACCTGTTTTTTCAAAGAAATCCATAAATTTATTGACATGAAAAACTATCTATTTTTAGCTTTGGCAATACTCTGTGAATCTGTGGCAACATCATTTCTAAAAGCTTCTGAAGGTTTCACAAAACCATTGCAGACCATAATTTTTGTAGTTGCAATGTCTGCATCATTTTATCTTCTCACTCATGCTATAAAAGTTATTCCCATCGGAATCGCTTATGCAATCTGGTCTGCGGTAGGTATCGTTTTGATTTCTCTGGTGGGATATTTTGTTTACAAACAGACTTTGGATCTTCCTGCAATACTAGGAATTGCCCTGATTATTGTTGGAGTTATTATCATTAATGTTTTTTCGAAATCTGCGTCACATTAAAATATTTAAATAAAATAAGATTTAAAAAGGCATGAAAATAAAATTCATGCCTTTTCTTTATTGATATCTTGTGAAATGGTTTATTCTTCGATGACTTTTACAGTCCATAAAGAACCGTTTTTCGTCGTGAGTTTTTTCAGTTTTCCTTTTACGAAAAGGTCATCCAGTTTTTTTTCGCTTTCAATTTTATTTAAACCTGATAATTCAGCAAATTCTTTGGCTGTAAGCGACGGATATTTTTCAAACAGAGATTCCCAATTTTTCGAATACTCTTTCTTCTTGGCATTAGGAAACATTTTCAGCACTGCGGTTTCGTAGAAGGGATAAGGTTTTGTACCGTAAATCATTTCTTTATTTCCCGAATCATTCATGAAAAATATTGACGGAAATCCTCTTACTCCGTTTTCCTTTGCCAATTTTAAATCTTCATCAAAAAGTATCTTTCCACTCCCTTCAAAATCAGTTTTTAACTGGGTTACATCAAGTCCTACCCTTTCTGCAGCTGTTGCAATATGTTCCCATTTTGCAATATTTTTTTTATTCAGAAACAGCATTTCACGCATTTCTCTCATCAAAAGAACTGCTTTCTCTTTACTTTGAATCTGTGCTGCTTTAAAAGCTATTGAAGGAGGATAAGAAGAATCCAATGGATCTTCCAGCCATACATCGCCGTCAATAGGCATTTCGTAATGTAGACTTACTTCGTCCCAGTGATGCGCCACATCAGAAGGTTTACTTATTCCTCCACTGTTATAACTCCAGTCCGGAAGTAATCCTCCCATTCTGTAATCTATTTCAATATCGTTGCCGTATTCCAGTTTCAATTTTCTCAGTTGAGGCTCAATTCCCCAGCAAGACGAGCAGATAGGATCGGTAAAATAAACAATCTTCACGGGTTTATCAGATTTCTCGGATTTTATTTTTACGGTATCATTATTTTCCGGAACTCCACAAACACCTTCTGTCGGGTCACAAATAAGCGGATTATTAAGAGAATCTGTGGTCATTTTTTTTACATCTTTTGTTTGTCCTGAGCAATACAATGTATTTATCAATAAATAAACAATTATTGAGATTTTAATTTTCATCAGCTCAAATCGAAAAATCTTTTTTCATCATTTGTGTTTTTAAGAACGATGCCTAGTCGTTAATATTTACATATCGCTGCAAATTTAATTGGCAATTCGTAAAAAAACATCCTAAGTTTCCTTTTGGAAACTACTTTCCTCTATGAAACTGATATTAAATTTTTTACATTTGCAAATATCAATTTATCATAAGACAATGAAGAAAGAACCTGAATTTAACAATAATAGAATTTGTGAAAAAAGAATTTTGGCCATCAAAGATACCATGGAGATCCTTTCTGGGAAATGGAAATTTCATATTTTGGGTACTTTAATGTTGGGAGAGAAACTACGCTTTATGGATTTGGTAAGGGAAGTTGACGGGATCGGTTCAAAAATGCTTTCTAAAGAATTGCAGGATATGGAAATGAATCATTTAATCATTCGTACTGTTCTCAATACCAAACCTGTTACTGTTGAATATCAAATCACAGAACACGGCAAAACGCTGAGCTCTGTCATTGATGAAATCGCAAAATGGGGGATTGATTACAGGGCAAAATTCCATAAAAAAACCGAGCAGATTGATTGAATCTCTTCTGCAAGCAATTCAAAAATTTACTGTTTTAAAAATAAGATTTGAATCAGATTAATATTTATTATTTTTCCAGATAAATTTATTAATCTGGCTTATTTCACATTATTTTTGCAAACATAGTTAATGAATCATATGATCAATTTATACCGCAAAACGGCTATTATCGAAGGAATTTCCTATCTAATTTTACTTTTTATAGCCATGCCTATAAAATACATTTTCGATATTCCGGAACCTGTAAAATATTTTGGCTGGATTCACGGAGTTTTATTTTTGTTTTATATGGCTGTATTGATCATCGCTGCTGTGAATTACAAATGGAGTATCAAAAGAATTGTGATCTACGTTATAGGGTCTGTATTACCTTTTGTACCATTCATCTTAGATAAGAATTTAAAGAAGGAATATGCTCAAGCTAAATAAAAATGAGAGTATTTCTACTCCCATTTTTATATTTTTTTAAAAATTTTAGATTTACAATAAATTTCATTTTTTTAAAAGCATGTTAAAGAAAATTTCGCTTTAAGCTACCAAACTTTCAAATCATACGCCGCCTGCCAAAATTGAAATTCAAGACGTGAAGCGGTTACAAATGCTTCATTCATTCGGTTTCTTATTTCCAGGGTTGTATTTTCAGCAGCTTTATTGCAAATTTCGATTGCTGTTTTAACAGCATTGGCAAAATCTTCTCCTCCATACGTTTCAATCCAGCTTTGGAAAGGATTTTCTGATGTTTGTTCAAGATTTAAAATATAATCTCCTACTTCCTTATAAATCCAGAAACAAGGTAAAGTTGCAGCCATCGCTACTTCAACAGGTTCAAAAGCGGCCGTACTTTTTAAAAAATGAATATAGTGATGACAAACAGGCTCTAAAATTCCTTTGCCTGAAATTTCAAATTCTTTAAAATAAGATTCGTGCAAAGCATTTTCAACAACAATCGCATTTTCGGCAAATCTCATATAAGTCAAGGCATCTTCAACCTGATGAGCCTTGCTGCCGATCATTGCCAAAGCTCTTCCGAAATGCTCAAGATACAATGAATCCTGCGCAATGTAAAACTGAAACTTTTCTTTTTCTAAGCTCCCATCTGATAATTCTTTAATAAAAGGCATTTCGATGATATCGTTGTAAATATTGTCAATAGATTTCCAGGCATTTTCAGACCAATTCATTTTTGATAAGTTTTTGAGGATTAAAAAAGTGATTTAAAGGGCCGTTTCCTTTTCCGGTCTGCACATCGCTTCCTTTAAGAACTGCTTCAGAAACATAATACTGAGCAAAAGCTACCGCTTCATCCATCGATTTTCCACGGGCTATAAAAGAAGCAATCGCAGATGATAATGTACAACCCGATCCGTGTGTGTTTTTGGTGTCAACTTTTTCAGATTTGAAAGTCTGATAATCGTTTTGATCATTATACAAAAGGGAGGTAATCATTTCTGTTTCCAGATGACCGCCTTTCAATAAGATATTTTTACAACCTAATTCTTTTATTCGCTCTCCTGCAATTTTCATATCATCCAAATTTTTCACCTCCATCTTTGCTAAAATCGCTGCTTCATCCATATTCGGAGTAATGATATCTGAAATTGGGAATAATTTTTCAATAATGGTTTCAATCGTCTTTTCCTCGATCAACCGATGTCCACTTGTTGCCACCATTACAGGATCGAATACAATCGGTACTTTTTTATATTTGGCTAAAGTTTTTACAATCGTTTCAACCAGTTCCGGAGTATGAACCATCCCGATTTTAATGGCATCAGGAAAAATATCGTCTAAAATTGCTTCAATTTGTTCCGAAACCGCTTCTACAGGTATCGGGAAAATATTTCTTACGCCTTGCGTATTTTGTACAGGCAAAGCAGTCAAAACCGAAGTTGCATAACAACCCAAAGCCGAAATAGTTTTTATATCAGCCTGAATTCCTGCTCCGCCGCTTCCGTCGAAACCCGCAATGGTAAGAACGGATGGATATTTGTATTTTTTCATTTTAAGATTTCATTTTTTAGATTAAAAGCTGCTTTTTGAGGATTTTCGGCACTGCAAATTTCTGATACAACTGCTATACAATCTGCTCCCGCCTCCATGACTGATTTTGCATTTTTAAAATGAATATTTCCGATAGCAACTAAAGGTTTTTCGGTCAATTGCCTGATTTTCATTAAACCTTCCAATCCCCATTCCGTAACGGTATCTGTCTTAGTATCTGTTCTGAAAACAGGACTGATTCCTAAATAATCTGAAATAACTGTCTCCCAATTTTCTAATTGTTCCAAATACTCAATTGAATAGCCAATTATCCTATTTTGAAAAGAATTTTCTCTTAAAACTGTTGGTTGGGTGTCATTATTTCCGACATGAATTCCGAAAGCATCAATTTCTTTGGCAACAAACGCATTATCATTGATGATTAAAGGAATTCCGTGCTTGTCAGTAATTTCTTTCAGACGAATTGCTTTTTCAAGAAAATCTAGATCAGAAGCATTTTTCTCACGCAACTGAATGAGGTCTACTCCACCTAAAATTGCCTGTTCGGCAACATCCAAAAAATTTCTTCCTTTACAGTCTGTTTCTGAAATCACAAGGTATAATTGATAAGGAAAAGATTGAATCAGACTCATTTTTTAGAAACTTTTACATTTTCGAAAAATTCCTGTTCGGAAATATTATAAAGCTTATCTAAAATATTCATCTGAAGACTTCCCGGGCCTGCCGAAATTTTTTCAGCCAATTCTCCTGCAATTCCTAAAAGCACCATCGCAGCAACTGTTGATTCTGTTTTATTCTCAGCAATTGAAGCAAAAGCTCCGACAATAGCCGAAGCCGAACAACCCAATCCTGTTACTTTTGTCATAAGCGGATGTCCGTTTTCAACGAAGTACATTTCTTTATCATCGATGATAATATCTGTAGCTCCCGAAATACAGACTACAGACTGAAAGTTTTCAACAAGATATTTTGCGGCGGTAATCGCTTCATTACTTTCCGCTGTACTGTCGACTCCTTTTGTAATGGTTTTATTGGCTTTGGCTAAAGCGATAATTTCTGAAGCATTACCTCTGATCACAGTTGGTTTAAACTCTAAAAGCTTTGATAAAATTTCATCTCTAAAAGCTGTTGCTCCCGCTCCGACAGGATCTAAAACCCACATTTTTTTGGTTTGATGAGCTTCTTCTGCAACAATTAGCATAGAGTCAGACCAATATTCATCAAGTGTTCCGATATTAATGACTACAGCATTTGAAATAGAAACCATATCCTTTATTTCAGATTTTGCATGAGACATAATAGGCGATGCTCCTACTGCTAAAAGTGCATTGGCGGTGTTATTCATGACCACAAAATTGGTGATATTATGAACAAGCGGTGACTGATTTTTTACAGATTGAATGTAATTCCAAAGATTATTTTCCATTAAATTTATTTTATAAAAATGCTTTAGGAAAACAAAACAGAATAAAGAAAGAAAAACATCAAAGACCAATGTTTTCTTGCTTTTCCCTACGTCGGTGTAAGCCGTATCAGGTTCAAAGGGACTCTCTCAATTCTTTTCAGAATACCCCTAAAGCTTACAACAAAGATACAAATGTTTTAGAATTAAATCTTAAAATTATCCCTACTACATCTCAAATTTTATAATGGTTGAGCTTTTTCTCACACCCTTTTTAATATATGATTAACATCAGGAAATACCTTTTCTATTCATAGTTTTTGTATGTTAGCATTGGAAAATATAATTTATAAGTCTCAATTCAGAGATATTCACCATTATCAAATCCAATAAAATGACTGAAGAACAAAAAATTAAAGTAAGAGAACTCAATAACCAGATTATACAAAATAAAAATTACAGATTCAATTCCTGGCTTCCTGTTCTGGAAGATCCCAATACAAGAAGTTTAGAAGAAATAAAAGGCAGAATGTCTGTAATGAATGCCCTGATTAATATTTCTTTTGAAGCACCAATAAGCTACATCAGAAAATGGATTGAAAAACACAATCTCACCTCTCATCTTTCTAATTGGGAAAATGAAATTTTACTAAAAGATAATGAAGAATTAACAGATTACGAGCTCAATTCTCTACGTTGGTATCTTGAAGGACTCTGGGCTTTGATGTGGGCAACAAAAATGATTGCTGATCTTGACGAAAACCAATGGTATGGCGAAAATATGGCTATAATGCTACCCAATCTTGAGCAGGAAGAAAGCAATGAAAAAATCGATCAGTTGTCTGAACTGAGAACTGATGATGAAATTTATAATATGCTTGATCTTTACTACCGTTTTCATTGGTATTGCGTAGATGAGAGAATAAAAGGCGTAGAAGCCAAAATCAATGAAGGGCTGGTTTACGAGAGAAGAAAAGCTCTGGAATGGCTCATGAATAAAGAATCTGATTGGGATGATATTGAAATGGGAACGTAAAGAATATTTAATATTCATTAAACAATAAATCTACCACAAGCTCGTTGTTTAGGCAATTGTAAGATTTTTATTTCTCAGATTTATGATTAAAAATCAATATTCAGAATTTATTTTGTCATTCATTTAAAATAAAAACTTTCATCACTATTAAAAAATAAACTAAAAAATTGATACACAAAACATCCTTAAAAGCCGCAACCACTATCGCTGCGGTATGTTTCAGCGCAGTCGTTTTTGCACAGCAGAAATATTCGGTCAGCGGAACGGTAAAAGATCAAAAAAATGGTGAATTACTGATCGGTGTCGCCGTAAAGGTTGCGGAAGATCCTACCATTTCTGTTATTGCCAACGAATACGGATTTTACTCGCTTTCGCTTCCTAAAGGTTCATATACTTTGGTTGTTTCAAATCCCGGATTCAAAGATTTTCAGCAAATCGTGAATGTTGAAGATGATGTTAAGCTGAATCTTAAGCTCAGTCAGGAAAACGGAGAAAGGGTAAAAGAAATTGATGAAGTGGTAATTTCTGCCGTGAAAAAAGACAAAAATCTCACATCTGCACAAATGGGAACCGAGACTCTGAGCATTAAGCAGATTGATAAACTTCCCGTTCTGTTTGGTGAAAAAGATGTGATGAAAACCATTCAGCTTTTACCCGGAATTAAAAGTAACGGTGAGGGAAGCAGCGGTTTTTCTGTAAGAGGTGGTGCGACCGATCAGAATTTGATTTTACTGGATGAAGCAGCAGTTTATAATGCATCGCATTTACTTGGATTCTTCAGTACCTTCAACAGCGATGCTTTGAAAGATGTGAGTATCATCAAAGGAAACAGTCCGGCTCAGTATGGCGGTCGACTTTCATCAGTTTTAGATGTGAAAATGAAAGACGGAAACAATAAAGATTACAACGTCAACGGCGGAATCGGATTAATCAGCAGCAGATTAAGCGTTGAAGGACCGATTCAGAAAGAAAAGTCTTCATTTATTGTTTCTGGAAGACGAACCTATGCGGATGTATTTTTAAAAGCAACCGATGATTTTAAGGACAGTAAATTATATTTTTATGATCTTAATTTAAAAGCCAATTATCAGATTAATGATAATAACCGTTTGTATTTATCGGGATATTTTGGAAGAGATGTTTTAGGTTTGGGTGATACATTTTCAACCGATTGGGGAAATACGACAGCAACTTTGCGTTGGAACAGCATTATCAACAACAAATTATTCTCCAACACGTCATTCATTTACAGCAACTACAATTATAATGTTGCGTTAAGCAGCAACAACAATACTTTCGGGCTAGATTCTGAAATTGAAGACTGGAATTTGAAACAAGATTTCTCCTGGTTTGCGGGAAATAAACATTCCGTTAAATTCGGTTTTCAGTCAATTTATCATACGATCACGCCAAGTAGCGCATCGGGAACAAGTGTGAGCAGTTTTCCTAGAAATCCGAGATATTCGTGGGAGAACGCCGTTTACATTAATGATGATTACAAAGCAACAGAAAAGTTAACCATTAACTACGGAGCAAGACTTTCAATGTTCAGTGTTTTAGGTGGCGATACTTTTAATACCTACCAAAATGGAGTTTTAACCGACTCTGAATTTTTAGAAAAAGGAAAATTTGGGAAAACATACGTGAATCTTGAACCGAGAATTACAGCGAATTACAGAATTAATGAAGTAAGCAGCGTGAAAGGAGGCTATTCCAGAAACACTCAGAATTTACACTTGTTAAGCAACAGCGGAAGCGGAAACCCGACCGACCAATGGATTGGAAGCAGCTATACTGTAAAACCAGAAATTGCTGACCAAGTCAGTGCAGGTTACAGCCGAAATTTCAACAACAATAATTACGAATTGAATGCTGAGATTTATTACAAATCAATGCAGAATCAGATCGATTACAAAAACGGGGCACAAATCTCTTTTGACACTGCCGCAGATGTAGAAAGCGAACTGTTATTTGGAAAAGGAAGAGCCTACGGTTTAGAATTAATCGCCAAAAAGAAAAACGGAAAACTGACGGGTTGGGTTTCTTATACTTTGTCTAAAACCGAAAGAAAAATTGAAGGAATTAATGATAATCAATGGTATAATGCAAGACAGGACAAAACGCACGACCTTTCTGTTGTCGCAACTTATCAGCTGAATCCGAAATGGTCTTTTTCAGGATTATTCCTTTACAGCACCGGAAATGCGGTGACTTTCCCTACCGGAAAATATGAACTGAACGGACAAACAGTTTTCCAGTACAGCAACAGAAATGCGGACAGAATGCCGGCTTATCACAGAATGGATTTGAGCGCAACCTATGAACCAATTTCTAACAAACGCTGGAAAGGTTCCTGGTCATTCGGGATTTATAATGTTTATGGAAGAGAAAATGCATACACCATTAATTTTGAAGACAATCCTGATAAACCGGGAACGACAAGAGCAATGCAGACTTCCCTATTCCGTTGGGTTCCGAATATAACGTATAACTTCAAATTTTAATCATGAAAAACATATTTTTAATCATACTGTCATTATTTTTAGTCACGTCTTGCGAAAAAGAAATCGATCTTGACCTGGAAGATCAAAGCGGAAATATTGTGATTGAAGGAAATGTAACCGATCAGGCTGGTCCGTATTATGTGAAGATCACAAAATCTGTTGCTTTTACAGAAGCCAATCAATATCCGGCAATAGAAAACGCACAGGTTATTCTGAGCGATAACACAGGACAAACCGAAACGCTGCAATATGTAGGAAACGGAACGTATCAGACTTCAACTTTTGTAGGGCAATCCGGCAGAACTTATACTTTAAAAATTCAGGCGGAAGGCAAGGAATATCTATCACAAAGTACAATGCCTGAAGCAGTTGCTTTTGATGATTTAGAACAGGATTCTTTTGTAGTTGGCGGAGAAACGAGCTACACACTTTTACCTGTTTTTACAGATCCTCAAGCTTTAGGAAATCGCTATTTATTTGTTTATACGGTAAATAATAATCCTAAAAAGTTTTTCTCTGAATTTTCTGATAACGTGAATAACGGAACGGCTAATCAAAGACCTTTGTTGTTACCCAATGATGATGGTGACAATCCGGATGATATTAAAGTAGTAGTCGGGGATGCTATTCATGTTGAAATGCAGTGCATCAATCAGAATGTTTATACATTTTATTCTGCCTTGCTTCAGCTTTCAGGAGGCGGTCCCGGAGGCGGAATTACCCCGGCCAATCCTCCAAGTAATATCAGTAACGGTGCATTGGGATACTTTTCTGCACATACAGTAAGAAAAAAGAGCATTGTTATTCAACAACAATAAAAAAATCACTTCAAGCTATTTTGTTTATACAGAATAGCTTTTTTTATGATCTGATTTAAAACAGTTTAAACCTAATAAAATAAGTATTAACACAATTTAACACAAAACCCATGTAACAAATATTCCCCCTATCGTGTCTTATGTGTACAAGGATAAACTATAAATGAAAAAACTATTAACACCAATCGCTTTAGTCATAGGAACTGCTGCGTTTTCGCAATTAAGCAAGGACACTGTAGAATCTAAGGAAAAAGAAATTGAAGCGGTAACTATTGTTGCTAAAAAACCCACAGTAGAATCTAAAGTAGACAGAACGGTTTTTAATGTAGCCAACAGTTCGATTGTAGCCGGAAACACGACCTGGGATGTTTTGCGAATGACCCCTTTGGTAAGTATAGATAATAATGATGCACTGAAAGCTGAAGGAGAATCTGTAACCGTCTATATCAACGACAGAAAATCTGTTTTTACCGGTAAAGAACTGAAAGAATATCTTCAGACCATTCCTGCAGATAATCTCATGAAAATAGAAGTTATTACAAGCCCTTCTGCAAGATACGAAGCATCCGGATCTGTCATCAATATTGTTTTGAAAAAACGTGACGATGAAGGTATGAAAGGCAGTATCACACTAAATAACAGACAAAATACTCAAAACTCACAGTACACGAATCTAAACCTAAATTATCATAAGAAAAAATTCACCCAGACCTTCGTCGGCAGTTACAGCGATAATACCTGGATACAGAGTAATTCTTTTTTATACACCATTTATAAAGACAATATTATAACTGAAGGTTCTACAAACAATGTCTGGAAAGCCAAAAATCCTTCGATCTCATCTACTTCAGAATATGAGCTTAACGATAAAAATACAGTTGGGGTAATTCTTGAGCTTTATCGTGGGACATCAAATAATTCTTCAGATTCTGAATCTTCACAGACTAAAAATGGTGAATTTGATTTTTTCCGAAATCAGGCTCAAAAATCATCTGCTGTAAACAGTACTTTGGGAACAAACTTTTTCTACAAATATTACGATAAGGAAAAGAACAGAATTTTAGATGTAAATCTAGGTACAAACTATAACGGAGAATCGGAGGATAGCTTTTTTCTTAGAAATACGATTTCGGCTACAAAAACAGACGTTCAGGAATTGGGCGTAATTTCTGATACTGAAATGCGTAATTATTATCTTAAAGTAGATTATACACAACCCTTAGGGAAATCCGGCGGAAATTTTGAAGTAGGTGGAAAAATAGATTTCAACAACAATATTATTCCCAATGAAATTTACGGTTCGCTTTCTAATGGACTGAGTAGTAAAGATGCTTTCCATTACGAAGATATGATTGGTTCTGTCTACGCTAATTATTCTAAAACATTTTTCGAAAAACTGGAAACCAGAGTTGGTCTTCGTTACGAATATATCGACTATAAAATGCGTCAGGATATTGCCGGAAACTCAAGAAGTGATTCTTACGGAAGGCTTTTGCCAAGTATTTTGGTTAAATATTCTTTCTCCGACAAATATGATTTAAGCCTTACGTACAACAAAAATATCTGGAGACCTTGGTATGCTGAGTTTAATCCTTTTCTGCTACCGACCAATGATGGTTTCTACACCAGAGGAAACATGGATCTCCTTCCAAACCCGAGCGACAGATTATACATGAAATTCGGATTTAAAAAGAAGTATTTTCTTTCTGCAAGATATGTATATACCAATCAGGATTACTGGTCAACCGATTTAATCGAAGGTGACAAAATCATCACCCAGGAAGCAAACTTTATCGGGAAAGTTCACAAATATTACCTATTTGCAAATACCAACCAAACCTTTTTAAAAAATAAACTGACCGTAAATTTAAGTTTCGGATGGAATTATATCGACAATAGTGATTTTAACCTGAAAAATGATCTTAAGAACGCTTCGGATTACATCAGCTTTTGGTCTGGTTCTACCAATTTATCTTACACCAATCTTTTCAATAAAAACATCAATCTGAGTGCATGGGTAGAAGTTTCTAATCAGAATAACGGAAATTCTGTGGCCAACAGAACCAACATCTTCCATAATATTTCTGCAACCAAGATTTTCCCAAAAACACAGATGGAATTCAGTTTACAGCTGATGAATATTTTTGGAAGACCAAATTTCGACTCTACGAGATTCAGCGAAACCAGCAGCAGAAGAACGTCAACAAGATCTGACTGGCATGGGTTTGCACTTACTTTTGTAAAACGTTTTGGAAATCAGAAAGTAAAAGAAAATACCAAAACCGATGTTGAAAAAAACAGCGGCGGTGCAAAATAAACAGTAGTTTTTTTTTATAATTGGGACGGATGGTGAGTAATTCATCATCCGTTTTTTATTTATAATCATAAAAAACAAATAAATCTTTTCAAAATTCTATTTATGGCATAAAATTAATAGTATATCTAGTAACTGAAAAACACCATAAGATGGAAAGTATCAAACAGACTAAAGAAGTAGTAGAATACTATTTAACTTTAAGTATAAAACAACAGTTTAATCTTGATCTGGATTTGAAAGATGAATTTATTTTAACAGAAAACCTGGTTTCTAAAAAACTAATCATTGCTCCCACATTTTCTGAAAAGATTTTGAACAATCCTGAAATAAAAGATTTTTTGCATGCATTGATAAGTGATATTAACAATGAAGATCAACCAAATATCGTTGTAAAATTAGAAAGTGAACCAATCAGAAATGTAGTTTAAAAATCACGAATCCCTTTTAAAACAGAAAGGGATTACTTATAACGATAAAATATCTTTGATTAGCCAAGATACTGAGCAACCTTATCTTCAAGATCAACCAAATTGAAAGGTTTTGCGACGTAATCATCTGCCTGAGCTTCTTTTGCGAGTGCAACAATATCATTATTTGCTGTCACGTAGATTACAGGTATATTTTTAAATTCTTCATGATTCTTTAAAAGCTGCGTAGCCTCTACCCCGCCAATTTTCGGAATCCAGTTATCCATAAGAATGACGTCCGGTTTAAAACTCGAAACTTTTTCGATGATGTCGTGAGATGTTTCTGAAATTTCGACCAGATACCCGTTTTCTTCAAAAATAATGGTAATTACTTCGAGGATTGCTCTATCATCATCGAAAATCAAAATTTTCTTTTTACTCATATCAGTTTATTTAACTTTATTTTAGTTTTATTTTTATAATTGATTGATATAATTTGCCAGATCTTCAGGCTTGATGATCCGGTCATAATCGATCTCTTCAACGGCTTGTTTCGGCATAAAATTCACTTCCGCAGTTTCGGGATCCTGAATCCAGACTCTGCCATTATTTTTTTTAATATAATAGAATCCTTCCACACCATCTGCATTGGCTCCTGAAAGCAAAATTCCTACCAGGTTTTCACCAAAAACTTCTGCAGCAGAACGGAATGTGACATCAATCGACGGTCTGGAATAATTCATCTTTTCTGAACTGTCGAGAGACATCGTTTTCTTATTTTCAAAAAGAAGATGATAATCAGCAGGAACAATGTACAGTTTACCATTTTCTATTTCACTTTTATCATCAATTTCTACTACTTCTGCTGAAATAAACTGCTGAAGCAGGGTTTGTAAAATATTCGTTGAATGTGCTTTTCTGTGCAATACCAATACAATCGGGAATTGTAAGTTTTCTTTTAAATTTTTAATCATCTCCAGAATGACCTGCAGACTTCCTGCAGATCCTCCGATCACTACCATTTCTGTATCTGTGTTCTCAGCTTGCATCATATAATTTTAGTTATGATCTAATTTCTTCCAGATTCTCTGATCATCGATCTGATGAAAATTTTTATCTAATTTAGAAAATCTTAGTGTTTCTTTCGCACCTAAAGCCAAAAAACCTAAATTTTCTAAACTATTATCGAATAAACGGAAAACTCTTTCCTGCAAACCACGATCAAAATAGATGAGAACATTCCGGCAAATAATCAACTGAAAACTGTTGAATGAACTGTCGGAAACCAGATTGTGCGTAGACAAAATAAGTTTTTCCTGAAGACTTTTGTCAAATTTAGCACTGTCATAATTGGCGGTATAATATTCCGAAAAATCTTTTTTACCACCCGACTCCATATAATTTTCGGAATAAAGTTTCATTTGCTGCAATGGGAAAACTCCGGCTCTGGCTGTTTCTAAAACGGATGGATTGAGATCTGTTCCGTAGATCAGAGATTTGTGATAAAGATTGGCTTCCTTCAGCAAAATCGCCATAGAATAAGCCTCTTCTCCGGTAGAACAGCCTGCAACCCAGATTCTGATCAATGGATAAGTTCCCAGCTGCGGCAATATTTTTTCTCTTAAAGTTTTGAAAAACTGCGGATCACGGAACATTTCTGTTACGTTCACGGTGATTTCTTCTATAAAACGTTTCAGATATTCAGGATCGTTCATTAAAGTATAACGAAGCTCGGCAAAACTTGTAAACCGGTCAATAAGACAAATACGGTTTACCCTTCGCTTAAACGAAGCACGGCTGTACTCCGAAAAATCGTAGCCATACATTTCGTAAACATCTTTGATAAGATATTCTACTTCTTCGTCTTTTACAATACTTGGTTCCAGCATTTAGAGAAGTTTTTCAATAGCGTTAATCAACTGATCCACATCAATTGGTTTCGATACATAATCATGAGCTCCTGCATCAATGCATTTCTGCCGGTCTTCCGGCATTGCCTGTGCCGTTACGGCAATAACGGGGATTTTATCTATACCCGGAGTTTGTTTGATAATTTTAATGGCTTCATATCCGTCCATTTCAGGCATCATCATATCCATTAAAACCACATCGAAATGATGATCGTTTTTCAGAATTTCAATAGCTTCCTGAGCCATTGTACAGCTTTCAATCTGATAACCGCGTGATTTCAGGGTAAGTTTCAGTGCAAATATATTACGTGGATCATCGTCCACAATTAAGACTTTCTTATTCATCAGAATTTTACTGTTAACTTTCATACAACCAAACACGAAGCAAAGACAACAGCTGATCGATATCTACAGGCTTTGAGATGTAATCTGAAGCTCCTGCATCAATACATTTCTGCCGGTCGCCAATCATCGCTTTAGCTGTAATGGCAATAATCGGAAGTCTTGCAAATTTCGGCATTTTTCTGATCTCTCTGATTGTTTCGTAGCCATCCATTTCAGGCATCATCATATCCATTAAAATAACATCTACATCCGGATTTTCTTTTATTTGCTGTAAGGCATGTTTCCCGTCCATCGCAACTACCGCTTCAACCTTATATTTTTCCAACGCTTTGGTTAAAGAGAAAATATTACGTGCATCATCATCGGTAATCAGAATTTTTTTACCGCTAAGAACTTCCGTTAATGAGCCTAAAGTTTTACTTCGTACATTTTCCAATGAACTGTTTTTTTCTTCCACCAAATGAAGGAACAAACCGACTTCATCTAAAATTCTCTGATAAGAATGAGCCGTTTTTACTACGATAGAATCTGCATATTGCTTAATTTTAAGCTCTTCAGACGTAGATAGATTTCTTTCTGTAAAAATAATAATCGGCAGGTTTTCCAGGCCTTCATAGCTTTTTATAGATTCTACAATCTGATATTCGTTGCCTTTTGAAGCTCCAATGTCAAGAATAACGCAGTCAACATGATCTGTTGTTAACGCTTTAACGCTGTCTAAAACATTATTTTCAACCGATAGAGAGATGTTGAAATTGCTCAGGAAATAAGACAATGCGCTTGCATGTTTTGCATTTTCTTCTACAATCAACACTTTTTGCGGACCTTTCTGTAAGGCTTCTTCAATCTTCCGGAAAACATCCGTCATCTGATCCAGAGCCACCGGTTTATTAATAAAATCAATCGCACCTTTCATAAGACTTTCTTTTTTCACATGCAGTACAGACATCATGTGAACCGGAATATGCTTGGTTTCGGGAGTTGATTTAAGTTCATCCATCACTTGCCAACCGTCTTTTACGGGAAGCTGAACATCGAGTAAAATTGCCTGTGGCTTGTATTGAAGCGCAGCAGAAAGACCGTGATCTCCCCTTACAACTACAATTCCTTTATAATTCTGCATTCTTGCATATTTCAGCAAGGCTTTTGCAAAATTGGTATCATCTTCTATAATTAAAATAATTTTGTCACCGTCGTTGATCTGATCTCTATCGTCATCAACGTTTTCAGGGATTTCCAATGTGTTGATGGTGTTATAATATTCGGTTTCACCATCATCAAGAATATTTTTGATTTCAGAAACATCTTCCCGGATGATTTCTACGAGATTTTGATCGGTTTCAATCGGCTCTATATTCGGAATTTCTTTTACAGGAATGATGAGACTGAATTCACTGCCTTCATTCACTTTACTTGTTAAGATTAATTCTCCGCCCAAAAGTCTTGCAATTTCACGGCTTATCGACAATCCTAAACCAGTTCCGCCAAATTTTCTCCGGGTAGAACCATCGGCTTGCTGAAAAGCTTCAAAAATAATTTTCTGCTTATCTTCTGCAATACCAATTCCGGTATCTTTTACCGAAAATATGATGAAATTTTTCTTTTTCGGATCTTCTTTAATATTTAAAGTGATATTTCCTTCCGTTGTAAATTTCAGTGCGTTTGACAATAAATTTCTCAGAACCTGATCAACTCTTAAACGGTCTGTTTTAATTGTTTTCTGAATCTCTTCTGCAATGTCTATGTTAAACTGAAGTTTCTTTTCCTGAAATACAGGGTTGAATAAATTTTTAAGATCCTTCACAATTTCATCGATTTCAACATCGTGATATTCTAAAGTCATCTTGCCGGATTCTATTTTGGCAAGATCCAAAATTTCATCAATTAAAGTCAGTAAACTGCTTCCGGAGCTTTGAATTACTTTTGCAGATTCCACCTGATCTTCGTTAAGGTTTTCCTCAGGATTTTCTGCCATCAATCTTGATAGAAGAAGAATAGAATTCAAAGGTGTTCTCAGCTCATGAGACATATTGGCAAGGAATTCAGATTTGTATTTTGTGCTTAATGCAAGTTCCTCAACTTTTTTCTGAATTTCATTATTACGCTCAGCAATAAGATGATTTTTATCTTCAAGTAGTCTTGAGCGTTCTTCCAGCTCTGCATTTGCCTGCATCAGTTCTTCCTGCTGAACTTTTAATTCTTCTTCAGAAGCCTGTAATTTCTGTGTCTGAGCTTCAAGTTCAGTATTTAGGTTTTCAAGTTCGGCATGCTGTACCTGTAGTTCTTCAGACTGAGCCTGGGTTTCTTCCAATAAATGCTGCTCTTTTTCACGACCTTTTGCTGCGTTCAGTGCCATACCGATATTTCTGGTGCATTCCATGAAATAATCAACTTTATCCTGATCGAAATTCGTTGTCGAGGCCAATTCTAAAACACCAATGGTGTGACCTCCGTAAAATATGGGAATTAAAAGTAATCCGTTAATTTTAAGCTTGCTGCTTGCAAAACTGACAACAAAATCCCCTTCTTTCAGGTCGTTATGAACCTGTTCTTTTTTATTCACAAACGTCTGACCGATCATTCCTTCTCCGATCTCGAACGTTTTTTTCATATTGTTTTCTAACCCGAAAGCTGCTGCCAGTTTAAGCCAGCCTTCATCAATTAGGTATAATGAGCCATTGATGCAACCCCCATACTCTATTAATTGTTTTAAAGATGCTTCCGAAACTTCTTTTACACTTTTATTTCCAACTAAAGATTCGTTTAATATTGCAAGACCTTTTTGTCTCCAGTCACTTTTATTGATCTGATCGAAAGATTTCTTAAGAGAATTTTTCATGTGATTCAGAGAATCTACAAGATCTCCAAGATCATCCTGTGCATCATCTGCCAAAGTCTGTGTATAATCGCCATTTGCGACACGGTTTGCAATTTTTTTGATCGCACTTACACGTCTGGATATTTCAATATCTTTTGTTCGTAGTGCTTTTTCTAGTTTTTCTCTGCGAACAAGATCATTTCTGAGTTTTAAATAGAAAAAAGCAGTTACTACAATTGCAGAAAGTGCAGAAAATACGATAAATACAACGGTTGTGTTTGATGATTTATTCAGGTCTTTGCTTTTAATCTCCAGCTGGCTTTCTTCGTTTTTCACAAAACTATTTACTACTTCACGACATTTATCCATGTAAGCTTTACTTTCCAGGATCTGCTGTTGAGACATTACAATGCCTTTTCGGCGGTTATCTACGTAGAATCTGAGATTGCCAATGCTTTTTTCTACATTTTGTTCTAGAATATTTAATAATTGCTGTTGTTTGGGATCTGAAACATCAAGACTTTTTGCCTGCTCTATCGCTTTTGAATATTCATTTAGACTTCGGTTATAGGGCTCAAGAAAACTTTCTCTTCCGGTAAGCTGGTATCCGCGGTTTCCGGTTTCTGCATCAAGAAGAGCAACCAAAACATCTTTTACAGCGGTTACTGCACGTCTGCTTTTGCCAACGCTTTCACGATGATTCATCTGATTCTGAATACTCAGATAGGAAGCAATTGAACTTGCAATAAGTATAACTAATGACAGACCTACGCCAAACTGCAGATTTCTTAGTATTTTTTTCGGCATAAAATTAATTTAAAGGTAAAGTGAAATAAAACGTAGAACCTTCATCTACAATACTGGAAACACCGATGCTTCCGTGATGCTGCTTAATGATTTCTGAACAGATGTACAAGCCAATCCCCATTCCCTGAAACTGCAGTGAAGATTCTTCTACACGATAAAATTTATGAAAAACTGACTCCTGTTTGTAGTCCGGAATACCAATTCCGAAATCGGTAACATTTACTTTTACTTCCTGCTCTTCTTCATCTACAAAAGTTGTGACAATCACCTGATTGTTCTGTGGTGAATATTTAATGGCATTCGTTAAAAAATTAATCAAAACCTGCTCGATACGGATTTCATCAAAAGGAATCAAAATTTCCGGAATAAATCCATGACGATCTATTTTCACGGTATTTTCGCCATGAGTCTGAAGAATGGTATCAATTGCGTTTTTAATTGTATTCTCAAGATTTGCAGGTTTTTTGTTGATCTTAAGCTTTCCGTTTTCGATTTTTGAAACATCAAGCAAATCAGTGATCAATGTATTCAGCTTTTCGATCTGATCATGTACTTTCACCATGAATCCTGCTTCAGCACTCTCCTTTTCAAGCTTCAGTTTACGGTCTAAAAGCTGAACATAAGCTTTAATACTCGTTAAGGGAGTTTTCAGCTCATGACTGGCAATACTTAGAAATTCGTCTTTTTCTTTTTCTACTTTTTTCTGATCATCAATGTCGGTAAATGTTCCCACCCAGTTTTTTATCCCAATTTCATCACGAACCGGTGTTACACGAAGAAGATGGTATCTGAAGTCACCGGATTTCCTGTTCTTTATTCTGACTTCCATTTCCAAAGCTTTACCTTTCTTTTTACAGCGGGCAAATTCTTCAGCAATATCAAAATCATCGGAATGGGTTTCCGGAAAAAGTGTATCTGAAACAGAATATTCATACCATTTCCCGTTTACAAAGTCTACAATTCCGTCCTGGTTTAGGGTAAATGCAATTTGAGGTAAAGACTCGAGCATCAGATGAAAATGATCAATCTGAGATTTCATCGTTACCTGAGATTCTCTTCTGCCTTTTACTTCAAGCTCAAGACTTTGCTGGGTTTTCTTCATAGCTATGCTCTGCTCCTGAAGATTGTAAAATGTTTTTACTTTCAGCAAAAGAATTTCGGGATCTACGGGTTTAGTCACATAATCCTTTCCTCCGGAAGCGTAGCCTTTGGTAATGAATTTTTTTTCTGTATTTACTGCAGACAAAAATATAATCGGGATTTCTTTTGTTTTGCTGTATCCTGCAAGAGTTTCTGCCACTTCGAACCCGTCCATCTCCGGCATTTGTACGTCTAAAATAATCAGTGCATAATCATTTTTTAAAGCTTTTCCTAATGCTTCCCTTCCTGACTCTGCGGTATCTACCTGAAAATCTTTAGATTCTAAAAGTTTTTTAAGTGAAAAGAGATTATTTTGGTTATCATCAACGATTAAAATCATGTCAATATAAAATCAATAATTTATAATAATTTAGGTTGTTTCAAAAATACTCACAATAATTCGATAAACAGTTATTTTTAAACCATTTTTATCATAATTGTAATTATTAATAACATATTTAAAAATTCACCTGAAAATATTTAAATAATCACAATCAGTAGAACAGTTTATTGAAGCAACATCGAGATCACTTTTCATTGAGGAATATAGGATTACATCGCCATTAATGTAAATATTGCAACCGAGCCTAAAACAGTAAAAAAACGATTATCGTTCATTTTTGTTTAAATTATTCTTCTTAACACAGAAAGCGATTTTTTTGTTCTGCGATGGCAATAATAATGCCATTTGAATTTTATTGAATATGATTTATTTTGGACATTAAGAAAATTCACAAATTTTATACAAATTATAACCATATTTCTTTATTAATATTTTTTTAATATTTATTAAAATTTAATTAAATCGATTATTTACCTGTTTTACAATAATTTAAATGCTATTTAGGGTTAAAATTTATGAATTCTTACCTATAATTTGTAAAAATTTCTACTTGTGCATTGCAAGACTGATTAAACAATATTAAATTTGTAAAACAAAAATTGCCTTAAACGGTAAAAAATACTAATAAAACCCGTAGTGCATTATAAAAAAAGTTATTCATGTTACAAAAATTTGTAAATTGTATTGACTACCAATCAAATACATTCATGAATAACCTAGATGCAATTTACGATTTTATTCTCACAAAATTGAGAG
>NZ_MAUH01000057.1:0-1495 GCF_001693475.1 Chryseobacterium sp. CBo1
TGTACGTCTTCAAACTAACTTGGACATTTTGGAATAAATCCTTAAGGAGTATTTAGGGTTATAAATTTATTAATTTCTGTTGAAAATACAACTGTCTTCTTTTTCGGATTGAATCCGATTTTATTTGTTTTCTTTTTTCCAAAATCTGCTCAGATCTTCCGAAGTACACATCCGCTGGAGGAAGGTTTTTCAAAGATTCGTGATATCGCTTGTTGTTGTAGTTTTCTACAAATTTTTCTAAAGCTTCCACTAATTCTTCTGGATGGTAAAAATGATTGAGTTTTACCACATTTTTCATCGTTCTGTGGTATCGTTCTATTTTTCCTTGGGTTTGCGGATGCATCGGTCTTCCGTGAACCTGCTTCATCTTCAAATCGTCTTTCAGGTAGGTTCTGAGTTCGTTTGATATGTAGCAGGAACCATTGTCTGAGAGTAATTTCGGTTTGGCTTTAGACTTCAACTTTGCTTTTTCAATCGCTGAATTTACCGTTCTTTTCACATCTTCAGCCTTCATCGAATCGCATAGTTCCCAGTGGATGATATACCTGCTGTAGTCGTCTAAAACGGTGCTCAGATAGTACCAACCCCAACCAATAATTTTAAAATAAGTAAAATCTGTCTGCCACATTTGATGCACAAATTCTGTTTTATCTTTAAATTCATTTGCTGCTGAAAGTAAAAAATGATTCGGAGCCGGAATCAAATCCCGTTGCTTTAAAATCCTGTAAACACTGGATTCTGAGATAAAGACACCTTGTTCATCGGTAATTTTGTGCGCCAGTTCTCTTGAGGAAAGTTCGGTGTGTTCCAAAGCGATTTCTACTACCAAATCTTTTTGTTCTTCCGGAATGCTGTTCCACTGTCTTTTAGATGTTCTTTTGGATGTTTCCAAGCCATCGTAGCCATTTTCAAGGTATTTCTGATACCATTTGTAGAAAGTACTTCTTGCAATCCTAAGGCTTTCCAGGGTTCGTTTTACACCAATTTCACTTGTGGTAACGGCTTGAATTATTTCATATTTTTCTCCTGCTGATAATCTCATAAACTTTCTGTATTTATGGGTTAATCCAGCATGTCTAAGCTTTTTTTTACAATGTCATAGCGCAGAACCAAATCGGCAACCATCTCTTTTAATCGGGCATTCTCTTTCTTCAAATCCGACACTTCATCACTCGTGGCTTCTCTAACAACATCACCATTGAGCCGTTTTTTACCGGCTTCCATAAATTCTTTGTTCCAGGAATAAAACTGAGATTGCGCAATATTATGCTGTCGGCATAGTTCCGCTACAGAAGTTTCTGCACGAAGCCCTTCCATTACGATTAAAATTTTCTGCTCGGCTGTAAAAATCCTCCTTGTATTTTTACGGATGTCTTTTACGAATTTTTCGGAACTTTTCTTTTTAGGTGTTTCCATAATTAAATGTAATTCTTTTTTTGAAAACACTCCTTAACTTTTATACTATATAATGTCTACTTTTTGCTGACGATTTACA
>NZ_MAUH01000058.1:0-1455 GCF_001693475.1 Chryseobacterium sp. CBo1
GCGGCGGCTTTGCCGCCGCTGCAAAATCACTAAAAATAGCGAGTGCAGAGAGCGGGATTAAGCTCCTTAAAAATACTATTTAATGTTATATTTTTCTGATTTAAAACTTAATTTCTTTAATCCTTGTTGGATTTCAGGAGCATTCATGAATAATTTCCATAAAAATCCTGTACGGTAGTTTTCAATCATCGGAGCAATAGTTCCCTGATCGATGGCTAAATATCTTGGCGTCGTCCAATTGTTATAATGAATCGAAGTTGCATCATAAGGTCCTGCAGAACCTATAAATTCTGGTTTTTGAGTATAAATAAATTTCAGGAAATCCATAGATTCTTTCGGTGAATACGGAAAACTGCTCAAAGCCGCCGTCGGAGTAATCACACCGTGATCGTTTTGCGGAAAATGAGCATCGTAGCCAACACCTCCATCTTTGTTTCTTGAGTAAGATGCCGTTAATCCCCAATAATTTGGTCCGTAACCTTTCCATCCTTTTGGATTTTCTACACAGTATTTGTAATCGATAAGAACCTGATTTTTGTTTAAATCAAAGTAATTTTTGATCAGTTTATCAGATAAGTTTGTAGGATCTAAACCGATATAAGAATAATGAGCCCAGAAAAGCGGTCCGCCATATTCTTCTGCACCGTTGTGCTTTACATACATTGGAAGTCCATATTTTTCTCTGTCTGAAAGATAGGTTCCGTTTCTTGTCCAACCTTTGTAATAGGTTTCAGCATCTATTGAATATGTTGGCGATGAAGCGGCTAAAATGTAAGTAATTAAACATTCATTGTAGCCTTCCAGTGGAAAGTTCATGTCCCACTGATATTCGGGTGACCAGTGCCAATACAAAACTTTCTCGCCTCCTTTCGTATACCAGTTCCATTGAATTCCTTTCCAAAGTTCGTCACATTTTTTTGCCAATGCTTTTTCTTCTGCATTTCCGTTTTTGAAATATTCACGAACCATTAAAATCCCTGAAGTTAAAAATGCAGTTTCCACAAGATCTCCACCATTATCTTTTTTACCAAATGGAACTGTTTTTCCGGTTTCTCCATTGATCCAATGTGACCATGCTCCTTTATGACGGTCTGCTTTGGCAAGAAAATCCATCATAGTAGCCAGTCTTTTTACTGCTTCTTTTCTTGGAACAAAACCTCTTTCCACACCTACTAAAATTGTAGCTAACCCAAACCCTGAGCCTCCGGTTGTAATAACATTTTTGTCATTCTGAGGATAAATATTATCTTCATGGTAACGCTCTCTTCCTAACATTGAGTTTGGTTCTGCGTAATCCCAAAAGTACTTCAAAGCATCTTTTTGAACTTTGTACGTCTTCAAACTAACTTGGACATTTTGGAATAAATCCTTAAGGAGTATTTAGGGTTATAAATTTATTAATTTCTGTTGAAAATACAACTGTCTTCTTTTTCGGATTGAATCCGATTTTATTTG
>NZ_MAUH01000059.1:0-1455 GCF_001693475.1 Chryseobacterium sp. CBo1
TTTAAAGATTACAATCCCAAAGAAAATTTACTTTTTCCTCCGAATTTATCGGAGTTGATTGATGAAAAGCATCCTGTGAAAATAGTTTCAAGCATTATTGATGGTTTGGATATTAAAAATCTAATCAAAACCTACAAACCGGGCGGAACTTCGTGTTATCACCCGAAAATGCTTTTGAAAGTTTTGATTTATGGCTATTTGAGCAACATTTATTCAAGCCGGAAAATGGAACAGGCATTGAAGGAAAACATCCATTTCATGTGGCTTTCGGCAATGAGCCGTCCTGATCACAATACTTTGAACAGATTTCGCAGTGAACGGTTGAAGGGCGAAGTAAAAGCCATCTTTACACAAATTGTTTTGCTTTTGGAGAAGGTAGGTTTGGTAAGTCTGGAAACTACTTTTGTGGATGGAACCAAGATTGAAGCCAATGCCAACCGCTATACTTTCGTTTGGGGGAGAGCCATCAAAAAGCATAAAGAAAAGATTTCTCAGCAACTGGAAGAACTTTGGAATTATGCAGAAGGTGTGGCTGAAGATGAATTTCAAAATACAGAAAACATCGACTTTAAGGAGGTTGATTCTGAAAAAGTAACCCAAACCATTAATAAAATTAATGAGTCGCTGAAGGATAAAAAAGTACCTTCGAAAGTTCGTCAGAAACTAAATTATGCCAAGAAAAACTGGGCAAACAATCTTGACAAATATAAAAAACAACAGGAAATCTTAGAAGCCAGAAACTCGTATTCCAAAACGGATCATGACGCGACTTTTATGCGGATGAAGGAAGATCATATGAGAAACGGACAGCTCAAACCCGCTTATAATCTACAGATTTCTACAAATAAACAATTTATTTTACATTATTCAATCCATTCAAATCCTACAGACACCAAAACATTATCGTCTCATTTACAAGGTTTTGAAGCATGTTATGGCAGAGTTCCCAAAGAACTCGTTGCGGATGCCGGTTATGGTTCAGAAGAAAATTAGAACCTTTTGAAAAATAAGAAAATACGACCTTATGTAAAATACAATTACTTCAGAAAAGATCAAAAATCGGGACAAGTAACCACTTCACAAAATAATCCCACACTGGCAAAAATAAAGGAAAAGGTTTTCAAACTTCTCAACACCAGAAAAGGCATTAAACTCCGAAAACAGCGATGTCATGATGTTGAACCTGTTTTTGCAGAGCTCAAACACAACAAAAATTTTAAACGCTTCATGCTTCGAGGAAAAACCAAAGTCGAAGTAGAAATCGGTATTCTCGCCATTGCCCACAATCTCAAGAAAATGGCAAAAGCAGCCTGAAAAAGACTGCTTTTATTGGATTTTTCAATTTTATTCTTCGAGTTTTTCAAAAAATTATATTTTTCAAAAAATAAAACCTGAAAAAAGATTTTTTTTTCAACTCAACACGAAAAAAGACTGCCCTTTTGAGACAGCCTCTTT
>NZ_MAUH01000060.1:0-1390 GCF_001693475.1 Chryseobacterium sp. CBo1
TAGTCATGGTCGGAAGATTTTTCTTCCGACTTTTTTGTGTTTTAGTAAAACAAGAAATTGTTTTAATTAATTGATTATCAAATATTTATGTTGTTTTTTTAGTTTAAATTTTGTATCTTTATCACTGATAATTATATAGTATGTCCGTATTTAAAGATCACAAAATCTCTCTCAGCCAAGTTTTAGCATTTATACCCGAAGCCCTTTTAAGCCATCTTTCCGCAACCACTAAAGTCGATTATTATAGCAAAGTGCTCCATGGGAAAAAGATGTTTTATCTGCTTTTGTTCTGTATTTTCGATAACGAAAGATTAAGTCAGCGAACATTAGAAGATACTTTCAACAGTAGTGGATTTAAAGCCCTATTTGGATTGGGAGAAGAAGAAAGGGTTCGCAGAAGCTCTATCTCCGATAGACTTTCCAAGATTGATCCCAGTTATTTCAAAGAAATCTATGAGCAGATGTACCAGCGGTTTTCAGGGGTTTACTCGAAGACCGAAATCGAAAAGTATAATCTTATACGAGTTGACAGCACTATTGTTGCTGATGCTTGCACGAAGCTAAAAGAAGGCATTGACCAGAAAAGCGGTAAGAAATTAGTGAAATTTAGTTTTTCATTTGACGGCATTTTACCTTCGGGAGTAGAAGTTTTCACTGCTCAGAAATACTCTTCCGAAGAGTCCGCACTCCCGGAAGCTATTTTAAAACAAGTAAAGAAAGAAGAATATCACGACAATATTTATGTCATAGACAGAGGCTTGCAATCAACACGGTCAATGAAAGAATTTGATGGACAATCTGTGAAATTTATCATTCGTTCGAAAGATAACAGAAAATTTGAAGAGATGGAATCATTTCTCGAGCCGAAAAAACCTCTAAAATGGGATGACTGGGAAGTATTAAAAGACAGCAAGGTAAAGCTTTATACCGGAAGTCCCATACAAAACCAACGAGGCAAAGTGCATTTTCGGCAAGAGAAAGTAGAAACTGAGTTTCGTTTGGTGGTCATTAAAAGTCAAAAAACAAACAAGGAATTTTGGTTTCTAACTAACGAATTTCAACTATCAGCCAAGGAAATTTCTGATTATTACAGAAAACGCTGGGATATTGAAGTGTTTTTCAGGTTCCTGAAACAAGAACTCAACCTAAGTCATTTGGTTTCAATGAACAGGAACGGAATTGAAGTGATGGTCTATATGACAATGATAGCAGCGATGCTTTTGTTGATTTATAAAAAATCAAATAATTTGGGCTACAAAACAGCCAAACGAAGAATAGCAATGGAGCTTAGAGATATGATAACGGCCATTCTAATTATATTTGCAGGAGGAGACCCAGCCAAAGTTTTCAAAACATAAAAAATGGTCGGAATTTCTTCCGACCATGACTA
>NZ_MAUH01000061.1:0-1369 GCF_001693475.1 Chryseobacterium sp. CBo1
ACACGTGTTCCGCACCCGTACGCCGCTCTCTCTATTCCGAAGAATAAATACCGCTCGGCTTGCATGTGTTAGGCCTCCCGCTAGCGTTCATCCTGAGCCAGGATCAAACTCTCCATTGTATGTTTGTCTGACTCACTCAAAGTTTTGACGCTTTAGTTTTTCCTTACTTGGTTGTTATATTGTATGTCAATGATCTTCTTGTCTTACGCTTCCTACCCAGCTACTTTCTGTCGTTTTCGCTATCCGTATTTGCGTGTGCAAAAGTAATTGTTATTTTTTAATTGACCAAATGTTTTTTCAAGAATTTTTAAAGTTTTTTGATGACCTTAATCTCTCTATTCACACCCCCTTCAATCCTACTCCTGCGCTTCCCGTTTTACCGGACTGCAAAGATACAAATCTTTTTTATTTCTGCAACTTTATTTTAAAAAGTTTTTAAAATAAAAGCTACTTGTTTGTGATCCGTATCTCCTATTATGCCTATAACCTATCTTGCGATTTTTATATATAATAAAAGTAGTTCTTTCTAATTATGCTTACCTAAAAGCTCTTCTGCGCTTACCAAACAACTCTCGTTTTTCAGTGGGGCAAAAGTAGTACTTCTATCCTATACAATCCTAATTTATTTAACATAAAATTTATGTTCAATTCATATTTGATACTAAGTCCCTGAATTTGTGGAGAATAATTTTAAAATAATGTTTGGGGGTTTTAGCTGGAGAGTAAGTTGGTGAGTCGGAGAGTTGGAGGATTGGAGGGTTAGAGGGGATTGCAGGGATTAATAATTTTTTTTTTTTTGGGGGGGGGGGACGTTGCTCGTATTTGTGTAGGGGGAGGTGCCGCTCCTACGGAGCTCTATATATGATATATTTCTTTTCTACAAAGATGACGCTCCGATGGAGCTATGAACAGGAAGCTTCTACGGCTTTAAATTCTTTTTGCAGATCGTCTGCTATGAACAAAACGCTCCTGCGGAGCCTGGATAAGATATTTCTAAAGGCAATCTGTCAGCTGCGATTGTGACGACATCTTTTTGCTCGCTCTTACGGAGCTCGTCATCTTATTATATCTGTGGTTCAGCTCCGATGGAGCGGGAAATTGTTTTGCTGTTGTATTATCCGATTGATATGGTATTTAACCTTAATCACAAAAAGAATATAATGTTTTAAATAGAATTGGATATATCCGAAATTTGAAGATAGCAATCTGTACAAAAGACTTCAACCCTAGCCCCGATGTTCTATGTTAATCTGCAAATTGTTTATGTTAAAATTTTACAGTTTTTCAGATAGTCTTGTTGATAAGCTATTTTGTTTTTTACCACACCAAAACAAATTCTTAAAAGCTTGTTACAAACAGCTATCAATGC
>NZ_MAUH01000062.1:0-1234 GCF_001693475.1 Chryseobacterium sp. CBo1
ATGTTAATCTGCAAATTGTTTATGTTAAAATTTTACAGTTTTTCAGATAGTCTTGTTGATAAGCTATTTTGTTTTTTACCACACCAAAACAAATTCTTAAAAGCTTGTTACAAACAGCTATCAATGCCAGTTTCTTAGGCTTACCTTTCGCTAACAACCTTAAGTAGAGCCCCTTGCAATGAGCGTTGTGTTTCATCGCCGTCCAAGAGCAAACATATAGTAAACTTCTGATATGGGTTTTAGAGGTTCTGCACTTTCCGGGAGAATAAGATTTCTTTCCGGACTGGTAAATCCGTGGAGCTAATCCAAAATATTTGACCAGTGATTTTGCCGAATCAAAGTTTTTAAATCCCGATGTAGCAGTCATTAGCTGGAGAGAGGTTTTCTCACCAATTCCTGATACACTTTGTATTAAATCTTTTACTTCTTTAAATTCCTTATTCTGAAGTTTGGGAAGGCGAAACTCCACTTCTTTAATTTCGTTTTCCAACTGTTTGAGTCTTTTTTCATAATGCTTTTCTGTATTGGGATTGAGATAAGGATTAAAACGAAGCGCTTTTAGTTTCACCGCATATCTGCGCTTTTCTTCTTCCAAATCATTCAAAAGTTTAATCTCCTGATCAAGATGTTCAATCTCAATACTCTTTGGAACATAATTCTCCGGACAAAACATTTCTCCATAAAGTCTGATCAGTTTGGCATCTTCAGCATCGGTTTTTGTAATAATGTTTTTCATCCTTCCAAAATGTTTTATCGACATACAGTTGATTAAGCTCGCTTCAAAACTTTTTTCCAAAGCAAGGTGAAGTATCCTGCTGCTGTAATTACCGGTGGCTTCGATAACGAAACAATAATCATCTAATGAAAATTTCTTTAAAAAAGATAAAATAGAGCGCTGGTTGTTTTCGATATTAGAAACCTGGTCCTGATTATTACTGTCGTTATAGCTCACCGTTAAAAACTTCGCTCCAACATCCACACCAATCACTTTTTTTGATAATTTTGTCATCGTAAATCTTTTTTTATAAAAGAGGTTTTCTTTTGATCCACCATGGTAAAAGTTTTTACCTACAATGTTCTATCCGGATTTGGAAGAAAACAACAGCAGGGGAATAAAATCGGGGGCGATATCGAAGTATCAATGAAGCGTCTGCCTTTATCCTGCTGCTTTTACTCTTTTGGTTAATTTTTTTAACTAAGTTATTAATCAATTTCACTTAATGCAAACTTACCA
>NZ_MAUH01000063.1:0-1189 GCF_001693475.1 Chryseobacterium sp. CBo1
CACCTGTTCCCATTCCGAACACAGAAGTTAAGCCCACCAGCGCCGATGGTACTGCGAAAGCGGGAGAGTAGGTCGCCGCCAGTTTTTTTACAAAAGTCTCATACATGTATTTGTATGAGACTTTTTTTTGCATTAGACTGAAACAATTTATCCTTGCCTATTGCCTACTAGAAGTTAGAAGCCCAATCCATTTACAACAACAACAACAACAACAACAACTTTCTCTTTGTCATCCTGGAAGGATCTAAGCGCAGTATTAGCGGTAAACAAAACAATACTTAATTTTTAACTTTTTAAACTCATTAATAATTTAACCACAAAAGTGACAAAAGATTAACACATCAGTTATTTTAAGTTAAATATTAGGCTGCACATAAGACATAATATTTTAAAGATCTATGTAAATCTGTATAATCTGTGGTAGATAAAGAAACCCTATTCATTTTTTTTAGTCCCATTATTTTTGCTAAATGCTAAATGCTAAATGCTAAATGCTAAATGCTAAATGCTAAATGCTAAATGCTAAATGCTAAATGCTAAATGCTAAATGCTAAATGTTAAATGCTAAATGCTAAATATACTATTGTATCATTGCGAAGAGCGAAGCGACGAAGCAATTCTCTTTATTAATTTAAATCATTAATAGAAAATATTTTTAAAGAGTAATTATTATTTACATTTTTAACCACTTCCAATCCTGGGAGTGGGTTTAAATAATACTATAAATTAATATCTTTACCTTTTAAAGGAAAATAAAAAGTTTTCATGATAAATTATTCAGATAAAAAATTACATTATTAAACATTTGCCTCCATCCAAATCATTTGATTCTCTAATTTCTTTGAACTTTATAATCTCAAAAACGATTTGTCCGATCTTTTATCCACTAAAGACAGGCACATACTCCCTTTGGTTTTTAGATTCTAAAACTCTTCAATCCTTGCTATCTACTACGCTCAAACCCCTCTAATCCTCCAACTCTCCAACTCTCCAACTTACCCTCCAGCTAAAAACCCCAAACATTATTTTAAAATTATTCTCCATAAAGTCAGGGACTTAGTATCAAATATGAATTGAACTTAAATTTTATGTTAAATAAATTAGGATTGTATAGGATAGAAGTACTACTTTTGCCCCACTGAAAAACGAGAGTTGTTTGGTAAGCGCAGAAGAGCTTTTAGGTAAGCAT
>NZ_MAUH01000064.1:0-975 GCF_001693475.1 Chryseobacterium sp. CBo1
ACCCGTAGTGCATTATCACACAATAGCTATTTTAATATTATTCATTTTTCTTTTATAAACAAAAACATTTATGAATTGGATAAATGTGAGTGTCATTATTTTACTTAGTATTCTTGTTTTGAATCCATTAAATGACTTAGCATAATTGTTTCTTATTTTAAACTGATCACAGAGCTGGGAGAATAAGGTTTCTATCCTTTTCCTTGATTTTCTGAAAGTATATTTCTGCTTCTTATAATCTTTTTGGTTGCTTCTCATCGGTGTTTCCAGCTTAATATGAGCGTAATTGAACAAGTCAGTCTGTACTTTCGTCGAGAGATAGCCTCGATCTCCGATAAGGGTGCATTTTTTCATTTGCTGTTTAATATCCTGCAGAAAATGAATATCATGAATACTTGCTGTAGAAATGTCAAAACTCTGAAACACCCCGGAAACAGAGCATACCGCATGCAATTTGTAGCCATAATAATAACTTGATTGCGAAGCACAATATCCTTTACTTGGAAATGAAAATTCATGTTCTTTGCATATTTTCGAGCGTTTTGCTCTCGCGTTTTTACATATCTCCAAAGGCATTGAGTCTACGATAAATACATTTTGAGCATCATTAAACCGGCTTACAATAAGCTTTCTAAGATTTTCCATATGAAAAAACAGTTTTCTTTTTCTTCTGTTGTATACACTTCGTTCTATCTTTCCATCGAGTTTTGAACTTGACAGATATCTAAACAATTGATATTCCGAATCTATGGATAAATATTCTGCAGAAATATTGATGGCAATAAGCTCTAAATCTGATAATTTTGGTTTTATGGGTTTAAAATAAAAATTTTCTCCCTCACACAGCTCTCTCAATTTTGTGAGAATAAAATCGTAAATTGCATCTAGGTTATTCATGAATGTATTTGATTGGTAGTCAATACAATTTACAAATTTTTGTAACATGAATAACTTTTTTTATAATGCACTACGGGT
>NZ_MAUH01000065.1:0-896 GCF_001693475.1 Chryseobacterium sp. CBo1
GCATTGATAGCTGTTTGTAACAAGCTTTTAAGAATTTGTTTTGGTGTGGTAAAAAACAAAATAGCTTATCAACAAGACTATCTGAAAAACTGTAAAATTTTAACATAAACAATTTGCAGATTAACATAGAACATCAGGGCTAGGGAGAAGGTCTTTTATAGAATTTTTTGTCATTAATACATTTTAAATAAAAACAATTTAAAATATTTTAAACTTTTCAGTTGAGTATTGTAATGAAATATATCAAACAGACTTAATCTTGTACAATAAGTTCTGGAAGGGCGCAACCTTTGTAGAATTATCATCAATGACAAATTCATTAATGAGCTCCGTAGGAGCGAAAACTTCTTACAATGCAAAAATAATTAAAATCAATACGTATTGCAATAATCATTCCTGTTGATGTGGATAACTATAATTTGGTATTTAAAAATTTGAAAATCAGAATTATATAATTAACAATTCCCCACAATGCTATATTTATTTCTATTCCTATTTGTTTTGTATTATAAAGTCGTCTTATCTTTGCCCCACTGGAAAACGAGAGTTGTTTGGTAAGCGCAGAAGAGCTTTTAGGTAAGCATAATTAGAAAGAACTACTTTTATTATATATAAAAATCGCAAGATAGGTTATATGCATAATAGGAGATACGGATCACAAACAAGTAGCTTTTATTTTAAAAATTTTTTAAAATAAAAGTTGCAGAAATAAAAAAGATTTGTATCTTTGCAGTCCGGTAAAACGGGAAGCGCAGGAGTAGGATTGAGAGGTGTGAATAGAGAGATTAAGGTCATCAAAAAACTTTAAAAATTCTTGAGAAAACATTTGGTCAATTAAAAAATAACAATTACTTTTGCACACGCAAATACGGATAGCGAAAACGACAGAAAGTAGC
>NZ_MAUH01000066.1:0-635 GCF_001693475.1 Chryseobacterium sp. CBo1
AAAACCATTGAATTTAAGAATGGACAGGGACAAACGATATTGGTAAGAAAAATGCTTGACGGAACACAAAGTGCAGATACTTATTATGTTTATAATGAATATAACCAGCTTGCCTTTGTTATTCCGCCTTTGGCTTCAATTGCTTCACTTGACGAAACCACACTTAATAATCTTTGCTATCAATACCGTTACGACGGCAGAAACCGTCTGGTGGAAAAGAAACTTCCGGGAAAAGGCTGGGAATATATGGTATATGACAAGGCTGATCGATTAATTCTGACTCAGGATGCCAATATGAGACCTTCAGGAGATTGGCTGCTAACAAGATATGACAAATTTTCACGCGTTATTTATACGGCAATAGCAGGTATCGGAAACACATACATCAGAAAAGATATTCAGGATGCAGCCGATTATCATGGCGGTGTTGGAACACCTCTTACGGAAGAAAGAAACTCTACAGGTTTTAGTAAAAACGGTATTCAGATCTATTACGGAAATAATGCATATCCTACCGCCATCAATCATGTTCTGTCTGTCAATTATTACGACACTTATCCTTTAGGAACACCAGGTTTTACCCCAACACTTCCAGGCAATGCAGCAATCACGGATAATTTTACGCAAAACGTAAA
>NZ_MAUH01000067.1:0-184709 GCF_001693475.1 Chryseobacterium sp. CBo1
AAATTATTCATGGACAGATTCTTACCCATACGCCGCAGTTTCTGTCTACGCTTTACATCCGCAATATATTTCTATTGAAAATCTTGATTTTAAATTACCGAAGGATTTAGTTGATGAATATCAAGCTCCGTGAGAATAAGGAACGGTCTTATCATTTTTGCTGTAAATAAAAAGCTTAGGAACTCCTTCTGTAGATTTAATATCTTCTTTAGCAGAATAAACTGAAGCTAACATTTTTGTAAGAGCATCTTTGAACTGAGGGGCAAAAACGGCTGCAATATCAGCGAATGATGACATTCCGCCATCGATTACCAATCCTGAAATTTTAGCTTTATTGTTTTTGGCTAAATGAGCTGAAATCTGAGAACCTAAAGAAGCACCATACACAATCAGTTTTGTATTCTTCACATCTTCTCTTTGAGACATTTGGTCAAAAAACTTTTGTCCATCAGCTGCAACATTAATGTGAGTAGGAGTTCCGGTAGATTTTCCGTATCCTCTGAAGTCAACCATGGCAACCTGAAACCCAGCCTCAACTAAAGGTTTAATCATAAAAATATACGTTGAAACGTTCCCGCCTGCACCATGAAAAAATAAAATTGTTGCCTTAGGTTTTGCAATATTAGGTTTTAAGAAAATTGCTGTAATCGTATCTTTATCTACAGGAATTGAAATGTTTTCATGTTTTAGCTCAATAGGTTGTAGCTCTTTTTTTGGCTGATAAAATTTGTCGTCGATTTGAGCCTGAAAAAATTGAGTAAGAATTACAAATAGAAATGTAATTATTGTTTTAGCTTTCATAATGTTGTTATTAATTATGACGCAAATATAGTTTCTGCAAAGCTTTTTTAAAAATTTAAATCACCGAACGGTTACTTTTTTATGCTGAACAGTAATTTTTACGTTCAGGAAAAATTTTCTATTTTATTTTAAAGTTCTTCCAAAGGATTCCAAAACAGACTTTTAAAGTTTTTTACTCTGAAATTTTCAACAGTAATTCCTTCCGCTTCCAATCTTGATTGAAATTCCGGTACAGACAATGTTCCTGAGCTTGAAATTACACGATGCGCTGGAACGTCTTTCGGACAGCCACCCATTGCCTTTCCTACGTGACGCGAGTGATTTGGAAAACCAACTGCCTTTGCAATCGCACCATAACTAGTCACTCTACCTTTTGGAACCAATTTGGTGATTTCCCAGACCTGTTGTTTGAAGATTTCGTTCATTTTTTTGATTTAAATAAAATTCAAATGTAAGAAATTAATCATGTAAATCTTTCCAATGAGAATGTTTCATTAACCAACCTTATCAATGTTATTAGAAATTGTAAATATTAACCTAGAACATAGAAATTCGAAAAGTTTAACAAAATATTATCATCAAATAATTGTAAAAATTATTTCATTGTTGTAAATTGAAGCAATGAAATAAAACAAATAGTATGGCAAATTTTAAAGGAAAAGTAATTATCGTAACAGGAGCAGCAATGGGATTGGGTTTGGCTGCAGCAGATGCATTAGCTTCAAAAGGAGCTGATCTGACTCTTGTAGATTATAATGGCGAAGCTTTGGAAAAAGCAAAAGCAGAATTATCCTCAAAATATCCTGAAAGTAAATATCTTACAGTAACAGCCGATGTTTCAGTGGAAGAAAATGTGAAAAATTATGTTGATCAAACCGTAAAAGAGTTCGGGAAAGTTGACGGATTGTACAACAATGCCGGAATTGAAGGGAAGCAGGCTCCTCTGATTGATTATGATATTAATGTATTTAAAAAAGTGGTCGATATTAATCTGATGGGTGTCTATTTTGGAATGAAATACGTTATTCCTGAATTGCAGAAAAATGGTGGCGGAAGAATTGTCAATGTAGCTTCAGTTGGAGGAATCAGAGGAGTTCTTAATCAAACTGCTTATGTTGCCACAAAACATGCTGTAGCCGGAATGACTAAAAATGCAGCTTTGGAATATGGTAAAGATAATATATTAACGAACGCCATTGCTCCGGGTGCGATTTTGACGCCAATGGTTGCTGAAGCTTTCAACCAGGTAAATCCTACAGACCCGAAAGCGGCAGAAAAAGAATACGCATCAAGAAATCCTACAAGAAAATTGGGGGATCCGAAAGATGTCGGGAATTTGGTAGCTTATTTATTAAGTGATGAAAATGGTTATGTTTCCGGACAAGTGATTGCCATTGATGGGGGAGAGTCGAATATGTACGGAAATCCATAAATAGCTTTTACTCACTATTTTAAAAATTGTCTTCATCTTTTGAGGACAATTTTTTATTTTTTGACTGCTCAACCTCCAGCTCCCGACAGCTATTATCTAAGTTAAAATAAAAATGCACAATTTTTGAACTCACATCTGAAATCAAAAAAGGCTAACAATGAAAAAATCGATATTTAGATTTTTAAATAAAATCAATAAGAAAATTTTACCGAAATTGAGTGATAAAGATCCTTTAAAGCTAACTAAGTTTCAGAAAGGAATTTTGGCTTACAGATACTTTGTTTTGATTAATTCTTTGGATTGAATTATTCCCACAGATAATAAGTATCCTCACAGATTTTAATATAATCAGCTTATTAAAATTAATCTAAAATCAATTTATTGATTCTTAAAATGATGAAGAATCTTGCTTCAATACTTAAAAAACTTAATGTTTAAAAAATCAGCCAAATCGGCGAGAGAAAAGAATTATTTAATTTTTCCTATCAGCTTCCTGCAAACCTCATACAAAGGTTTTTCAATCAAAAGATAAATAATAATTGAGCAAATCCAAAGAAGAACAAAATTCTTGTCAGGAAGATAAACGTATGATTTCAGTTTCATGTTGAAATAACTCAGATGAATCAGATAAAAAACGAAAGAAGCATTTCCCAGCAAAATAAAAAACTTCGTCGAAAGAACTTTTGAAACCCAGGTGTTTTCACTCATCAATCCCCAAAAGAAAACGATAATGACAATCGGTAGCAGCAATTCGTGAATCAGTCTCCCTTCCCATCTTTCAACACCATGAACGAAATTATTTCGTGCAAAAATTCTAATGCAAATCATTAAAATTAAAATGCCAATTCCACCCCAAAGTGTTGGGTTTTTAATCTTATTTAGAAACTGAATTCCATTTTCTTTTTTCATTAAATAAGCAAGCAACATTCCGAAGAAAAACTCAAGACTTCGACCGAAAAATGTGCTTCCGATCATGAATTGTAAAGGATATAAAAAGCCTTTAGGATTTCCATTAAATTCCTTCAAACCATATCCGATTCCCCAACCTAAAAAGAAAAACCCGATTAAAAACAGGAGGCAGTATTTCCAGTTTTTCTTTAATAATAAGAATAAAAGTGGTGAAAGTAGGTAAAAGAAAAATTCCACTGTTAATGACCAGGCCTGCACAATTCCTGAAACAGAATATTTTTCAAATAAAGAATAGAAAAGTGAATATTGTAAAAAATAAGTTTTTACCTCTTTTGAATAAGCTGTATCGAGAAAAAAACAGCTCAGCAAAATCCAGTACAGCGGAAAAATTCTTGCGATACGCAGAAGAATATATTTTAGATATGATTTTTTTGATTCTAGAGGTTTTTCTTCATAGCGATACGCCAATAAAAATCCGCTCAAAACAAAAAATACGGTCACACCAATGTGCCATTCACTAATGAATCGCATCACTTCAAACGGCAAATCATTTCGCCAGTATTTTCTATTATGATATACAAAAACCATGATAGCGGCAATGGCACGCATTCCGGTTAAAGCATCGAATTTATTTTTCTGAAGAGTTTCCAAGTTTTATAAAAGTAAAATCTATTTTTTTTAACCGCAAAAGATTCAAAAGATTTTGATATATTATTAGTAGTTCAAAAGTTTGCAAAACTAAAGAAGTAAGCAGTAACATTTTGCCAACTTTTGAATTTGTATTTTCAATTAGTTCTTTTGAATCTTTTGCGGTTAAAAAATAAAAAAGGCTTAATAAATAAGCCTTTTAAATATATTGAGTTTTAGTTCTAAAATTAGTTTTCCAAGATGTAAGAGAACATCAAAGGCGCACAAATCGTAGCATCACTTTCAACGATAAATTTCGGAGTCGTAATATCTAATTTCCCCCAAGTAATTTTCTCGTTCGGTACAGCTCCCGAATAAGAACCGTAAGACGTCGTAGAATCTGAGATCTGACAGAAATAAGACCAGAACGGAATATCATGCATTTCCATATCCTGATACAACATCGGAACTACACAAATCGGGAAATCTCCTGCGATACCTCCTCCAATCTGGAAGAAACCAACTCCTTTTCCACCTGAGTTTTTAGTGTACCAATCCGCCAGATACGTCATGTATTCGATCCCTGACTTCATTGTAGTCGCTTTAAGTTCTCCTTTAATACAATAAGAAGCAAAAATATTACCCATTGTTGAATCTTCCCATCCCGGAACAACAATTGGTAAGTTAGCTTCAGCTGCTGCAATCATCCATGAATTTTCTCTTGGAATTTCATAATACTGCTCCAAAACGCCTGAAAGAATCATTTTGTACATGAATTCGTGCGGGAAATATCTTTCTCCTTTTGCTTCAGCATCTTTCCAAATTTCAACGATGTGTTTCTGCAATCTTCTGAAAGCTTCTTCTTCAGGAATACAAGTATCTGTAACTCTGTTCAGACCTCTTTCCAACAGATCCCACTCATCCTGAGCCGTCAAATCTCTGTAGTGAGGAACTCTTTCATAGTGAGAATGCGCAACAAGGTTCATTAAATCTTCTTCAAGGTTCGCTCCTGTACAAGAAATGAAATCTACTTTTCCCTGACGGATCATTTCCGCTAAGATTTTCCCAAGTTCGGCTGTCGACATCGCTCCTGCAAGCGTAATCATCATTTTTCCTCCGTCTTTAAGGTGTGCAACATATCCTTTTGATGCGTCTACCAAAGCTGCTGCATTAAAGTGCAGATAATATTTTTCTATGAACTCAGTTATCGGTTTGCTCATTATTTAAATTTTTTACAAAGATAAAATTTAAAAACGGAAAGTCGCAGCAGCACTCAAAGAAAGTCTGGTTAAACCTTCTCTTTCTTCTTCACCGAAGTTTACTGTAGTACCATTGTATTTCATTTTGCTTAATGTTCCACCGGTCATTCCAATCTTTGGACCAATGAAAATCTGGTTAGTCAATGCATATTGATATCCAAAATTAATTTCTGCACCTACATTTGAGCCTGTTCCTTTTACAGTTCCTGTTTTGGTTGTGTAGGTAATTACACCTAACGAAATATCATAAAACAATTTATGTCTGGTATCTTCTTTAAAATTTGAAAACATATAAGAAGCACCAATAAAGCTGATATTATCTTTTGTACTTACGAAGCCCGAAACATTCTGACCATTCGGTCCTGCAACAGTAAGTCTTCCGTCGCTTGATGCAAAATAACCCGAATATTTTAATCCGATTGCTCCGTTTCCATTAAGCAGATAATAAGTGCCAATACTTACATCAACACCACTTTTCAGGCCTTTGATGTAATTTTTTGTTTCATTGGTAATTCCTGAAGGTGTCTTTGCTAAACGCCAAGCATATCCTACAGAAGGCATTACGGCAACTTTTGGTTGTGGTGCTAAACCAGCTTCTTGTGCTGAAAAAAGAAACGGAGCAACGCATACTCCTAATAACATTAGTTTTCTGAACATTGTATTGAAATTTCCGCAAAAATACTATTTTTCAAAATACGGAGACTTAATATTTGAAACGTCTGTTTTCTTTTTTATCCGAATGCTGTTTTTTCTGCTGAATTCTTTTTTCAACTGATGATTTAGAAGGTTTTGTTTTGAATCTTTTCTTTGGAATAATTAAGGCTTGATCTACCAATTCCAAAATTTTTTCGGTGGCAATCTTCTTATTCTGTAGCTGAGTTCTGGATTCCGAAACGGTCAGTTGCAAAATGCCTTCAGAATTGATGCGGTTTTTAAGCTTAGTATAGATTAATTTTTTTTCTTCGTCTGAAAAGAAATTGCTTTCCTCAATATCCCACATTATTGTAACAGAAGTTTCCACTTTGTTTACGTTTTGTCCGCCTGCACCGCTGCTTCGTGAAGTTTTATAAGCCAGTTCTGAGGTAAAGTTTTTCATATATTATATTTTGATGACAAAAATTCCCCTCCCTTGGAGGGATGGCGAAAATTCGCAAGAATTTTTGACGGAGTGGTTTAGACTGACAATTTTTTTTTTAATTCTAATCGATTCACTTTTCCATTTGGCGTTCTCGGAATTTTTTCAATAAAGATAATTTTTTTCGGCTTATGGAAAGATTTTTCAAATGTGAGATTTGAGATTTGAGATTTGAGATTCTCGTTTTCAGATCCTTCAATAACCAAAATCAATTTTTGTCCCAGACTTTCATCTTCTATTGCTAAAAATACAGCTTCATTAGTAATCTCTTTTTTTATCAAAGTTTCAAGCTGTTCGGGAAAAATTTTTGCACCTCCCGAATTGATGACATTATCAATTCTTCCTAAAAATTTGAATTGATCTGTATTTTTTATATCAACAAGATCATTGGTCTGCAAAATTTCAGAATTCAGTTTTGAAGCAATAATTTTCAGGCAACCTCTTTCATCCTTAGAAATATCAATATTTTCAAAAACAGTAAAATATTCATCCGGATTTGGGTAAATGTTTTTTAATGCGATATGTGAAAGTGTTTCAGACATCCCGTAAGTCTCATAAATTTTTGTTTCAGAGGTGGAGAGTTTTAGTGTTTGAGTGATTTTCTTTTTTAAAGATTCTGAAACGGCTGCTCCGCCAATGATCAGATTTTTTATGAAATGAATTTTGTCTAAAGAATTTTCTACCTGTAAAGGCGTCATTGCACAGAAATCAATTTCCTGATGAAGATTTTCTAAGGGTTTTAAAGATGGATCAGCAACAAATAGATTTAATTTTCTTTCGAAAGAACGCACCACCATCATTTTTCCTGATATATATTCTATCGGAAGACAAAGCAAAGCAGTATTTCCTTTTTTAAGCTTTAAAAAATCACAGGTCATTTGAGCGGAGTTTAGCATTTTCTCTTTTTCAATATCAAAAACCTTGGGAACTCCTGTAGAACCTGAAGTCTGTACTTTCACCGTTTTAGAATCCGACTGCCATTCTTCAACAAAAAAAATCACTTTTTTTTCGAATTCAGTTTGAGGTTGTAAATTATTAATTCCGAGATTATTGAAGTCTAGCAGCATGTTTCTGGCAGTTAAATTGTAATGTAAATTTAAAGAAAAATTAAAAAAGGATTTGCAAATAAAGAAAAAAGCTTTAAATTTGCATCACCAAAATAAAACAGACCTATAGTGTAACGGTAACACTCCGGTTTTTGGTACCGTCATTCGGGGTTCGAATCCCTGTGGGTCTACAAACCACTCTTTTTTAAGAGTGGTTTTTGTTTGTTATATTTAAACCTTATTCGCTAAAAATATTTTAAGGAAAAAATCAAAAAAATGTAAAATTCATTTGTACGTAAAGAAAATTTATGTAAATTTGCCTCACCAAAAAATACAGACCTATAGTGTAACGGTAGCACTCCGGTTTTTGGTACCGTCAGTCGGGGTTCGAATCCCTGTGGGTCTACAAACCACTCTTTTTAAGGGTGGTTTTTGTTTTTTATAATACTAAAGTTTTGGTTTGAAAACACAATCGTCTTAAAATCTAAAACTAGCCCAGATCGCAACGGCATCCTTTTTTGTTTAAAGGAAAAGCAGGGGCAAAAAAGATATAGTGGAGAGCTGGAAAAAGCTTCAAATAAGAAAATATGACTCATCTTCTGGATGTAGTCAAACAGCTCCTAAAAACTGGCTTTCACCTGCATGCTTCCGATGTGAATGGTTCTCTCACCGGAATTTCTTCCTTCGTAATTTAAGTTCAACTGCAGGAAAGAGTTGATTGCCTGTTGAATGAAAACACTCCAAACCTGATTTTTACCAGGCTTTAAACCATCGAGCATCTGGTTCCCGACAATGCTGAAACTGTTTCCTGTAAAATCATTATTGATAAACGAGAAATTTCCTCTGATGGACGTTTTTTTACGCTCCCACTGGATCGTTCCTGTAATATCAAATGCTTTCAGCAATTCTTCGCCGTCTTTTCTTTGTTTTTCACGGTAAGCTGATGAGAATTCTGCCTGAATCGCATCTGTGAATTTATAGGTTGCTTTTGGCTTGGTTTCAAAATTATTCAGTCTGTAATCTCTTGTAGCAAATAATTGTGATGAATTTTGCAGATCATGAACAGAATTTTCCCAGTCGATCCTAAATTCTTTATTGAACCAATACCCGATGTTTACGAAATGTGAGGTCTGGTTACGTTCTTCGTTGCTGAAATTGGCATTGATGAGGTTGTCATTCTGTATAAAACGGTAATTTCCGTTCCAGCCCGATTTTTCGGTAGGGTTGAACTGAGCAGACATCAGAATGTTCTGATTTTTCAAAATCTGGTTTTCGCCTTTTTCAAATGGATTTAAGACCAAAACTTTGTCTTTTTTGTAAAAGGAATTCTGTGAGTTTAATGAAATGTTGAAATTCCAGCGTTTTAAAAACTTATTTTCCGAGCTGAAAATTACTGACGGGTTCACGAATAATGCCAACTGTAATTTATTTTTGTTGGACGGAATATACCGCACCGAATTGGTGTAAATCCTGATATATTGAGCCAGATCGGAGTATTCTGCAATCTCAAATTCATCGAGCTGTTGCACTCCGTCTCCGTTATAATCGGTCCATTTGTAAACTCCCTGTCCGTCTGTAACTTTGATATACTGAAATTCTCTTTGTGCTTCCTGCCCGTTTCCTAATTCATAGAAAGCCTGAAGACGCATTCCGTTTTTGAAAAGCTGTTGGTTGTACAAAATATTTCCAACCACAAAATCTTTATTCTGATTGACGTCTACATCATCATTTTTATAAAAGAATTTTCTGTAATGAAGTAAAGCGTTTAATGTTGTTTTTTCAGTTTTAATGATCTGACTTTCCGCCATGAAACCTAAGATTCTGTTCATGTTCTGAAGACGGTTATCACGCACGGAGTCGTTGTCTCTTACATAGATTTTAGATAAAAGTTTTGTTCTTGCACTGTCACCGATTTTTTTCTGAACAAACAATTCTTTCCAGCTGAAACTGGTGACATCCATCAGATCGGTATCGTTATACTTTTTTTCGTTGTGCTCCATGCTTCCGCCGACTGCCCAGCTTCCTTTTTTGCCGGTATATTCGGTTCCTGCTCCACCACGAATAAATTTGGTATCCTGAAGAAGCGCATTGGTGTTCAGGTAAGAAAAGTTTCCTTTTGTATTAAATTTTCCTTTGATCCATCCGAAATCAAGGTCATTTTTTATCCCCTTGTAAGAATCTCTTTCGTCGAGATAATTGACACGATAATTTAGAGTGGATTTATTGTTCCATTTATTCTGAAAGCTAAAAATAAAACGGTTTTGAGTGAGACCATTAAATTCCTGAGTTAAGTTGAAATCACGGGAAAATTCTACATCATTAATTCGGTCTAAAATATGAAATTGTCTGTCGATGTATTGATATTCAAAACTTGGTGTTCCTTTCCAGCTGTTTTTAGTAAATGTTTTATTCCCGAAAATCCTTGCTGCATATCCCAGATTCTGATCTGAATCTTTCGACGAAAATAAATTGATGTCATAATTGCTCAATGAAACATCTGCCCCGATTTTTCCGTCTTTTAGCAAGTATTCAGAATTTACAGTATAAACCTGAGATTTTTGTGGTGAAGGTAATTTTCGTACTGCACGATAATCACCAAGATTAGGACCAACATATTCAAAAACACGACCATTATTGGTAGTCTGGCTCAGCTTGTAATCACCAAGATTTGCTCCGAAATACGTAAACGAAACCTGATATAAAGTCTGAGTGGCATCCGTAGAAAACTGATAATAATTTCCGTTCGGACCGGGAACAAGGCTGTACAGAATTTTGTTCACATCATATTCTGCGACAACGCCCGAAGGAGCATACATCAGATTTGCATCATTTCCTGCATCAGCCAAAATCTGCTCATCTTCTTTGGATAAATTTAAAGCTAACGGAGCATTTTTATTATCGTTCTCCATAAACCAGTTTAGTCCGACTCTGAACTTTTCTCTCTGATGTTCTAATTTTCCGGTGAATAAATATCTGGAATAATTTCGGTTAGCATAATTAAATGAAATCGTAATGAAATTCTGCTGGAAAATCGGACGGAAACTGGTAAAAGTAACTTCACCTGTATTATAATTAATAATATAATCCTGGTTTTCTCCACGCTTCATCAAAATACCATCGATGAAAACCTGCTCAGAACCTGAAATCAACGTAATAAACTGTTCGCCGTTTTTACCTGTTAAGCGGTAAGGCCCCTGGTTTCCTTCAATTCCCTGAAAACGAATTCTATGGAATTCACTTCGTGCCACACCGGCTGAAATATCAACGAAGGTTTTATTATCTGTTCCAAACTGTGTCTGAAACTGAAGTCCCATGCTTCGACGCTGATATTTTGCAAAATAATTTTTAGAATCTACCAAATCGAGATGACCTGCCCTGAGAATAGATTTATCCTTAATATTAAGCTGCATGTAAATCTTGTCGAATTCTTCTAAGGTCTGCGTATAACCATCTGCCTGAATCGGTAAGTTGTGATCGGAAATACTTGCTAAAACGGTTACATCTTTCGAAAGTCTTCCTGAAATCTGAAGATCCATTGAGCTCTGAACCGATTGTCCCTGATTATTACCAAATGTGATCCCTCGAATAATGGAACCTTTTGAATTGAGTTCCCCTAAAAATCTTTTGGTATCATTTTTTGCCAGAACAGCTTCGTCTACAATAATACGGTTCTGTGTTTTCACAAAATCCATGGTGTCTTTTGCAAAAATATCCTGCCCGAATCTGAAAGCAAGAATACTGTCTTTTTTTATCGCTAAAATACTGTCATTCTTTGTTGATGCAGAATCTTTCGGAATGTTGGGGTTCTTCCACGTAAAAATTTGAGCGTTATTCAAAGATAAGCCCAGAAAAAAAAGGAAGAATATCAGAATAGAATTCCGCAAGTCTTTAAAAAATAATTGGTAAAAATAACTAAAAAATGTGAACGGTAGGAGTTTTAGCATTATTAACAGAAAATTAACCTGAATATTGTCCCAAATGGAAAAATAGCCTTATTTTTGCTATGTAAATTATTAATAATTAAAAAATTAAGTTATGAAAAAAATCTTTACAGTTTTAGGAGTTGTAGCAATAGCTGGAATTGCGAATGCGCAAGCGACCCTACCTTATAGTGAAACATTTACTTATCCAGACGGAGATCTTAATGGTCAAGGTAACTGGGCGGTACAATCTGCAAATGCTACTGACAAAATTTTAGTTCAATCAGGTGTTGTGAAATTTGATGGAGCTGGTGAAGATTTGAAGCAAGCTATTACGCCAGTCAGTTCTGGTAGTGTTTTTTATTCAATGGATTTAAAAATAACTAATATTACTGCTGCAACATTAGCAGATGGTGGATATTTTGCAGGTTTTGGGCAAAATGATACTACTTTTGGTGGTACTATATGGACAAAAAAAATCACAGATACTACATATAAATTAGGTATTGAGGTTAGAACCGCAGCTGGGGCAACTACAACATGGAGTACTGCAGATTATAATATCAACCAAACTTACCAGATTACTGTAGGTTATACTTTTAACCCAAGTACTTCCGATGATACGGTAAATCTATGGGTAAACAATTTATTAGCTACACCAATTGATACACATACTGGGACAGATTTAACATCAGCAAGCACTTTCTTTTTAAGACAAGATAGTGCAACTGAAACTCCATTTATTGAAATAGATAATTTGGTTATTACAACAACACCACCTGCTGTTCTTGCTGTTTCAGACTTAAACAAAACAAAATCAAATTTCGTTAAAAACACTTTCGTTAAAAATGACGAAATCACTTTCGGGGCTGATGCTAAGGATGTAAAAGTTTATACTTTAACAGGTCAGTTGGTAAAAACTGCTTCTGTAAAAGCTAACGGAACATTAAACGTTGCTGATTTAGCTGAAGGTCACTACATCGTTACTGGAACTGTAAACAATCAGGCAGTTTCTCAGAAAATTTTAAAAGACTAATTTCTTATTAGGATAGAAATAAAAAACAGCTGTCAAACGACGGCTGTTTTTGTTGATAATTATCCTTTCTTTTTAAACTCGGCAAGCTTCAGCGCATTTTTGATCATCTTTCCCGGTCGGAAAATGGTCTTTACACTTTTAATGCTTGAAGCATTTACTTCATCCGCAGTCTCTCTTCCTTCGCTGGAACCTCCTGCCTGTAAGGTAAAATATTCTCCTACATAGACGATCTTTCCGTCTGCAATATCATCGGCAATTTTAGAGAATATACTTTCGAGTACGGCAAGAATGTCGGCTTTTGAAACGGTAGAAACAGTGGAAGCATATTTGGCAAGGTCTTCAAGGGTAGTTTTACCTTCTCCGATGACATCGGCGTAGTACTTCTCTGGTTCATTAAGGTCTCTTAAATGTAATAAAAATTTGTTTTCATTTTATATTGCTTATGGTGGATTTTTGTCACTTGTTTTCAAAAATTAAATAGATCTTTTATGAACCAATAAAGTTATCAGGATAATCAATTTAAATTACCTTGATAAATTTTATAATTTATCTTGATGAGTTAGGAATAATGATGAAATATATTTTAAAATTGGTTGTGTTTTTACAAATTACAAGTCTGAAGTTCGGTCTGCAAAGAAATATTTTTCATTAAACATAATATAATGTTAATAAAAATAATGTATTGATAGAAATAGGTTTAAAAATTATTAATCTTTTAAGGATATGCTGTGAATAGGCTTTTTATAGAACTTTTTTATCTATTTTAGGGGAACTATAACATTAAAAATTTTAACTATGAAAAAGGCAATTATTTTTTTGAGTATTCTTTCTGGATTAAGTGTAAATGCACAATCTTCTTGGTCTTTGACAGGGAATTCAGGAACAAATGCAAGTACCAATTTTTTAGGAACTATTGATAATCAGGATTTAGTTTTTAAAACTAATAATATTGAAAGACTTAAATTGGATAAGCAAGGAAAGTTTGCTGTAGGTGATATTGATCCTAATTATCAGTCCACCTTTAATGGTAAAAGTAAGTTTGATATACATGGTGAATGGGAAAATGCTTTTGTTGTTTATAACAATAGCCCTAACGAAGTTATTAATATTAGAGTTGATACAGATAGTCAAACTGTTTTTTTACAAGAGCAGTCTGGAAGAGTAGTTATTGGAGCACAACTTGCACAATATACTAGTAACTATGACGGTTATAAACTTTTCGTAAAAGATGGAATCCGCACAGAAAAAGTACAAGTAGATATTGCCACGCAAAATGGTTGGGCAGATTATGTTTTTGCAAAAGACTATAAACTGATGCCACTAAAGGAGCTGGATCAGTTTATTAATACCAATGGTCACCTACCGGAAGTTCCTACTACGGAAGAAGCCATTAAAAATGGTATTGAGCTCAAAGAAATGAATATTCTCCTTTTGAAAAAGATAGAAGAACTTACATTGTACACGATTGAGCAGCAGAAGAGAATTGAGGCATTAGAGAAAAAGATTCAATAATTATATAAAATAGAAAGTCATGAACAGATTTTATATAATACTATGTCTTTGTTTATCCTTCTTGGGATATTCACAGGGTGAGAACGATCATTGGTATTTTGGCTATAAGGCTGCTGTTAATTTTTCGTCTGCAGTTCCTATAGCTCTTAATAATAGTCAGATGTTTAGTGCTATTGAAGCGTGTGGAACAGCAAGTGATGCAAATGGGAAATTACTTTTCTATACAGACGGAAGTATAATTTGGAACAGAGACCATGAAATTATGAACGGAGGGGGATTGGGATTAAGCGGAGATTGGTCAAGTCAGCAATTAGCTATAGTGAAGCATCCAGGCAATCAAAATCAATATTACATATTTACAACAGGACTTAATAATCCAACATCGAATTCAAAAATAGCTTATACTGTTATAGATATGTCATTGGGCAGTTCAGGGTTGGATGGACTCCCTTTAGGAAAAATTGTGGATAATCTTCGGAATGTACCAGTAAAAGATAGCAATGGTAATTTTTTTAAAACCGAAGCAATAACAGTAGTTCCAACTTCATCAGGAGATTTTTGGGTTCTTATACCAAATGGGTTGCATTTGTATAGTTATTTATTTAGCGAAAGTTTAGGCTTTAATAATGGAAACCCTGTTATAAGTGATTTAGATTTTCCAGCATCATTATCAGAAACAGATTATAATCATTTTGGAATTAAAGTATCCCAAAGATTAAACTCTAATTATAGTTTTTCTCACTATTTATGTATTAGCTCATTTGATAATCCAAATTCTAAAAATGTAATTTATTCTTTTAATCATTCAACAGGAAAGATAACTCCAAATTACAGACTCAATATATATAGTATTAATTCTTATACTCCGGAATTTAATAGAAATTCTTCAGTATTATTTTTGGGTTATAATAAGCTCTATGCTGTTGATTTATTAAATTCTACTTCAGCTAATCCTGTATTTTCACAAGTTTATGATTTTGGAGCAAATACGATTGTAGGTTCGATTCAAATGAATAAATATTATGATATCTTCTTTAGTATTATAAACCGTAATTATTTAGGGAAAATAAATAATCCAAATAATTATGGTGCAGGTATTAGTGTAAACTTAAATTATCTTAATTTAGGAACAAATAATACTGATCAAAATTTAGCAAAATATGGACTTCCTCAACTAATTATGCATCGTACTTTTGATTCAGAATGTAAGTCGGATATAATATTAACGACACCAGAAGCAAATACTTCATATGTTTATAAATCATTTAATACTATAAAAACAGAAAATAATTATCAAATAAATCCTTCGAGTCAAAATATTGTTTTTAAAGCAGGTAATAGTATAACTCTTTCTCCAAACACTCATATTCAAGCAGGAGCAGGTTTTCTTGCAAAAATAGAAGAATGTGTAAATCTAAGAATGCAAAAAGAAGTAAATGATAGCCAAAAACCCATTGATATATGGCTTGATAATGCAGATAAAAAAGAATTAAATAATATTAGTATTTTTCCAAATCCTACATCCTATATTTTAAATATAAAATCAAATGCTAAAATCAACAATTTTTCTATTATAGATATGAGTGGTAGAACTATGAATGTAAAATTAGATGGAGAAAAAATAGATGTTAAAAGTCTTCCATCAGGAACTTATATAGTAAATATTGAAACGACACAAGGGTTTTCAAGTCAGAAATTTATAAAGAAATAGACTCACTAAAAAACACAGTTGTCATTTGACAATTGTGTTTTTATTTTAATACCACCCCCTTCTCGCAGCATTAATAATCGTACTCAGATTCAGCACCAAAGTATATCTTATCCTTTTTCCGTAATCTTTAAAGCCCGGTTCAAATCCTAAAGAAGATTGCACCGGAAGGAATATTTCAAGAAAATCAGGAATAAGACGAACTTTCACACCGCTATCCCAGATGAATTGTGTCGGATTGTTTTTATTTTTATATAAACCTGCATCAGCATACACATGGAAGATTTTCCAGACGCTTGAATCGACATTGAATGAAGTAATCCATTGATTGGCTGTTCCCGGAATGAAAGATTTAAAACCACCATCTGCCAAAACATATTGCTGAGACAAAACTCCGCTTGTTGCGCTTTGGCCTAAAAGATTATACGCAAATGAATAATCAGAAACTCTTGAAATTCCATAGTCGAAAGTATTGTTTCGGGTTTCATTTCTGGCGAAATATCCTGCAAAAAGTCTTAAGCTCAGCTTCTGTCTTGGCGCAAATTCCCATCGGTAAAAACCTTCGGCTGTGATTTTGTTATAATCCTCCATTCCCTGTGTGCTCAGGCTGAAACTTTTTTCGTGAATCATCTGGTTGTCAGAATATCCGTAACCGGCTGTCCAGATATTGTATTTTCCGTAATCATTAGCGAGAATCATTTTCTGGCTCAGATCTCTTTCAAAATAGCTGTACGTAAAACTCAAACCTCTGCTTACCGTACTTCTCGGATTTTTTCTAAAACTGATGCTTGCCGCTAAAGACGTTTTCTGATAAGACAGATCGTAATCATAGTGGAAGTAAGATCCGGAAACACCGAACATCAATCTCTGGATAATGCTTTCAGCGGGCAAAAAAGAATAGGAGACTGCTCCTGAACCTGTCAGTTCTTGAGTTCCTGTACTGTAATAAGGAGTTAATGAATACAAAAATTTCTGGTCAAAAAGCGATTGATTCTTAAAATTCATCCCGATAAGGAATTTATCGTAAGTATTGGAGAAACGTATTCTAGGGTTCAGATATATTTCATTGAATTCAGGATTCGGAATGTCTTTAATTAATTTAAATTTGATTTTTTTGGCATTTGAAAACAAACCTTTTGTATAAAGGAAATTATCTCTGTAATTGGCTTCAGGGAATATATAATCGTTGTTTAAGGTAATTTTATACACCTCTTCAGAAGGAAGATTTACGGTTTTTAATCGTTCGTTTTTTTCCGTTTCTATCCAGTAGGAAGTTTTTGTGCCTTCTTTTGTTTCTGTTTCCAGCTTTACAGGAATTGCCTCGTCAGTATTTTTTACAATTTTAATATTCAATGAATCATCTTTGGCTCTGAAATTTTTAAGCTTAAAATTAATTCTGTTTTTCTCCCGTAAAAAACCTTTTAAATAGGAAGTTGAAGCATCTTCTTTGGCAAGCTGATCCAGGAAATCTTCAGGAGTAATCTGCTTGTCGGTATTTTCAGCAATGTAGTTTTTCAATAAATTGTTGAATTTCTCTTCACCTATTTTATCTGCAGAATAGTTGAAAAGTGTTCCAGTTTCGAAACTGCTAATTGCCATATCATTGAAATTGCTGAGGTATGAATACGGCTCATCAATTTTCTGATCAAGATTTTGCGACATGATGTACTGATACGCCAAACCATATCGATCCAATAATTTCACCCTCGATGCGTGAAACCATTTCAAAGGTTTTAGCCCTAAAATATTCGTTTCCGGAAGATTCCCCAACAGTTTTTTATCACTGTAGAATTTTTTCAGGTATTCGATTTCGAGATATGATTTTAAACCATTTTTAAACCAGTGATTTTCTTCTTTATCGGTGATAATGCTCTCATCCAAGATTTTTTTTGAAATAATTCCGAAATAATCAAGATCGGTATTTTCTGCATCGGAAAAAAGTTTAAATCTGAATGTCCAAAAGCGAATATCATTGTTGCCGAAAAAATCTTCTTTAGCTCTGAATTTCTCAGAAATAAAAATTCTTTCAGGAATAAAGCCAATTCTGTCTTTGATAAATCTAAGCTGTAAAGGAAGGTAAAACTCAAGATTCTGAATTTCCTGTGGCATGATATTATAACCAAATTTGATTTCTGTTTTAATATCTTCCGCATTAATTTTTATCTCCGGAAAGTTGGTTTTTGAAATAATAAATTCCGGATCAGAATCTAAATATCCTTTAAACGAGTTGGGTAGAGTCTGCTCAAGATTACTTTCAATAAAATTATTACCTGAAGTTTCGAAATCTACCGTCCAATACGTATTGAAATTGACAGATTCTTCGGTGTCGAGAAAATCTCTTTCATCATTGTTTTCGGGATCGAAATGATCAGGAACAATAAAGAAATATTTTAAGGCTGTATCTTGTGCAGAAACACCGTAACCGGTAAACTTTTTGTCCGGAAGCTGCATTTTATACTGTAGTTGGAGCTTGATGCTTTTTCCGGGTTGTAGGCTTTCATTTAAATTGACGTATAAGTTTTCGTCAGAAATATTGTTAATAGGAATCGATTGGTTATCAGTGTTTTTTATATTTAGCTCTAAAACTTTTCCCAGCTCATGCTTTTGTGCAAAATGAAGACTGTTGTTTCTGTCCTCAAGTTTTCTGTAAACTAGTGATGTGCCTCTTTTTTTGTAAGCAGAGATCCAGTTTAAAAGTTTAATGCTGTCGAGACTTTTTTCAGAATGATTGTGATAGATAATTTCCTGATTCACTTCAAGGGTTTTATTATCCTGCGATAATTTAGCCTTAATATAAATGCTGTCCTTTTGTGCAGAAACCTGTACAATTCCAAATATCAAAAAAATACCAATGCAAAACTTTTTCAAAATACCTATAAAGCTTCAAATATAGCTTATTTTAGATTTAATTCTTATGATTTTTTAGTTAAGATTTATCAAAAATCAGTATTATATTGCAGATTGTTTAAATAAAAATTGCTCCCGAAAAAGAGAGCAATTTGATGATAAAAATGTTGATTTTATTTCTAAAGTGAAGCCAGATAAGCATTCCAGCCTTCATTCTTATAATTACTTGCTGCTTCTCCCGGGGTTTCAGATTTGTAAATTCCTCTTCCGACAATGATGAAATCGGTGTGAAGTGTTTTAAACACATGTTCAGGAGTATTATACTGCTGACCTTTTCCGTCTCCGGAATCGGCTAAATTTACGCCCGGAGTGAAAAGCAATACTTCTTCAGGAAGGGCATTCTGAGAAACACCGCCGATCACATTCGGATGAGATAGAGCTATTTTTAAAGCTTCTTCTCTGTAAGAATTTGTCGTTAAAGTTCCTTTTGAAGACATTCCGATAATCGCTACAACACCTACATTTGTAAAGCAGTCTAAAGATTCGAAACCACCGATGACCTGAGAAGTCACAAAATCTGCCCAGTCTGTAATTTTGAAAACGCCGCTGGTGAATTGTAATTCCTGAGTGTTCCCGATGTCAGCAAATTTTCGGTCTTCCATTAATAAGAATTTATGCTTTGAAGCCAGTTCTTTCAAAGGAACAATTGTATTTTGATAATCGAAATCTGAAATAATATCGATGTGCGTTTTTAAAGCAATAATATGCGGACCTACTTTTTCTGCCAGTTCAAGCAATTCCTGAGTGGTTGTTACATCAGCCGAAGCAATCAGGTTGGATTCTTTTGCCAAAGCAATTTCTAATAATTTTTTTGAAACAGAATGCTGTGCATTTTCAAATTTTTCCTGATAAGAAAGTCTTTTTTTCTCTTCAAACTGAATATGATTTCCCTGTAAAAAATCCTGAATTCTCTTTACTTCGTCATTGCTCAATTCTCCTTCTTCCTGCAGAATTGTACAAACTTCGGAAATATTAAATAAAGTATGAACTCTGAAACCTCTACTTTCTAAAAGTTGTTTTCCGCCCTGTTCTCTATCCAAAACAACGACAATATCGGCAACTTTCAGATCCTCCTGCTCAACTTCGGCAATGGTTTCGATCAACGATTTTCCGGAAGTGATCACATCTTCTACCAAAAGACAGTTTTGTCCTTTCTGGTAAATTCCTTCGATCATTTTTTTAGTTCCGTATTCTTTCGCTTCTTTTCTTTTGATGATTAATGGGATGTAGCTTTCCAGAGACATTGCTGTTGCCATCGGAAGTGCAGCGTAAGGAACTCCGCAGATCAGGTCAAAATTATCCAGAGGAAGCATTTCCAGTAAATAATTGGCAAGGTTTTTTAAGATTTTGGGATCTGATGCCAAAGGTCTTAAATCTACATAAAACGGACTTTCAATACCGCTTTTTAATGTAAATCTTCCGAATTTGATGATGCCTAGTTTGTAACACTCCAAAAAGAATTCTTTCTTACTTTCCATTAATTTTTTATTAGATGTGCAAATTTAAGGATTTGATGTTTAATGTCAATTGTGATTTTGCTTGAAAAGAGATTTTAAAATGATCTTACCGTTAAGTTTAATTAAAAGTTTTAGTATTATTAAGGTCAACTAATTGATTTCAGATACAGCTTAATGATTTTTACTTTAATTAATCTTAAAAATTTAATTTCCCTAATGTTTAAATTTAAATCTTTCACAAAAAAACATCCCCGAAAGGATGCTTATATTATTTAACGATATCTGCGTCGATGATTTTTGTAGTTTCAGAGCTGTATTTCTGCTCGGCTTCCCAAAGTAAGAATTTATCAACTTCCCTTATCAGCTTCGGAATTGCTAATGACAAAACTGCCAAGTCATCTAATACTCCCGCAACAACAATAAAATCCGGAATAATATCAATTGGCGAAATGACATAGAGAAGACCTACCAAAGGAAGAATAAGATCCATCGACTTTACAGGATACGCTCCTTTTCTCCACATATTCACCATCCGGAAAATATCAGGTATTTTTTTTACGAAGCCTTTGTGGGCAATTGCCTCTTTGGCAAGATTGAGTTTTGAATATTTCATTTTTGTGTTTGCTTTTAAAATAATTTCAACTCTGTAAATTTCGCAAAATTTATACCAAGTAAATCTAAATTTTAGTTAAAGTTTACTTAACAATATTATCAATGAACTGATGGATAGATTCTGCGTCCCAATCAGTTGCAGCATCTTCCTTGATTAAAATTCTTCCGTTTTGGTCTAAAAGAAACGTTGTAGGGAAAGCTTTAGGAAGTATTTTTTCGGAGATTGGGCTTTGTGCAATGTACACAGGAACCGTATAATTATTTTCCTTTAAAAAAGTTCGAACTTTCTCTTCTTCATCCTTCATAGCAATAAGCACAAAATCGATATGGCCTTTTCTCCGGTCATACAATCTTTGGATGGATGGCCATTCTTTTCGGCAAGGAGGACACCATGTTCCCCAAAAATTCAGAAAAACAGGTTTGTTCTTAAAGTTTTTCAGATTGGTACTCGGTACATTGATTCCCTGTAAATCAACATCGTAGTCATCCTGACTGATGTGAACGGCATTTTCTATCGTTGCTACCGGAAAAAATTGATCCTTAAGAAAATTTCTTACTCCGGGAACTAAAAATATAATGCCCAAAATGATTAGGATGACAATCGGTGTAATCAGTTTTTTCATATTCACTATTTTACAATAATTCTAAAATCTCCTGAATGGCATCTTTTCCACGGTTTCTCGAGTAATAAACCTGCAAATCGTTGTAAAAACTTTCTCTTGGATATTCTTCAGGATTTGCTTTAAATTTTAATAACAATTCACGACCAAATTTCGGACGCGGTCCCCAGGAATTTTTCACATTATAGTTTTCATCCAGGATAATCACTTTCGGGATAGATTCTGTTCCGTTGGTTAAAAACTCATTGATCAGGCTTTTATCGCTGTCTCGTAAAAAGATTTTCACTTCATTATGACCTTCAAAAAACTTTACCAAAGCTGGAACTGTGGCACTTGCATCACCACACCAAGCTTCAGAAATAATCAGAATTTTTCCGTTGAAACTCTTAGATTTTAGTTCGTTGAGTTGTCCTTCATCGATTACGAATTTTTTCAGGGTTCTGTCCATTCTCTGGATTCCCAGTTCATAATACATTTTATATTCTGCATCTTGCGGAGTCGCAGGATTTTCGAGTCTTTCATGCGCAATCTGAAGATAATCTTCAAAAGAAATTGCTTTGTCCCAGTAATTTTTCATTACCAATATTTTTATTAAAAATTATTAATGTTTCTCGTTTTATTGATCAGAAATAAGTCTGCCAAAACAAATGCCGCCAAACTTTCCACCACAGGAACAGCTCTCGGAACCACACAAGGATCGTGTCTTCCTTTTCCTTCTACTGTTACTGCATTTCCATCTTTATCAACACTTTCCTGAGGTCGTAAAATCGTTGCGACAGGTTTGAAAGCCACACGGAAATAAATATCCATTCCATTAGAAATTCCGCCCTGAATTCCACCAGAAAGGTTCGATTTTGTAGAAAAATCGGTGTTAAACTGGTCGTTGTGTTCGCTTCCGGTCATTTTTGCACCGCAAAATCCGCTTCCGTATTCAAAGCCTTTGCAGGCATTAATGTTGAGCATTGCTTTTGCCAGTTCAGCCTGAAGCTTAGAGAAAACAGGTTCACCAATTCCTACAGGAACGTTTTTAATAACACAGGTAATTGTTCCGCCGATTGTGTTTCCTTCTTTTTTGATCTCTTTAATTTTTGAAATCATTTTTTCGGCAGTTTCAGCATCGGGACAACGGACTTCATTGCTTTCTGTTTTAGAGAAATCTAAATCCTGATAAGGTTTTATGCAGAAAATTTCGCCTACGGAAGAAACGTAAGCATTGATTTCAATATCTTTTAAAAATTGTTTTGCCAAAGCACCTGCAACGACCCAGTTGATGGTTTCTCTTGCCGAAGATTTTCCGCCGCCACGATAATCTCTGATGCCAAATTTCTGGTCATACGTAAAATCGGCATGACTCGGACGATAAGAATTGGCAATATGATCGTAGTCTTTCGATTTTTGGTTTTCATTTTCAATCATAAAACCAATTGGTGTTCCCGTGGTTTTTCCTTCGAAAATTCCGGAAAGAAACTTCACGGTATCACTTTCTTTTCTCTGTGTAACGATTGCAGACTGTCCCGGTTTTCTGCGGTCTAATTCGTATTGAATTTTTTCGAAGTCTACTTCCAGACCTGCCGGAAAATTATTAATGATTCCGCCGTACGCTGCGCCATGACTCTCGCCAAAAGTAGTAAGGCTGAGAAGATTACCTAAAGTATTGAACATAGTACAAAATTACCGTTTTTTATTCAGATATTAAAGTCTTAGGTAATGGCTTTATTGATAGTTCTTTTTGATGATTTCAATGGTTTTCTCCAATTCTTTTTTCTCTTTAGCATTAAGTTTTTTCCAGATGAAACCTTTTTTTAAATCATTTTTATCAATTGGCTGTGGAAATATTCCTAATTTTTGATAATCTAAAACATAACTTTCTGAAATGGCAGGCGTTGGTGTATCAAAGTTAAAAGGATAGTGTTTTGAAACGTTGAAGTTCAGATCTCCGACTTGATAAGATTTGTATTGATTGTATTCGTAATTTGATGGTTTTAAAAGCTGTTTTTTTTCAAACTGAGTCATAAATCTTCCTACATTAAAACTTGGTACGAATTTCTGGATAAGATTTGGAAAAGAGAACAATCCAACTACAGCACAAATTAAAAATGAGGAAATCTGAAACGATTTTTTTGTATTTAAATGTTTAAAAAAGATAACAAAAAACATCACAAAAAAAACATCGATGAAAAATCGGTATTGCGCAGAAAAAAGTAGGATTAAAATACTTTTAATTAAAATAGAAATACAAATTAAACTGACGATTTTATTTCTTTTAATAAAAGAAAATATGATAAATCCCATTAAACTTACAACAAATAAAATATTGATTATGGATTTGATTCCTTTTAAAAATAACCAGTTTTTGATATGCTCAAACCATGAGAATTTTAAAATTTCTTCATACGTGTATTGTTCATCATACATTTTTACCTTGGCGAATTCTGAGGATGCTCTTAACAGTTCGGGATTAGCTTTCCATGAAATTCCCAAGTCAAAAACAGCAATAGGAAAAAATGGATACCCGAATATCCAGATGTTTTTTAACGTAAAGAGTAGAAATACGAATGAACCGAAAATGAATTTTTTATAATCAAATTTAGAGATGAAAATAGAGTAGAGGAGAATGAAAACTGGCAACCAGATAATGGTAGGTTTTATAGCAAATGTAAAAACTGAAAATGCAAATAAGAATGAAAGGTTTTTGTTCCCGGATAAAATTTCATTTAAAATAATGAGAGAAAAAGTAATGACCGGTAAATCCGGACTTGGAGATTGTGTAAAAATTAATAAAACCGGAACAAAAATCAACTGAAGCCAGCTTTTGTTTTCAATGATGTATAGTGCATAAATAATCAGCAGTACAGCATTAAGTTTTAGAATCGGATCCGAAAAATTACTGAATCCGGCCTGTAAAATATGCCAAGCCGACATTTGTCCTAAAATCAGATCAAGATTAGAAATTCCTTTCACCAATCCATATTCTGTAAGCCATTTGATCGACGGAACATAATATCCAAAATGATCTAAAATAAAAGGGTAAAACGAGCCGCAGAATACAATAACGGCTGCTAAAATAGCTAAAACACCTGAATCTTTTTTTGAAAATTTATAAAAATCCAAGTAAAGTTTGTCTTTAAAAAAGAAGAATAACCCGATCAAAATTGCAGGTATTTCAACATATAAATTGAGTGGAATAAAGAACGATACAATTGTGAAAATCAGACCTGATAAAAAGATTCCAGATAGAATTTTCCCCGAAATACCATTTAAGTTTTCTCCTATAAATTTTTCAAGCAATTTTCCCCAACCCATAAAGGTTGAAATGATTAAAAACGAAGAAAATAAAATTAACAGCATAAAAAAAGATTGCCTAAAAATAAGCAATCTTTCATGTTTTTGAAAATATTTAATTATTTAGGCTGTACTCGACCGCTTTTTCTGTCTTGTGCTCTACCTAAAGTATATCCTGTCGCACCACCGATAATACCACCTACAACGGCACCACCACCACGGTTTTTCTTATTTACAATTGCACCTAAAGCAGCACCACTCACTACACCGATCGCAGTACCTTTAGCTGCGTCACTGATTCCTTTTTTCTGAGCGGTCGTACCTTGTGAAGAGCTTCCTCCTGAAGAAGAACCACCGCTACCTGAAGAAGGGGCATCTCTATAAATTGTTTTCGTTTCTTTAATTACCTGCGGTTTTGCAGCAGCTGCGGTTTTTGCTTTTTCAACTTCTGCAATGCTATCGGCTTTTTTCTGTGTTTCGTATGCAAATCTTTCTCTTTCAATAGCCAGTTTTTGTTTCTCTATTTCAAGCTGTCTCACTTGAAATTCCATTTTTTGTTGTTCTAAAGTTTTCTCGGCAACTTTATTGTCATCCTTCTTACAGGCACTCAGTGTAAAAACTGAAATTAAACCTGCTAAAACTATATTTTTCATAACTCAAATTTTTCTATTTATTAATTATTAAGCTGCGAGGCTTTTTATATTTAACCCATTCCAATTATGAAGCCAAGTTTTAGTTAAAGGATTGTTAAAATTTAAAAATTATGTTAAATAAATATTATAGTAAATGAATTTTACATCTTATGATAAGGGAATACTTGTATTTAACAGATGATATTTATAATTTGAATATTTTAGATTGAAATCTTTCTAAAAAGATCTTATATTGTATAAAATAAAAAATCCCTAAACTTTCAGAATAGGGATTTTCGAGGTGCCTAGCGGATTCGAACCGCTGTAGATGGTGTTGCAGACCACTGCCTAGCCGCTCGGCCAAAGCACCGTTTAGAGTGGTGCAAATATACTCAAATTTATATTTTCTCCAAATTTTTCAGGCAATTTCTTTAACTCCGATGTTGTTGATCTCGCTTTTGGCCTGTCTTTCAGTCTCATAATTTTTATAATTAATCACTCTCGTGTCTGTCATCCCATCATGCCATCCTTCAGAGCCGAAAAATGTAAATGCTTCAAACGGAATAACTCTATAAAGACTTCGTGAAAGATATTGTTTACTTGTTGGTCTCGTTCCGTCTATGCTGATTACTTTTGTACCCGTAACATACTTACCGGGCGTTTTTCCGTCGGTGTAATATTCCCAAAGGAAAAAATAGATAACAGCAACCACTGCACCTACAAATACATCCCAGATGAAGCCACCATTATTAAAGAAGAAAAAAAAGTTATTAAAAGTAAGGTTGTAAATTATAGTAGACAGAATCCCTAAAATAATATGAATAATCATCAAAATTATGGTGTCTATTAAGTTATTGACGAATCTTGTGCCTAAAGACGCTTTGTGTCTGTCGACAATTTGTAAATATTTTCTCATGGTTATGTTTAGTTTTTATTAAAATCCTTTCAGGGTTAGTTTTAGATTGGCATTGGTGTCAATGACTGCGGTAATTCCTAAATCATTTAAAAGTATTCTTGATGGTTTTAAATTAAATACTTTTCCACTAATTTTTAAGCCTTTGTAATATTCTTTATTAAAAGCTTCTTCGATGCTTTTTTTAGAAGAGGTTTCCAGTTCGTTTGTCGGAATTCCGTATTCGTCTTCAATCATCTTTACAATTTTGCCTTTGAAAAGGGAAGTTGCCAATTTCTGAAGAATATTAGATGTTTTAAGTTTAAATTTTGTATCCGAAAGAACAATTTTTTTCTTTGTTTCATCATACACAGGAATTCCCGAAATAAAAGCAGTTCCGTTCACATAACCTTCCGTGTCGGCTTCTATCATGATACGGTCTGCTTCCCCATAGACTTTAATGTCGGTAATTCTCACTTTAGAATCTCTGATGTCAAATTCTTTATTTAAAAATGTCTTTTTTGCAATATTTGTTGCTTCCGAAAAAGGAATATTTGCTGTAGTTTGTAAAAGAAATTTATCAGCAAGAAGCGGAATGAAATTGAAGTTCATAACTGTTTTTACAGGTTGTGAAGCTTCGGGTTTCATTCCTGTAAAAGTTTCCGAAAAAATATCAATTCCTATATTGGTATCGATTTGATTTCCATAGAACTTTAAAGGAGTAATATTAACATTAATGGGAGTTACTTTCAACCAAGTATTGTACTCTTCCGAAATATTGAATGGTTGTGAGAATGCATTCCAGGCTAAAACGGCGTATTGCTGGAAATTCAGTTGTGCAGCCATTTGTTCGTCAATGGTTTTGCAGAATTTATATTGCTGGTCTTTCAAGCTTGATTCTACAAGCGAAGTAATCGGAATTTTTATTTTGCCATAATCCAGTACAGGCTTTGTCACCCACTTAAAACCCATTGGCTGCGTAAAAGTACTTACAGACCAGTTATTTTTAAAGCTTAAAGCGGTTTTAAAATACATAATCGTTTCAAAAGTCGTTTCCTGATACGTGTACAAACCGAGCGTTCCGATTCCTTTTTCTGCCCAGATTTTTAAGGGAACTTCAATGAAAATATTTTGATTGGCATCTCCTACCAATCGTATCGGACGGGTTTTCCAGACTTTTACCTTGAACTGGTCATTATCGTTATCGGTATAAGAATCATCCTGAAAAATAAGATCTTTCACCGAGGAATTTACCATATTGCTGATTTCCGACAACGGAATCGTTACCGGCATCGTGATGCTCGATTTTATTTTCGGAAAGCTGTAAACTGCCTGATTATTTTCGGTTTGAGCAAAAATATTGAACGAAATAAGTACGAAAAGAAAACTTAAAATTCTCACCTGAATGTTTTATTTTGAAAAGTGAAATTAGTTATTTTCTGCTGAACCACCCAACAAAAAACTTTTTTCAAGTTCGATACTGGCGCCTTTCATTTCGCCTTTCATGGGCGGACTGGTTTTGGTGATCTTCAATTTGATATAAGAAATCTGTTCAAAACTGTCATGAATTTTAGCAATAATTCTTCCGGCAACATGTTCCAGAAGTTTAGAGTTGATTTTCATTTCGTTGTGAATAATATCGTTAATTTCTGCATAACTGATGGTGTCGCTCAAATCGTCAGATTCAGCGGCATTCCAAAGATCAGTGTGGATTTCTACATTTAAGATATAATAAGTTCCAATGATATTTTCTTCGGGTAAAACTCCGTGGTAAGCATAGATTTTTACGTCTTCAAGATATATTTTGCTCATAATTGATTATTTTGAAAATTTAACCACAAAAGCCACAAAAGTTTTTTTAAAATTCCAAAAGTTTGATGCTTCAAAAAGTACAGGTTCACATAAGAATTGAAAATCAAAGATTTTCTAAAAACTTTGAGGTACTTTAAAAAGCTAATATTATAACTTAAAACACTTCACTGTAAATCTTTTGTGACTTTTGTGGTAAAAACTAAGTAAAAAAAGCGAGTAAAAACCCGCTTTAAAATTTATTTAATACTTTTCGAAAGATCGAGCATTGCTTCAATGGGCTTTAATGCTTTCAGTCGAAGTTCTTCTTCAATTAAAATTTCAGGAAGTTCATATTTCATACATAAATACAGTTTTTCCATTGTATTTCGTTTCATATAAAAACATTCCGAGCAGTTGCAGCTTTCATCAAAAACCAAAGCTGGAATCAATTCTTTATGCGGGGCACGTTTTCTCATTTCGTGAAGAATTCCTTCTTCTGTAGCGATAATGAACTTCTGGCAATCATCTTTTTCAACAAAATTCAGAAGGGCAGAAGTGGATCCTATAAAATGAGCAAGCTTTAAAACTGCTTCTTCACTTTCTGGGTGTGCAATTAATTTAGCATCCGGATTGTCTGCCAATTGTTTTGCAATTCTTTCCATGGAGAAAGCTTCGTGTACGATGCAGCTTCCGTCCCAGAGAATCATATCACGACCTGTTTTCTGTGATAAATATCTTCCCAGGTTTTTATCCGGTGCAAAAATGATTGGTCGGTCTGTCGGGAGTGCTTCGATTACTGTTTCAGCATTGGAGCTGGTCACGATAATATCGCTTTCTGCTTTTGTTTCTGCATTACAGTTAATATAGGTTGCGATTAAAGCATTTGGATGCTGTTCACGCATTTTTCTAAGACCCTCACCGCTGCATCCGTCTGCTAAAGAGCATCCCGCCATTGTATCGGGTAGGACTACTTTTTTGGTCGGATTTAAAATTTTTGCAGCTTCCGCCATGAAATGTACTCCGCAGAATACAATCATATCGGCGTTGGTTTCTTTTGCCTGTCTTGCTAATTGTAAAGAATCTCCAAGAAAATCGGCAATATCCTGAATTTCTCCGGGTTGATAATAGTGCGCAAGAATAACGGCATTTTTTTCTTCTTTAAGTTGAAGAATAGTTTTTACCAATTCTTCTCCTTGCGGAATATCGATGTCTTTTATATCTAAAAATCCTTTCACAGGAAGTGTAGATTTGGCTTTTTCTAATGTTTCGGTGCTCATTTCAGCCTCAATGTTTTTTGTTCTATCAGAAACTAAATTTAATGAAAACAACTTTAAATGGTTGTGTTAAAACATCCATCTTCCATCTTCCGTCATCTAACTTTTGATAAAATTCTTTATTAAACTTTCTATTTCTAATTTTGCTTCGTTCAAATCGGAATTAATCACGATTTTATCAAATTCAATAGCGTAGGTAAGCTCTTCTTCGGCTTTTGCTACACGTGTTTTTATGGTTTCGACATCATCGGTATTTCTTGAAATCAATCTTCGTTCCAACTCGGCAATCGAAGGTGGTTCGATGAAAATCGACAGTGCTTTTTCCCCAAAATATTTTTTTAATGAAATTCCGCCTTTTACGTCTACATCAAAAATAACAACTTTTCCCTGATTCCAGATCTTTTCGACCTCAGATTTTAAGGTTCCGTAATATTTGTCGGTGTAAACTTCCTCAAATTCCACAAAAGCATCTTCAGCAATTTTCTGTCTGAATTCATCAGGCGAAATAAAATGATAATCTACAGCATGAATTTCAGTACCTCTCGGTTGTCTCGTTGTGCAAGAAATAGAGAACTGCAATTCATTAAAAACCTCCAAAGAATGCTTTACTAATGTAGTTTTTCCGCTTCCTGAAGGCGCTGAAAATATGATAACCTTATTCATAAATGATAAGAGATAAATGATGATTGATTGACTATGCGTTTACTTTTACTTGACTCTTTTTACTTGATTCTTACAAAACGTTTAACGTTTGCTCTTTAATTTTCTCCAAATCATCCTTCATCATCACGACTAATTTCTGAATTTCTGCATGATTGGCTTTTGAACCTAAAGTATTGATTTCTCTTCCGATTTCCTGAGAAATAAACCCAAGCTTTTTTCCGTTGAAATCTTCATTATCCATTACTTCAGAATAATATTTCAAATGTTGGGCAAGTCTTACTTTTTCCTCTGAAATATCTAATTTTTCTGTAAAATACGCCATTTCCTGATAGAATCTTGTTTCATCCACATTCTCAAATTCTTTCAAAGTTTTCTGATAACGTTCTTTTACAGCATTGATTCTCACTTCTTCGAAAGGTAAAACCTCAGACAGGTATTGGTCAATATTTTTGATATTTCGTTCTAACTCTTCATGAAGGATTTTTCCTTCTGTTTTTCTGAATTCCAGGAACTTATCTGTTGCTTCGTTAACGATTTTTGCTAAAGCTTCCCATTCTCCTTCTCCCAATTCATCAGGTCTTGAAGTGATGGCATCCGGAAGTCTTACCGCCATTTTCAGATATTCAAAATCTGGGCCGTCTGAAGCAATATTTTTAAGCTCAGACATGTAAGAATCGATTAAACTTCTGTTGATTTTCACATCGTTGGTTTCTTCAAGATTTTCCAGATTAATGTAACAATCTACTTTTCCACGGATAATTCTATCATTCAGAATTTTTCTGATTTCGAATTCTTTTTCTTTATATCGTAAAGGTACTTTAATGTTTAGATCAAAGCTCTTTGAGTTCAGAGATTTGATGTCGATTGTAACTTTTTTACCTTCAAAAACACCTTCGGCTCTACCGAAGCCGGTCATTGATAAAATCATAGTTTTTTATTGTCGTACAAAGATAAACATTTAAGTCTATAGTTTGGCTAAAGTAGTAAGGCTGGAAGTTTGATGCTGGAAGCGGGAAGACTATCTTGGATATAAATGAACCTCCAATTTTAACTTCCATCTTCCAGCCAATTAAATAAACTCCTTTTTGTAAATTTGCGTCGTGAAAAAGAAAAATTTAATTTCTGTTGTAGGGCCTACCGGAATCGGTAAAACGAGATTAGCAATTGATTTGGCTAAGTATTTTAATACGGAAATTATTTCCTGTGATTCCCGACAGTTTTTTAGAGGAATGGAAATTGGTACAGCAGCACCTTCTGCAGAAGAATTGGCAGAAGCAACTCATCATTTCATCGGAAATCTTTCTGTTGAAGATTATTATTCAATCGGGCAATACGAGGAAGATGCTTTAAAAAAAATCGATGAACTGTTTGAAAAATACGATACCGTCATTTTGGTGGGTGGAAGCATGATGTATGAAAAAGCAGTGATTGAAGGGTTGAACGATTTGCCAGAGGCTGATGAAAACAATCAGAAAAAATTACATGAAATTTTCGAAAAAGAAGGAATTGAAAAACTTCAGGAGATTTTAAAAGAATTAGACCCTGAATATTTTGCATTAGTTGATTTTCATAATCACAGAAGGCTTTTGCGTGCCATCGACGTAATTTGGCAGACGAATAAAAAATATTCTGAACAAATTGCGGTTTCACAAGATTCCAGGAATTTTAATACCATCCGAATCGGAATTGAAGCTGCAAGAGAAGAACTATACGACAGAATCAACAGGAGAGTGGATATGATGATGGAGAAAGGTTTGCTGGAGGAAGCAAAAAGTTTAGAAAAATTTAAACATTTGACGGCTTTGAATACGGTTGGTTATTCAGAATTATTCAAATATTTTAATGGTGAATGGGATTTGGATTTTGCTATTTCTGAAATTAAAAAAAACAGCCGAAGATATGCAAAACGTCAACTGACATGGTATCGAAAAGCGGATGATATTCATTATTTGCAGCTGGGATATTCGCAAGAGGATTTTGATGGGTTGATTGAGTATATTAATGAGCATACTTTGGAATAGTTTAATTGTTGGAAAACGCAAAGGCGCAAAGAAATAATTTTTTCTTAATGCTTTAAGACGCAAGGATTTTATCTTCAATAAAATTGTAATACGTTGACTTTGCTGAAAATCTTTGATTTTCTTGTGCCTTAAAAACAGTATTTTATTCTAAAATCTTTGCGCCTTTGCGATTTTCCAACATAGAAAAAATGCGATCCCGAAAGACCGCATTCCATTAACAATATAATTAAATTTACTACTTCCAACCGCCACCTAAAGCTCGGTACAAATCAACAATACTGCTCAATCTCTGTCTTTTTACGGACGCAAGATTCAGTTCTGCCTGCAGAGAATTTCCCTGAGCTGTTATTACTTCTAAATAATTTGCCATTCCGCCTTTGTAAAGCATTTCGGCACTTTTAATTCCGTCTTTTAAGGTTGCTACCTGTTCGGTTGCTTTTTGTTCCTGAACTTTTAAGCTCTCATTTGAAACCAAAGCATCAGAAACTTCTCCAACAGCATTTAAAACAGATTGACGGAACGCCAATACATTTTTCTCTCTCTGGATTTTAGCAACATTTAAATCCGTTTTCAACTGTCTTTTCTGAAAAATTGGCTGCGTAATTCCACCTAAAACAGATCCGAACAATGATGCCGGAATTGAAAACCAATTATCAATTTTAAATGAATTCACACCACCGTTTGCTGTAATTTTTAATGAAGGATACATATTGGCCTGAGCAATTCCCACGATTGAATTAGATTCCAACAATACCAGTTCTTGCTGACGAACATCCGGACGACGGCTTACCATCGCAGCAGGAAGTCCCGCTGAAATATCCTGTGGCAAAGAAGTATCAGACATTTCAATCGTTCTGTCAACTTTGTTTGGGTTTTCACCGATTAAAATACTCAATGCATTTTCCTGAATGGCAATATTCTGTTCCAACTGGGTAATCAACAATTCTGTTGATTGTTTTTGAGCGGTTGCCTGCTGAACTCCCAAAGAAGTTGTGTCACCACTTTTCCATAACTTTTCTGTTAAAGAAAGGGTATTGGTGCTCAGATCTAAATTCGATTTTGCAATTTGCAACTGTTTGTCAAGCATCAATAAATTATAATATCCTTGTGCAATCGCTGCAACAACCTGTGTCTGAATAGCTTTTGTCGCTTCGTAAGTCTGAAGATACTGCATTTTTGAAACTTCCTGCTGATTTTTAATCTTACCCCAAATATCAGCTTCCCAAGAAAGGTTGAAGGCTGCATTATAATCTTCAACATGACTCTGGCCTAAAAATAAATTCAAGCTTTGTCCATTCATGCTGTTTTTTGAAGGTTTTGAAATCTGTGCTGCAACTCCGAAACCTACATCAGGATATTGAAGATATTTTGCCTGTTTTAGTTTTTCCTGCGATGAGGCAACCTGTTTTAAAGCAATTTGTAAATCGTAATTGTTTTTAATTCCCTTTTCGATTAAATTTTGGAGCATCGGATCACTGAAAAACTGTTTCCATTCAAGATTGGCAACACTTGCTGTGTCCGCAGTTGCGGTATATTTAAATGTTTCGGGAAGCTCGGGTTTTGTCTCCTCATATGCCAATTTTGGCACGCAGGAAACCGCTCCTAATGCAATTCCGAAAGCGATGATTATATTTTTTACTCTTTTCATATGATGATGTTTATTGTTTTTTTAAAGTCATATGCAATCGCTACATCTTCATTTCGGTTGATATATTCAAACTAAGGCGATTTCATAATTTTAAAATTTAAATTGATTACAAAACTTTGAGAAATTAATGAGCAAAGAAGTCTTTAGTAGGAGATACACTTTGCTTTTTATGATATTAGTTTGAATAGTTTCTTCTCTATTTTTTATTTCCCACAGATTTCACGGATTTTCACAGATGATTATTTTAAATCTTGATTTGAAAAAGACTTATGTGTCCTTTTATTTTCAAACCTTTAAACTTCAAATAATTTAAGTGTAAAATCTTTTGTGACTTTTGTGGTTAAATTAAATTTCTCAAAGTTTTGTCAATCATTTTTTATTAATGAGCTGTTGCTAAAAGATCTTCCTCCAATTTTTGTCTTTGAAGTCTTTTCTTTTTTCTGCTTGGCATTTTTTCATGTAGATACTGGAAGATCACAAACATTACCGGAATAATGAAAATCCCGAAGACAACACCGGTAAACATTCCACCAACGGTACTGATTCCGATGGAGTGATTACCTTTTGCAGCTGCACCTTGCGTCCAGACCAATGGCAACATTCCTACGATAAATGCAAATGAAGTCATCAAAATTGGTCTTAAACGTAATCTTGAAGCCTGAAGCGCTGATTCTAACAATGATCTTCCCGCATTTCTCCGCTGAACGGCAAATTCCACAATCAGAATGGCATTTTTGGCGAGCAATCCGACGAGCATGATTAATCCGACCTGCACATAAATGTTGTTATCAATTCCTGCTAAACCTGTAAAAGCAAATACTCCGAAAATCCCGGTTGGAATCGTTAGAATAACCGCAAACGGAAGAATATAACTTTCATATTGAGCTGCCAATAAGAAATACACAAACAGAATACTTAAGGCAAAGATGAAAGTGGTTTGTCCGCTTGTTTTGATTTCTTCACGGGTAATTCCTGTCCATTCATATCCGAAACCTCTAGGAAGTGATTTTTCGGCAACTTCTTCTACGGCTTTAATGGCATCTCCTGTACTGTAGCCAGGTTTTGGAGTCCCGTTAATCGTTACGGCGTTAAATAAGTTATTTCTTGTAACCGTTTCTGGACCAAAAGTTCTTTTTAAAGTCACCAAAGTTTTTACAGGAACCATTTCGCCCGATTTATTTTTAACATAAATACCTTCCAGAGAATTCGCATCGCTACGGTAAGGAATATCTGCCTGAGCCATTACTCTGTAGTATTTTCCGAATCTGTTGAAGTCGGAAACGAAGCTACTTCCGTAATAAATCTGCATCGTCTGCATCAATTCAGTAATCGAAACTCCTAGCTGATTGGCTTTATCTGAATCGACATCAATCGTAAATTGTGGGTTTCCGGCTGCATAGGTTGTAAAGGCAAAAGCAATTTCCGGACGTTTCATCAATTCTCCAATGAATGCCTGAGTGGTTGTTCCCAATTGCTCAAAAGTGCCGTTGGTTTTATCCTGAAGCATAAATTCAAACCCGGAAACGTTACCAAATCCCTGCACGGTAGGGAAATTGAAGAAGAACGCATTCGCATCTTTTACCTGAGCTACTTTTCCTGTTAATGCCGCTGCAATCTGGTCTGGGTCTTTCACATCGCCACGCTGATCGTAATCTTTTAGTTTAAGGAAACCAGCAGCATAAGGAGACGCGTTTGAATTGCTGATAAAGTTCATTCCATCGGCTACCCAAAGATGGTTTTTAGCTTTTTCGCCATTAATGATTTTATCAATTTGCTCAGTTGCTTTATTGGTTCTGTCTAATGAACTTCCCGGAGGCGTATTCACAGCATACAAAACAAATCCCTGATCTTCGGTCGGAATAAATCCTGAAGGTGCTTTATTAATCAAGAAAACACTTCCGGCAATCAAAATGGCTAAACCTCCAACTGCAACCCATTTATTTTTAATTAAAAATTTAAGGCTGTAGATGTATTTTTTGGTCATATTATCAAAGCTCGCATTGAAAGCGTTGAAAAATCTTGCTCCAAAACCTTTTTTCTTTCCATGTTCGCCGTGTTCTCCTTGAGGATCATTTAAAAACATAGCACATAAAGCCGGACTTAAAGTCAATGCATTAACCGCCGAAATTAAAATCGCAATCGCCAATGTAAACGCAAACTGTCTGTAGAAAACTCCTGCAGGACCCTGCATGAAACCAACCGGAATAAATACAGCACACATCACCAAAGTAATCGAAATAATCGCACCCGAAATTTCACTCATCGAGCTCATCGTAGCTTGTTCAACCGGCATTCCTGTTCGTTCCATTTTTGAGTGGACAGCTTCTACAACCACAATGGCATCATCCACTACAATACCGATGGCAAGAACCAATGCGAACAAAGTCAACATATTAATACTGAATCCAAACAATTGAAGGAAGAAGAAGGTACCAACAATTGCAACCGGTACGGCAATCGCAGGAATTAATGTAGACCTGAAATCCTGAAGGAAAATATACACTACAATAAATACCAGAATAAATGCAATAACTAATGTTTCAACAACCTGATGAATGGATGCATCTAAGAAATCTTTAGAATTGTACATAATGATGGGCTCAACTCCTTTTGGAAGCGTAGTTTTCATCTGTTCAATCTGTTTTTCAATATCTGTTAAAATTTCGTTGGCATTGGAGCCTGCTGTTTGAAGGATGGCAAATCCGGCAACAGGTTTACCATCCATTCTGTTAGCTGCGGTATAGGTATAAGAACCGAATTCTACTCTTGCCACATCTTTCAGTCTCAGGAACGAACCGTCGCTATTGGCTTTGATGGCAATGTTTTCATAGTCTTCGTTTTTGTTTAATTTACCTTTATATTTTAAAATATATTCATAAGTTTCCTTACTACCTTGTCCAAGACGTCCTGGAGCAGCTTCTAAATTGTGGTCTTTCACCGCATTCAAGACTTCCTGAGGCGAAAGTCCGTTCGCAGCTAGTCTGTCCGGTTTCAGCCAAAGTCTCATCGAATAATCTCTCGTTCCGAAAACCTGTGCCTGAGCAACTCCCGGAATACGCTGGATTTGTGGAATGACATTGATTTTCAAATAGTTTTGAAGGAAAAGTTCATCATATTGTTTTGGGTCATTACTTGACAATCCCATAAACATAATCATACTGTTCTGAACTTTCTGTGTGGAGATTCCCGCCTGAACAACTTCTTGAGGAAGCTGACTCATCGCTTTAGAAACTCTGTTCTGAACGTTTACCGCTGCATTATCTGCATCGGATCCCTGTTTGAAAAATACACTTAAGGTCATCGTTCCGTCGTTACTGGAATTCGAAGTCATGTACGTCATGTTTTCAACTCCATTCACGGCTTCTTCAATAGGTGTCGCTACTGAACGAGCGACAACTTCCGCATTCGCTCCCGGATAGAATGCCGTTACCTGAACACTCGGCGGCGCAATATCGGGAAAGAGGGCAATCGGTAAATTAAAGAGAGACAGTGCTCCCAATAATAAAAGTATGATGGAAATGACCGTTGAAAGTACCGGTCTTTCTATAAATTGTTTTAACATAAGAAGTTTAATTTTAAGTTGCTTATAGCAATTAGCTTTTGGCCACTGGCAAGAAATAATGCTTCTGAATTATTAATTTTTCAATATTGCATTTGAATGCAAAAGCGAGAAGCGAGAAGCAAAAAGCGGATTTACAACGGTTTTGCTTTCAGTAAGCTATCAGAAGAAATTGGTTTTGCTTTGATAGAAACACCATCTTTTAAGCTTCCCAATCCTACATATACTATTTTTTCTCCGGGTTTTACACCTTCGGAAATAAAGTAATAGTTATCAGTTTTACCAGAAATTGTAATGGGTTTGCTGGTTACTTTTTGGTCTTTTCCGACGACATAAACATAAGTTTTGTCCTGAATTTCAAATGTAGATTCCTGTGGAATGATCAAGGCATTAGACATTAACTGTGGCATACGAACACGTCCTGTATTTCCGGTTCTCAATGTTCCATTGGTATTTGGGAAAACTGCTCGAACGCTGATTGCTCCGGTAGTTTTATCAAATTGTCCGTCAACAATACTCATTTTTCCTTTTTCAGAATAAACACTGTTGTCTGCAATGACCAATTCAACCATCGGCATATTTTTAAGTTTTTCTTCTAAAGTTGCTCCGGGATATTTATTTTGAAAACCAATAAAATCCAGTTCACTTAAAGAGAAATAGGCGTAAATTTCACTGATGTCTGACAATAATGTCAATGGATTCGGGTCTGTTCTTGAAATCAGACTTCCTTTTTTGTAAGGAATTCTTCCGATATATCCACTTACCGGAGCTGTAATCGTTGTAAACCCGACGTTAATTCTTGCTCCGCCAACAGACGCTTTTGCCTGTGAAGCGGCTGCAACAGCTGCTGCATAATTTGCTTTTGCTGTTCTTAATTGTACATCAGAAACTACTTTTGCAGCTACAAGAGGTTCAAGTCTGTCAACCTCTACCTTTGCTTTCTGAATATTGGCATTGGCAACCTGTAAATTGGCATTTGCCATATTCATCTGCTCTCCGTAAGCTCTTGAATCTATCTTAAATAGAGGCTGTCCGGCTCTAACATAAGCGCCTTCTTCCACATAAATTCTATCTAAATATCCGTCTACCTGCGAACGGATTTCCACATTATTTTTTCCTTCCAAAGCAGTCGGGAATTCCTGGTATGTGGTCGCAGGAGATGAGATTACAGTATAGACAGGAAGTTCAGGAGGAGGTGGTGCTGCATTAGAACCTTCGGCTGCTTTTGTGCAGTTTTGTAAGAGGATAATACTTGATATAAGTACAATGAACCTTATTTTTCCAAATATTTTCATTTTAGTTTAAGTTTTTTTAATGAAGTGTTAAATAAAATAATAATGTTTTTTAATTTGAATTCTGTTATTTTTGCTAACGATGTTAATTTTAAGTTTAAAAAAAATTACAGATTTCGTAATCTTAGATGTTAAATCGTTGTTTTCATAATTGAAGTTTTTTCTCTTGATTTAAGTATAATGTGGTGTTATTTTTACTAACAGTGTTAATTGGTGCGATAAAAAAAATGACCATTAATTTTCTCGTAATTCTACATGATATCTAAATTTGTTAATAGTTTCAATATTATTAAGCGTTAATATTCCTAACGGTGTTAATTTTTAGTTCAAAAAAATTTACAAAGACTTAATGAAAGCAGAAACTGTTTCATCCAAAGTCGTTTTATTCATCGTAGAAGGAATATCATCATTACGCATCATCATGATTGAGATCAATCCATGCACCGCCGAAAATAAGGCATGTGACGAGTGACAGGCATTGTCGGGATTTGATCCTTTTTTCATTATAATTTCATACGTGCAATCGTAAAGCATATCCTGAAACGAAGAAAATTCTTCTTTCATCATTCCTTTTCCGCTACATTGCATTCCCAAGCCAAACATCAATTGGTAATACTCTTTGTTTTTGAATGCAAATTTCCAATAAGCATCCACAATAGCCTTTAATTGATTTTCCGGATTGTCATGTTCTCTCTGAGCTTTCAACAATTCGATGTGTAAACAATGGAAACCATTCAACGAGATCTCGTATAAAATAGCCTCTTTGTTTTCAAAATGATCATAAACTACCGGTGCGCTGTACTCAATAGCATCGGCAATTTTTCTCATGGAAAGTGAAGCCCACCCTTCGGTTTTTGCCAAAGAGAAAGCCGCATCCAAAATACTGGTGCGTATATTTTCTTTTTCTCTTTGTCGACGTTCATGTAGACCCATGATTTTTTATTACTAACAGTGTTAGCAAAACTACAAACTTTTGAATATATCTTCCAAACAATTTTTTGTATTTTACTTTAAGAATTAATTTAGGCTTGTTTTTGAATCGTTGAAAATGCTGTAATAATAGCTGTTTCGAAAGTTATTTTAAAATTATTGTAAAAATTAATATTTCACATAGCCTAATTCAATTGGATATTATTTTTCTTACGAAAATAACAAAACTTCAAACACTCACCTTCAAGCTTCTAACCTATATAACAAAGAAAATCTCTATCTTTGTGCACAAATAAAAAAGTTATGAATACTCCTTCAAATATGATCGATTTAGGTACAAAAGCTCCTTTTTTTGAACTTCCGAACCCTTCAAAAACTAATGAAGTTCAGTCATTGGACGATCTGAAAGGAGAAAAAGGTACATTGGTGATCTTTATGTGTAACCATTGTCCGTTCGTTCTTCATGTGATCGATAAGTTAAACGAATTATATGAAGATTATAATGAAAGAGGGATTGAATTTATTGCAATAAACTCGAATAACGTAGAAAAGTATCCGGCAGATTCTCCTGAAAAAATGATTGAATTCCAGATCGAAAGAAATTTTGATTTTCCTTATTTATATGATGAGAGCCAAGCAATTGCTAAAGCGTATGATGCTGCTTGTACACCGGATTTCTTTTTCTTTGATGAAAAACTGGATCTTGTCTACAGAGGGCAAATGGACGATTCAAGACCGGGAAATAACAAAGATGTAACGGGTGAGGATTTAATTATTGCTTTTGAAAATCTTTTGTTGGGTGAGCCACAAGAGGAAATTCAAAGACCGAGCATGGGTTGCAATATTAAGTGGAAATAATTTTTGGTTGATTGTTGCGGGTGTTCTGTTGATGGCTTTTGCAACACAATCTCATATAATATATTAAGCTGTTCTTTGGAATGGCTTTTTTGTTTTCTCTCGCGGATTTGGCAGATTGCGCAGATTTTTTATATGCAATCATCTGTAAAATTCGTTGATCTCTGGGAAATTTTAAACGCAAAGATTTCTATAACTTTATATTTGATTTTTAAGTAGAGCAAAGGCAAATAAATTTGCTACACGAAGCGAACGTTTAGCTTCATCAAATCAACTTCTTGATTCAATCTTTGCTCTTAGAATATATTGTCTAAAAAATAAATCTTTGCGTTAAAAAAAGATCTACGCAATCTGCCAAATCCGCGAGAGGTTTAAAATATAAAGTATTAAAAGAATCATTATATTTAGTGTCGAAACATCTCAAAAATACTTTAAAAACTAGCTTTAATCTTCACCTCACTCTCAACCTTCAAATCCACATTCACCTTATTCTGTGCAAAATTCTTCATGAATTCAGAAGGCGTTTTCTCGGTATATTTTTTAAACATTCTATTAAAATAAGTCACATTATTAAAACCACAACTATAGCTGCATTCCGAGATACTTTTGTCCTGTGCCATCAACAAACAAGCCTTATTAATTCGATATCTATTTACAAATTCTGTAAACGTAATCTGTGTCGCTTTTTTGAAAAAATTACAGAAAGCAGGCAACGTAAGATTCGCCAGTTTTGCAACATCTTCAATATTAATTTCCTTATCATAATTATGTTCAACGTAAGTGAAAATATTTTCCAGACGCGTTTTATTTTTAGAAATAATCGTGTAAGGCATGATTTCTTTATTCAAAAGCTCATAATCTGTGCATTTCGATAATTCAAATAAAATTTCAAGCAATAATAAATACCTTTTATAACCTTCCGATTCCAACATCAATTTCAATTTTGGAAGCATCATTTTATGAACCTCATCATGAAAATGAATCCCATATTTTGACAATTCTAAAAGGTTTTTAATTGATCTCGCTTCCACTTCCTGTTGTGGAAACTGCAAAATTTCTTCGCTAAATTGCAGTACGATTTCTTCATGAGGATCTATTGAATTTAATCCAAATCCTGAATGAGGAATGTTTGATCCTATTAACACAAGATCTCCGTTTGTATAATTGCTTTTGTGGTATCCCACGTGGCGGGTTCCACTTCCTGAAAGCACACAGACCAACTCAATTTCCGGATGGTAGTGGTACTCCCATTTTAACAATGATACAGGTAAATTATTGTGAATTACACAAAACGAACTTTTTTCGTCTGGTATTACGTGCTCAAATGTAACTTTCATTTAATTAATTATAATAATTATGTGAAAATACAAATTATATTAATATAGTTCAAATATTCATTTACTAAGTTAAATTATTGTTAACTGAATAGCTTCTATCTTCACCGACAAGAAATTAATAATGAAAAATTTAAACATAAAAGCAGTTTTATTCTTAAATTATTTTGTCTTCGCAATCCTGTTGAATTCCGTAGGGACAGTGATTCTACAAATGCAGCAAAATTTCGGAATATCAAAATCTTCTGCAAGTGTTTTGGAGGGTTTTAAAGATCTTCCGATTGCAATTTGCTCATTCATTTTGGCTTCATTTTTACCAAAAATAGGGATTAAAAATTCAATGTTGATTGCATTATTTTTGGTGAGTTGCATGTGTTTTATGATGCCTTTTGCCAACAATTTCTGGTTTTTCAAACTTCTATTTACGATTGTCGGAATTTCTTTCGCGTTAATCAAAATTTCAGTCTTCACTTCCATCGGATTGGTAACAAATACAGATAAGGAGCATTCTAGTTTTATGGGGTATCTGGAAGGGTTTTTCATGATTGGCGTATTAATGGGAAATGTTTTATTCAGCTTATTTATTGATGACCACAATCCAAAATCAACCCATTGGCTGAATGTTTATTGGGTATTAGGCGGACTTTCAGCCTTGTCTTTTCTGTTCTTATTCTTTACAAAATTGAATGAAAATGAAGCGAAAAGTGAGAAAACAGATTTATTAGGAGACTTAAAAAACAGCATTAGCTTATTCAGTTACAAAAAAGTATTGTTCTTTTTGCTATGTGCTTTCCTTTTTGTTTTGGTTGAGCAGAGTTTCCAGACCTGGACACCGACTTTTTATAAAGAAATTTTAAAAGTTCCGACCTCAATGAGTATTCAGGCGGGAGCGGTTTTGGCGGGAGCTTTTGCATTGGGAAGATTTTTATCGGGGTTTTTCTCAAAGAAATTCAGTTGGATTTATGTCGTTTCCTTTTGTGTAATTGGTTTTGCGATAAGTATTTTATTGGTTTTACCATTAACTCACAATACGCTTATTGATATAAACACAACGTGGCTAAATGCTCCGCTTGTCGTGTATTTATTTCCATTAATGGGCGGTTTATTGGCGCCGATTTATCCAAGTATCAATTCTGTGATTTTAGCATCAATTCCGAAATATTTACACAGTGCGATGTCTGGTTTAATTGTAGTTTTTTCTGCAATCGGAGGTACGATCGGATCGATTATCACAGGTTTTGTGTTTCAGGAATTCAGTGGGCAACAGGCATTTTATCTTTCGTTGATTCCGCTTTCTTTGTTAATTGTGTCCGCAATAATTATGAATAAATTAAAAATAAATCCTAAAAAATAAAAATGAACAAACAGTTATATATTAACGAAATTCAGGCTCTTTTTGATGAGGTTCAAAGGTCTCAGATTTTTGAAGATCAAAAAACAATGAGCGATGCGGTTTCGTTATTTCCTGTTGATGAAATCAATTCCAAGTATGAAAAGGAAAAAAATGTGGAAGGTTTTGATTTGAAGCAATTTGTCTTGTCAAATTTTGATTTTTTAGACACCAAAACTTCAGTTGTACGGGAAAAACATCTGCCGATTGATGAGCATATAGAAAAGCTTTGGGATGAGCTGACCAGAACCGCTTATGAAGAGAGAGGAACTCTACTAAAACTTCCGAAACCATATATCGTTCCGGGAGGACGCTTTAATGAGTTTTTCTATTGGGACAGTTACTACATTATGCTGGGTTTACAAGTTTCCGGAAGAGTGGAAATGATGGAAAATATTATTGAAAACTGTTCTTATTTAATTCAAACTGTTGGATTTGTGCCGAATGCGAGCAGAACTCATTTCTTAAGTCGTTCTCAGCCTCCGTATTTTTCGCTAATGCTCGATTTACTTTTTGAGATTACTAAAAGCCAGAATATATACGTAAAATATCACGACACATTAGAAAAAGAATATGCTTTTTGGATGAATGGTGAAAAGGATGTAGACAATAACTCAGCTTTTAAAAGAGTGGTGAAAACTGCGAACGGAGATATTCTCAACAGATATTTCGATTCAGAAAACGATCCGCGTCCTGAAAGTTATCTAATTGATATTGAAGACAGCGAAAATGCAGGAGAAGAATTTTTCAGAAACATAAGAAGTGCCTGCGAGTCGGGTTGGGATTTTTCCAGCAGATGGTTTGCAGATGGCGAAAGTATAAAGACCATTGAAACGTTGAATTTGGCAGAAGTCGATCTGAATTGTCTTTTGTGGCATTTAGAAAAAACACTATCCAAATCTTCATCACTCCAAAATTTGTCTGAAAAAGAAAACTATTTTAAAAAAAGAGCAGCCGATCGTAAACAGATGATCAATAAATATTTTTGGGATGAAGCTTCTGGAACTTACAAAGATTATCATATCAAAAAGAATACAACAACACCATCTGAACATGTTGCAGCTCTTTATCCATTATTTCTAAAAATAGTGAGTAAGAAACAAGCTGAATCTGTCGCTAAAAATATTGAAGAGAAATTTCTTTATCAGGGCGGATTGATTACTACAACAAAAAACTCTGGTCAGCAATGGGATTTTCCGAACGCTTGGGCGCCTTATCAATGGCTAGGTTTTCAATCAATGAAAAATTATGGCTTTGATGAATTAGCAGAAAAAATTAAGAAAAATTGGTGTTCGAATGTAGAAAGAGTCTATAATAATACCGGGAAATTGATGGAGAAATACAATGCTTTCGACGTAGAGACGGTAGCAGGTGGAGGAGAATATCCTAACCAGGATGGTTTCGGGTGGACTAATGGGGTCTATCTCAAATTAAAACAAAATTAAACAAACTATAAAATTCAAAAAAAGCTATGACGAAAAAATCTATTTTGTTGCTCACGGGAATTGCAACATTTTATTTCAACAACACTTACGCTCAGGAAGCTCCACAGGATTCTACAAGAACGGCATCCATTGAGCAAATTGTAATTACGGGTAACTCCGGTCCGAAAAAAAAGATAGAATCGAGTACGGCAATTTCTACATTTACAGCAAAAGAAATTCAAAAACAAAACCCGATCAGCGCGGCGGCTTTGCTCCAAAGAGTTCCTGGTTTTGCGGTAGAAACTTCAGGTGGTGAAGTCGGAAATAACCTTTTCGCACGAGGTATTCCTTCTGCCGGAGCTTATGAATTTGTGCAGGTTCAGGAAGATGGTTTGCCAGTTTTTGAAGACGGAGCTTTACAGTTTGCGAATGCGGATAACTTTTTCAGAGTTGATAATTCTGTCAGTCGATTGGAAGCTTTGAGAGGAGGTTCAGGGTCTATTTTTGCAACGAATTCTCCCGGAGGTTTGATCAACTTCATTACGAAAGAAGGCGGAAACGATTTCAAAGGAACTGCAAAACTGGAAACAAGTACATACGGATTAATGCGAACTGACGTGAATGTTGGTGGTGCTTTGATTCAGGATAAATTGTTCTTTAATGTCGGAGGTTTTTACAGAACAGACGACGGAATCAGAAAAACCGGTTTTAAAGCCAATCAGGGCGGACAGATCAGAATGAACCTGAAATATGTTTTCGATAAAGGATATGCAAAAGTATATTATAAAAAATTAGATGACAGAAATACATTCTTTTTGCCGATTCCTTTAGTGCAAAATGGAAATGACCTGAAAGAATTTTCTGGTTTTGATGCAAATTACGGAACGTATAGCTACAGAAATATCAGTCAGTTGAATATTCCGCAAGCTGGAGGAGGATTTTTCAGCAGAAATTTAGAAGACGGAATTCATCCTAAAGTTGATGTGTTGGGAGCTGAATTCAAATATGATTTGGGTAACAATTTCTCTGTTTTAAACAAAACAAGGTATACCAATATCGATATGAACTATACCGGGATTTTCCCGGCAGGCGGACCAAAAACGACGGCAGAATTTGCTTTGGCTAACGGAATTGCAGGAAATACTTTTCAATACTCTTCGGTTAGCTCAGGTGCAGTTATAAATCCTGCGTATGTTCAGGAATTAGGTTTCTGGGCAATTGATAAGCAGATGAATAATTTTGTGAACGATTTACAGTTCAACTATAAATTTGATAAGGGAAATGTAACGGCAGGCTTCTACAAATCAAATTGGAAATCTCATCAGTATTGGAACTGGAGCAATATTTTGACCACAGCCTCAGACAGGCCAGAGCTTCTGAATTTGGTTGATACTTCTTTATCTCCGACAAGTACAGGTTATTCTAAAACATATAACGGAGTTACAGATATGTCTTTCCTAGTGAGGGATTCCCAGATTCAGGGGAGTCTAAATGATCTATACTTGAATTTGGATTACAATATCACAGATAATTTAAGTTTCAATGGAGGAATCCGTTACAGCCGTGATTTCTACAAAGGTTATGGTGTAAATACGACAACAGGAAACTTGAATAATTCTGGCTTGACAACGGATGGAACTCACGGTTTTGATACTACGACAGCCGATGATAATATGTCTGTTTTAGGAAATAAATATACGTATTGGAATTTTGATGTAAACAGAGTGTCTTTCACAACGGCGCTGAATTACAAAATCAATAGAGAAAATGCAGTATATGCGCGTTTTTCCAATGGTTTCAGATCTCCGAATGAAGAAGCGTATTACAACAATATGAATGATTTATCGGCAATAAAACCTGTAACAACCAATCAGGTGGAAGTGGGGTATAAATATTATTCAAGAACGTTTGATGTTGCGGTGATTCCGTTCTATTCTACCTTGAAAAATCTTTCGTTTACCGATGTTTTCTCTGATGGAACTTCAGAAAATAAGTTTGCTAATACTACGAATATGGGGGTTGAATTGGAAGGATATGCAAGATTATTTAATAATTTATTGGAAGTGGCTTTCAACGGAACCATCCAAAGTCCGAAGTATAAAGATTTCACCGGCAGAAATGCAGACGGATCAACCTTTAATTATGATGACAATACAGTACGAAGAATGCCAAAATTCTACTTCAATATTTCTCCTGCAGTGAATATTACGAAAGAATGGAGAACATATGTAAGCATGAATTATTATGGTAAACGTTTTCAGGATGAGAAAAATACACAAACTTTGCCTTCATTCTCAGAAGTTGGCGCGGGAATGTCTTATCAGTTAGGAAAAATACGTTTTGCTGTGGATGGAACCAATATTTTCAATACGATAGGAATTACAGAGGGCGATCCAAGAGCGGGATCTCCAACCGGAGACGGAATTATTATGGCAAGGCCGATTATGGGTGCTGCAGTAAGGGGTTCAATTACTTTGGATTTCTAAAATTACTTTCTTCATAAAATTGATAAACCGTCAGAAATTTTTCTGACGGTTTTTTGTTTTTAATAGGAACGGACTTTAGTCCGTTTAATTAAAGTAAATCATTCAATTTGGCTTTAGCCAAAACATATTTCTAAAAACGAAAAGCACAAATGTTTTCATGAATATTCACAATGATCTGTGAAAATCTGCGGGAGAAAGATTCTTCACTTCTCATTCACTCCGCTCTGATTGGAAGAACTAGGTATAAGAACTCAGTATTCTCTAACTCTCAAACCCTTCTACTTCAAAAACGGATTATATGTCTTCTCAAACCCAATCGTCGTAGGATTTCCATGTCCTGAGAAAACCTGAGTTTCGTCGTCCAGAACAAAAAGTTTGGTTTTAATTCCTTCAATTAATTGTTCGTAATTTCCTTTGTACAGATCTGTTCTTCCGATGCTTCCTTCAAATAAAACATCTCCTGAAATCATGAATTTTTGATTTTCATTGTGAAAAACGATGCTTCCCGGAGAATGTCCCGGAACGTGATAGATTCTAAATTTTTCTCCGTCAAAATCAAGTTCATCGCCTTCGTTTACATATTCTATATCAACGTTAATATGATCCAGTTGGAAACCAAATCTCATTCCGCTCATTTGGAACATGTCTAAAACTTCTTTATCGTCTTGGTGCATTGTAACCGGAACTTTAAAAGTGTCAAAAGCCCATTGTAAACCCAAAACGTGGTCGATATGTGCATGAGTAAGCAGTATTTTCTGAATTTTTAAATCATTTTCTGTAATAAAACTTGAAATTACCTGAGTCTCATTCTCATTCATATTTCCCGGATCAATGAGCCATGCATTTTTATTTTCATTAAAAAGCAGGTAGGTATTTTCACTTGCAAAATTGAATACGAAAGGCTGTATACGAAACATATTGAGATTAAATTTTCATCAAAAATACAATAATAATAGGAAAATGGGCATTTTTCGTTATCTTCGTAAGAATGAAAACGTTGCAGATATTTTTACTAAGTTTAGGTGCATTTGCTTTCGGGCAGAATATTCAGAGTGTACAATTGTTTAATCCTCAAACCAACGATGAGACGCCGGTTATCGGTATGAATCAGCAATTGATCCTGAGTTTTGATGACTTAACCAATTCAAGTGAAGTTTATCGTTATACCATTAAACATTTCGACAGAAACTGGGAAGATGACAATCTGTTTTTTAGTGAAATTGCAAACGGACAGATGAATGCAATGCTGGATCAGTTTCAGTATTCATTTAATACATTACAGCCTTACACGCATTATAAATTAACTTTTCCAAACGAGAAAATTCAGCCGAAAATATCAGGGAATTTTGAATTAATTGTTTATAAAAGTTCTGCAGATCAACCGCTGATTAAAAAGAGGTTTTCTATTTATGAAGATAATGTAAATTTAGCTTTAAATATTTCTAGAATTGCTGATGCAAAAATGCCGAATATCAACCAAAGGGTAGAAGTACAGGCTGTTTCAAAAGCAGGAGATTTGGCTTCGAATGTTAATTCTATGACGCTGAACGTGATGCAGAACAACAATCCGAATATGAAGATTACCAACCAGAAACCAAGCTCAACAATGGGGAATAAATTGCTTTTCCAACAGTTGAATCTTGCGTTTCCGGGGAATAATGAATTTTATTATTTCGACAACAAAAATATGAGAATGGCTGCAGATATGGTTCGCGAAACGGGAGTTGTTGACGGAGTGAATCAAACGTTTCTTCATCCGGTTTGGGCATATCCTTTAAATTATCAGTATCAACCTGATGTAAATGGAGCTTGGTATTACAGAAGAAACGATCTGGGATTGGAGAGAGACGCCAATCGTGAAGGTGATTATTCTTGGGTGCATTTTTCATTAGATTCTGATCCGATGGATAAAGAATTATACATAGTCGGTGGTTTTAATGATTTCAAAGCAACGAAAGAATATCAGATGCTTTATGATGAAGCGTCTAAAAAATACATTGCTAAGATTTATCTGAAACAAGGTTTCTATAATTATATTCTGGCGACAAAAGAAGCAAACGGAACTTTAAACTTAGGCGAGATCAACGGTAATTTCTGGCAAACCGAAAATTTATACCAGGCATTTTTGTATTACAGACCATTTGGAAGAAATTACGACGGTTTAGCAGGATACGGAGAATTCAGAACACCAGTGAGATAAAATACAAAACCTTACAGCTTGCATGCCTGTAAGGTTCTGTCAAAAAAGTGCATATGTCTTTCAGAAAGACACAACAGAAAAATTAAACTATATAATAACGTCAAAAAAGTTCTTTACTAAAGGCTTTATCAATTATTGCTCTTGAATATTGCCGTGATAAAAAGACAATTGTTGTCTTCAAAAAGATAATGAATCTGAACAGGAAAGTTTTCAGTTTCATAAACCTGCATTTCTTTGCTTTTTATATCTGTTTTTTCAGAATCATTAAGGATTTTGTAAATAGATTCTTTTAAATCATTCAGAAAATATTTGTCTTTGTGCTGTTCTTCTGCATTGAAAACCCTCATCAGCATTTTGATGTCATTTTTTGCGATAGATGACAGTAAAACTTTCATTACGCACAGTTTTTCTCAAGATCATTCATATTTTCAAAAAAATCAAGCTTTGTTTTTGGATTTTCAGAATGAAACTCCAATCTGTACAAAACTTCATCAAGATGAAACTGCGGAATTGCAGATTGCTGAACAGTTTCCAGATTATCTACAATCTTTGTAAACGCATCGATAAGCTCCGGAGTGAAACTCTCTATCTTTCTTTTTAAAATTTCTACGTTTGTATCCATTATTTGCAATTTTAAAACTAACCCCTGTCTTTTGATAGGGTAAAGGTAACAAAAAATATCAAATAACAAAACATACCCTTATAAAATTTAGTATATTTTTTTAAATAAATGTATTTTATCATAGATTGCCCCATTTTTTATGGGGTGTATTCATAAAAAAAGACACTTGAACCGAAATTAAGTGTCTTAATGTATTTTTAAAAGAAATTTATTTTAAACGAAATAAAATTCATTCAGCTTTTCTTCACAAAGAATTTTTACGACATCAATCCAGCGGTCTTCATCATTTAAACAAGGAATGTAATGGAAGTTTTTTCCACCACCGTGCTCAAACTGATGTTTTCCTTCCACAGAAATTTCTTCTAAAGTTTCCAGACAATCAGATACGAAAGCCGGACAGACGATAGCGAGGTTTTTAACTCCTTTTTTACCAATTGTCTCTAATGTTTCGTCGGTGTAGGGTTCCATCCATTTGTCTTTCCCCAATCTCGATTGGAAGGTTACCATTACTTTTTCTTTTGGCAATCCTAATTTTTTAATCACAGAATTAGTCACATCAAAACATTGATGACGGTAACAAAACTGATGACTTGGGTTGTTTTCTCGAGTACAACAATCGTTCAGATTGCAGGTATTGGTCGGATCTGTCTTGAAAATATGTCTTTCGGGAACACCGTGATAAGAAAATTGTAAAGCATCGAAATTCTCAGGAAGTTTTTCCTTAATGCTTTCTGCTAAACAGTCAATGTAAATTTCCCGATTGTAAAAAGGTTGTACATAATTAATTTTAATACCCGGAAATTTCTTTTTTCTTACTTCTTCCGCTTTTTCAATTACCGTTTCAGTTGTACTCATCGCATATTGCGGATACAGCGGGAAAAGAACGATATCGCTTACACCTTGGTCTACCAATTTCTGAATTCCCGCTTCAATACTTGGTTGAGCATATCTCATCCCGATTTCTACCGGAACATCAACCAGCTTCTGAAGTTTTTTCTGAATTTTCTGAGTAATGACAATTAAAGGTGAGCCCTCATCTGTCCAAACCGTTTTATACGCTTCGGCAGATTTTGCAGGTCTTGTATTTAAAATAATTCCCTGAACCAAAAGTGCACGAAAAAACCATCGGTAATCAATCACTTTTTCGTCCATCAAAAATTCATCAAGATATTCTCGTACATCGGGTACTGAAGTAGATTTTGGCGAACCAAGATTGACTAATAATATTCCTTTCATATATATACGTAATGTGTAATGAATAATGAGTAATAAATAATCCGCATGCAAATTACTTATTACTCATCATTTATTGCTTATATTTTATCCGTTTACGGCTTCCACTCTTTCTACTAAATCCGGAACGAATTGCTTTAAAATATTTTCGATTCCGCCTTTTAATGTAGCAGTTGAACTTGGGCAGCCTGAACAAGCACCTTGTAGCAACATCTTTGCCGTTTTGTTGGCAGCATCATATTCCATTAAAGAAATTTTCCCGCCGTCGTTTTCTACAGCAGGAGCAACGTATTCGTTTAAGATATCCGAAATTTTCTGTTCGTCATCTGTATAATCTCTGTTGATGATCTTTTCTACAGGATTTTCATGTTTCTGAGCTTCAATATTTGAAATTTCGCCACCGCTTTGAAGGTATTCTGCAATATAGCCACGAACAGCCATCATTACCTGATGCCATTCTACAGAATTGTCTCTTGTAACAGCAACAAAATTATCAGAAATAAAAACTTCCTGTGCAAAATCAAATTCAGTAAAAATAGCCTGAGCTAAAGGAACTCCCTGAGCTTCGTTTCTCGACTTTACTTCCACAAAACCATCCATCAGCATTTTGCTCGAAACAAATTTCATTGCATTCGGATTGGGAGTCATTTCAGCATAAATCTCATACATCTCTTTTTTCTTCTGCAAATAAATTCTTGGGTTGGCTAAAAGCTCATCTTCTATTACATTTTTAAGGCTTTCTGCAACGTGTTCCCATTCTACAGTGTCCTGTTTTGCAATCGCCACAAAATTGGCAGTAATGAAAATTCTTTCCACAAAAGGATAATTGAAAAGTTCCTGTGCTAAAGGAATTTCTGATATATCTGAATCTCTGTCCAACTCCAATGACCCCGGAATCAGATTGTAATCAGCTACAAATTTCATCACTTTCGGGTTTTCTGTTGGCTCTATAAGTATCGTACGCATTTTTTCGTTAAATTTGAGAATACAAAAATACGGATAAGAACTTAGAAGCTGGGTGTTGGAAGTTAGATTTTTGCTATCACTGTAATTTGCAATTTGTGATTTCATACTTTAATTTTCAAATTAACTCATTATCAAATTTTCAAATTAATTTAAATGGCACTTATAAAAGAACTTTTAGGAAAAACACCGCAAATTGGTGAAAATACATTTTTGGCAGAAACGGCAACGGTTATCGGAAATGTAACGATGGGAAAAGACTGCAGCATTTGGTATAATGCCGTAATCAGGGGAGATGTACACTACATTACAATGGGAGATAAAGTAAATGTGCAGGATAATGCAATGTTACACTGTACTTACGAAAAATTTCCTTTAGAAATCGGAAATAACGTTTCTATCGGTCACAATGCGATTGTTCATGGTTGCAGAATTCACGACAATGTTTTAATCGGGATGGGTTCTATTGTGATGGATGACTGTACAATTGAAGAAAATTCTATTGTGGGAGCAGGTTCTGTGGTAACCCAGGGGACGCATATCAAATCCGGAGAAGTTTGGGGTGGAGTTCCTGCAAGAAAAATAAAAGATATTTCAGCGGCACTTTTGGAAGGTGAAGTGAACCGAATTGCAGATAATTATGTAAAGTATTCTTCTTGGTATAAAGATTAAAAATATATTTAGTTTTGAAATCACAAAGCATTTCAAATGAATTTTATCAATAGAAACGGGCTTTAGCCCGTTTTTTTATGAAGATAATTTCAACAGCTTTAACCTAAACTTATTGCTTTTCTCGCAGATTTAGCAAATTTCGCAGATTATTTTAAAACGATTATTTGCGTAATCTGCAAAATCAGCGAGAGATTTAAATAAAAAAAGTTCTGATTGGTTTAGTCAGAAATTTTTACTTTTAACTTTTCCCTTGGCTCTTATTAAAACACTAAAACTGCTTTTCCGTTATCACATCTTACAGAAGTGGGTTCCGGAGCCATCATACAATCGGAAGTAATATTGTGTTTTTTATTGAATTCTGACATTTTTTGAGTATAGTTTTCTATTTTAGGAAGAATGGAAGTTTCTATTTTCTTCGGATAAGCAATATAACCTGAAGGTCCGCCGCAAGCTTTAGAACCGATGGGTGCAAAAGCCCAGTCTGCATTTCTTGTGCATTTTTCTTTTGCGATTTCAGATTCTATGGCACTTTTTATTTTTTCCAGAGCGGCTTCGTCATATTTTTGGCTGTTTTCATCGGCAGGTCGTTCCGAAATATCTTTTGGTAAAGTAGAAGTGTCGCTGTTTGCTGATTTGCACGAGCTTAGTGAGATTGCTGTTATCGATAATATTATCGTGGAGCTTATAATAATGTTTTTCATATTGGGTTTGATTATTGTAAAGTTGGTTAATTTAATTTTTAAAGGTAATCAAAATTTATTCCTTAAGCAGTTTTTCCGTAATTTTGCCGGCGATGAATAATCATTTTTTTGACTTAATAGAATATACCAACCGAAGCGTTTTTCTTACGGGAAAAGCGGGTACGGGTAAGACAACATTCCTTAACGAATTTGTAAAGAAAACAAAAAAAAAGCACATTGTTGTTGCGCCCACCGGAATTGCTGCCATCAATGCAGGCGGAGTTACCATTCACTCGATGTTTGGTTTGCCTTTGCGTACTTTTTTGCCAACAACAGATCGTATTGATAGCAATATCGCCAACAATATTATTGATCTTCAGCAACATTTTAAATATAGAAAAGATAAGCTTAAACTTTTAAGAGAAGTTGAAGTTTTGATCATTGATGAGGTTTCGATGCTTCGTGCAGATGTTTTGGATATGATGGATTTTTCTCTGAGATTTATCCGTAGAAATAATCAGCGTTTTGGTGGTGTTCAGATGTTGTTCATCGGAGATTTGTATCAGCTTCCGCCGGTGGTGAGAGATGAGCATGTCTTGAAAATGTTTTACAATTCGCCTTTCTTTTTCGATAGTTTGGCAATTAAAGATATTCCGTTAATCACGATTGAATTAACGAAAGTTTACCGCCAAACCGATCAGGAATTTTTAGAAATATTAAATGCAATCCGTGACGGAGATGTTGCCAATATCGATTTTAATCATCTGAATGAAAGATACGATCCTGGTTTTGAAGCAGGCGATGAACCTTACGTCTATCTTTGCTCGCACAACAAAATGGCAGACGACATCAATCAGGAAAAACTGAAAGATATAAAAGTCAGTCCAAGTACGTATGAAGCTAAACTTTTTGGTGAGTTTAAAGAAAATCAGTTTCCTAATGATCAGTTTTTAGAATTAAAAATTGGTGCTCAAGTGATGTTTATTCGGAATGATATTTCAGGTGAAAAGAAATATTTCAATGGTAAATTAGGTGAAATTTCATTATTAGATGAAAATGAAATCAAGGTCATTCTTGAAGGAAGTGAAAGAGAAATCGTTGTAAAAAGAGAAGTCTGGGAACAGAAAAAATACTCGCTCGATACCGATAAAAATATCAAGGAAGAAGTTTTGGGAAGCTTTGAGCAGTTTCCGATAAAATTAGCATGGGCGGTGACGATTCACAAAAGTCAGGGTTTGACATTTGATAAAGTGATCATTGATGCCGGAAAAAGTTTTACGGCAGGTCAGGTTTATGTGGCATTGTCCCGTTGTCGTACTTTGGAAGGAATTGTTTTAAAATCAAAAATTACTCCCGATGTTATCTTTAAAGATAACCGGATTCTTAAATTCCAGGGTGAAACTCAGGCAAATGATAACGTTGAAAATATCTTAAATCAGGAAAAATACGATTACAGCATCAGAAAACTGCTTCGTACACTAGATTGTCAATGGTTTTTAAAAGAAGTAGAACAATGGAATAATCTTTCAATTGTGACCAAAAGCATCGACCGTACAAAATCTAATCAATTGTATCTTCAGTTAAAGCGTGATGTTTTAAATTTAGGAAAGATTTTCGAAAAATTAGAGAGGGTAATTTTCCAAAAAGTGAATCTGTTTATTGAGAATAAAGAACAATGGACTGAGATCGAAAGTAAATCTAAAGGCGCTGTGAATTTCTTTTTTACCGAAATCAGAGACAAGGTTTTTAATCCGTTAAAAGATTTTTACTCCGAAATAAAAGGTGCAAAAGGCTTAAAGCAATACAATGAAGAGCTTAAAAATTGGTTGGAAGATATTGAAGAATATCTGAACAGTTTAAAAGAAATTCATTTGCTCGAAACCAAACTTCTCGACGAAAAAAATGATAAGGAAGTCAGCATGAAAATTGCAAAAGTTCCGTCTCAGGTTCTTACTTTTCAGTTGTTTGAGGAAGGGAAAACCATCTCAGAAATTGCTTTGGAAAGAGGTTTGGTAAAAGAAACCATCATCGGTCACCTTGCCAAATTTGCAGAACAGGGCTTACTGGATATTTCAAGAGTCATCACTTCCGATAAAATAAAAGCGTTTGAAGAAATGTTTTACAAAAATCCAAAAGAAAATCTGACAGAGTGGAAAAATGCTCTACCAAGTAATTTTGAATTTAATGAAATCAGGATTTTGATTAATCATTTTACGTATCAGAAGGAGAAGAATAACTAATAAATTTTTATTTCACCTTCTTGTAATATTTCATATTCAAAGTTTATATGATCAAAACCATTGTTTATTTTCCATTCCTTATTATAAATGAATGAAATGAAATCGCCAATATAAGGTCTTGATTTATTATGGTTTTTAGTGTGTTTATATTCTAACCAAATTTTCAAAAAGTCATTTTCTTTAGGTAAATAATTTTCAAAAATTATTTCAGAATTTAGCAAAGTTAAAATGTTTTCAGCCAATAATCCATTATTTAATTTGTTTCTAGATGATTGGTATTGCCATTCGATTCCATCATAATGCATTTGTCTCTGAAACTGTGATAAACTCCAAATAATAATTAAATCATTGTACTCTGCGGAAGTTAATTTAATCTTATTTCTTCTCGAATTCTTATTATGAACAATACTTTCTTGACTGACTTTAGAATTTTGGGTTTTGATGATGAATTCAATATTGTTATTAAATTTACTCATATAATTATATATAGTCAAATATACAAAATAGAGTTTTCGCTAAATAAAAGTTTAAATATTAGAACTCATTTTCCAATAGTTTTTCCCACAACAACCCAATCAATTCCATCAATTACAAAAAGTAACTAATGCAGTTTATTAGCTTTAAATTTGTTAATTCAAATTAGTTATAATGAAAAATTTTGATATATCCGTGCTTGATCTTGCTCCCGTAAAACAAGGAAAGACCATTCACGATACTTTTCAGGATAGTTTGTCTTTGGCAAATCACGCTGAAAATTTAGATTATAAAAGATTCTGGCTTGCCGAACATCACAATATGGAAAGCATTGCAAGTTCTGCAACATCCGTTCTGATTGGTTTTATTGCCAACGGAACAAAGAAAATAAGAGTCGGTTCAGGTGGAATTATGCTTCCGAATCACAGTTCGCTCGTGATTGCCGAACAATTCGGAACTTTGGAATCGCTTTTTCCCGGAAGAATCGATCTGGGTTTGGGAAGAGCTCCCGGAACCGATGGTTTGACGGCTCAAGCTTTGGGTAGAAATCCTGCAATCATTAATGAACAATTTCCAAGACAAATTTTAGAATTGCAGAAATATTTTTCGAAAGAAAATTCAAACGCTTTGGTTCGGGCGATTCCTGGTGAAGGTTTAGATATTCCGATGTATATTCTCGGTTCGAGCACAGACAGCGCGTGGTTGGCTGCCGAGTTGGGACTTCCTTATGCTTTTGCAGGACATTTTGCGCCCGAACAGATGGATATGGCTTTTAAAATTTACAGAGAACATTTTGAACCTTCGAAATATTTAGATCGACCTTTTGTTTTGGCTTGTGTGAACGGAGTTGCTGCAGAAACTTCCGAAGAAGCACATTTTCTTTCGACTACTTTATTTCAGGCATTTATCAACATCATCAGAAACGACAGAAAACCTTTTCCTGCTCCGGTTGAAGATATGGACGAAATTTGGTCAGCCATGGAAAAATCGATGGTTTTACAGAAATTAAAGTTCAGTTTTATTGGAAACCAAGAAGAAATTGCAGAGCAGCTTAAAAACTTTCAGGAAAAATATCAGGTTGATGAACTGATGATTAATTCTCACATTTACGACCATCAGAAAAGATTGGAGTCATATGAAATCATTAGGAAAGCGAAAAATTCTTTAGTTGGATAGCACATAAGTCACAAAGATTTTTTCTTGGATTGAAAATATTTAGAACACATTAGGGAAAAAATCAAAGATTTTTGAGAGGGAGAGTTACAATCGGTTTGTTAAAATCTTTGATTTTCAAATCTTATATGTTCTAAAGTGTTTTCAATATTTTAAACTAAAACTAATGTGACTCATGTGTTAAAAACTTCTTGTGGTTAAAATTTATGGCTTAAAACAAACCACTGATATTAATTGTCGATGCTTATTTTATTAAGTATCTTTGCGAAAATTTAAAGTAAAAATGTCTGATATTAAATTAAATACTATTCCTGAGGCGATTGAAGACCTTAAAAATGGTAAAATAATCATAGTTGTAGATGATGAAGACAGAGAAAATGAAGGAGATTTTCTTTGTGCAGCTGAATTGACAACGCCTGAAATCATCAATTTTATGGCATTCCATGGGAGAGGTTTGATCTGTATGCCGCTTCCTGAGAAAAGATGTGATGAGCTGGGTCTTGATGTGATGGTGAGCCGAAGCAGCGATCCAAAAGAAACTGCTTTTACCGTATCTGTCGATCTTTTAGGAAACGGAACTTCTACCGGAATTTCTGCGAGTGACAGAGCGAAAACAATTTTAGCTTTGATGGATGAAAAATCTAAACCTACAGATTTTATGCGTCCCGGTCATATTTTCCCGCTTCGTGCTAGAAAAGGTGGTGTTCTAAAAAGAGCAGGGCATACTGAAGCTGCGATCGATCTTACGTGTCTTGCAGGTTTGAAAGAAGGTGGTGTTATTTGTGAAATCATGAATGAAGATGGTTCAATGTCTCGTTTACCTGAACTTTATGCATTTGCTCAGAAGCATGATATGAAGATCGTTTCCATCGAAGATCTGATTCATTATCAGCTTAAAAAAGGTAACCTGATCGAAAGACTTGAAGAAAGAAAAGTAAATACCGCTTATGGAGAGTATGATTTTTTTGCTTTCAGAGAAACTTCTAATGATCAGATCCATTTTGCATTAACGAAAGGTTCGTGGACGGTTGATGAGCCTGTTTTGGTGAGAGTACAGTCTTCAGATTCTTATTTTGATGTACTGACAAGACTGAATAATGGCGAAAAACCTTTATTGGAAAAAGTAACCAACATGGTTAATGAGGCTGGAAAAGGTGCGATAATTTTCATCAACAACGTTTCAAATTCTGAAAATACATTAAGAAAATTGCAGCAGTTCCTGAATTATCAGGACGGACAGCAGCAGCATCCTACTTTGGCGTTCAATTACAGAGATTATGGGATCGGAACACAGATTCTTAAAAATCTTGGAATCAATAAATTTAAAGTAATCACTCAGAATCCTAATGTAAAACCTCAGGTTGGAGGATATGACGTTGAGGTGACAGAGATGGTTCAGCTTTAATAGTGAATTGTCAATGGTGAATTCACTTCGTTGTCAATTTTTGATTAGATTTAAATTCACTTGCAAAGCAAAATTGACTTTTTACCATTCACAATAAAAAATGGCTTGATTTCTCAAGCCATTTTTATTTCTTCAAAATTTCTGAACCCATTCAGGAAATCTTTGATATTCATTCTTTTTTTACCTTCAAGCTGTAATTCTAAAGGATAATAAACTCCATCTTTTGTGTAGATTTTAAAATCGTTTTTGGAGATTTCTAAACTTCCGACAGGTTTTCCATGATTTAAAAGTTCGAATTTTCCGCCGTATATTTTTAATACTTTTTCTTCTTCGCCAATTTTTAAAGTGGTAAAAGCTGCAGGATAAGGCGACATTCCCAAAATAAACTGATGAGCTTCTTTTGATGTTCTCGACCAGTCGATTCTTGTGTCTTCCTTGAAAATTTTATAGGCATTTTTAGGATGTTCAACCTGAGGTTGAGGTCTTTCTGTAATTGAGTTTTCAGCTAAGCCGTCCAAAGTTTTTACGACTAATTTTGAGCCCATTTCCATTAATCTGTCGTGAAGATGTCCCGCATTCTCGTTTTCCAAAACCGGAATTTCTTCCTGTAGCAAAATATTTCCTTCATCAATTTTTTCATTGATAAAAAATGTGGTTGCGCCTGTTTTTTCTTCACCGTTGATTACGGCATAATTAATCGGAGCAGCGCCTCTGTAATCAGGAAGTAATGAAGCATGAAGATTGAAAGTTCCCATTTTAGGCATTTCAAACAAAACTTTAGGCATCATTCTGAAAGCAACCACTACGAAAACATCGGCATCTAATTTTCTTAGTTCTTCTAAAAACTCAGGATTTCTTAATTTTTCAGGCTGAAAAACCGGGAGATTATTTTCTACTGCAAAAACTTTTACGGGCGATTGATTAATTTTTTGTCCACGTCCGCTTGCTTTATCGGCAACCGTTACAACGCCTACAACTTTGTGATGGGATTGATGAATAGCTTCCAAAGAGGTCTTTGCAAACTCTGGAGTACCTAAAAAAACGACTTTCAATGATTTCATGGTACAAAGATAAAACTCTTGAGTTATAAGTTAGAAATTAAGCGTTATGAATTTCCATTACTTATTATCAATTACTCATGTTAAAGCGTATGTTCTAAAATTCAGCATTTTCACTTTTCCCGAATCCAGTAAGAATATTAAATTTTCTAAAATATTTTCTTTAGTTTGAAACTGTAGCTGAACCGATATTTCTTCGATTGTTGCAGGCTTTTTACCTAATACTTTTACGATTTCATCAGAAACATTCTTCCCGAAAATAGATTGTTTGTTTTTTTCACAAACGGCACATTGACCGCAGTTTTTAGAATTCTTTTCACCAAAATAGGAGAGAATAAGTTTCATTTTACAGTATTGATGATCCTCAATATAAAACTTCATTTCTTCCCATTTCTGAATTTTATTTTTCTGAATATGTTCAAAAAGCTTCCAGTAAATTCCACCGTTTGACCTTTCATCACGAGGTTTTAGAAACTTTACGGAAGCCAAAGCACCATCGATATATTCAAGATAATTTTTTTGCTGAAGTTCTTTTAAACGTTCTTTGATCAGATGAATGCTTACTCCGATTTTATCACTCACTTTTTGTTCGCTGAACATCACTTTATGTGTTGTAATTCCAGAAACTGAGCGTAGTAAAAGTTCAATAAAATAAGCATCTTTGGCGGGAAGCTGATCGATTTCATCCGGTTTAATTAAAAGTTCAAGTGATGACAAGCTTTTATTACTGTTATAAAAAATGATTTCCTGAGTGTGAAGAAAATTTAAAACATTTTTAATTTTTGCTGTTGAAAGTTTGGTGAAACTCTGTATCCCTGAAGTATTTAATTGAAAAACTTTTTCGGGCAGTTCAAACTCTGCAATCTGAAATTTAGAATATAGATAAGTTATTATTTTTAAAAATTCAGCTTTGTTAGGAATCTGATTTTTTAAGATCTGATCAATATTTGAAATCTCCTGCTGATTCCACAACATGAATGCATAACTTTTTTTGCCGTCTCTTCCGGCGCGACCAATTTCCTGATAATAATTTTCAATCGATTGTGAAGGCGAGAAATGAATCACAAAACGTACATTGTCTTTGTCAATACCCATTCCGAAGGCATTGGTAGAAATCAAAACATTTTGGTCGCTGTTGTTCCAGAAATTCTGTCTTTCATTTTTTTCTTTGGTTGATAATCCTGCATGAAAATAATCAACATTCTGAATTTTATTTCGGTGAAGAAATTCGGTAAGTAATTCTGCCTCTTTTCGGGTTCTTACATAGATAATTCCCGACTCCTTTGCATATTTAAGAATGTTGAAAACCTTTTGATATTTATCTGAAACTTCCTCTGAGAATATTTTAATATTGTCTCTTCTAAAACTCTTCTGAAATATCTGTGGATTTTTAAGCTCTAGTTTATTCTTAATTTCATCCAGAACTTTCGGGGTTGCCGTTGCCGTTAAAGCTAAACATGGAATCTCTGGATTGTTTTTTCTGAAATCTTTAATGTTTTGATAGCTTGGTCTAAAATCCTGTCCCCATTCTGAAATACAGTGCGCTTCATCTACCGCAATAAATGACAGCTGAATTTCTTCCATTTGCTGAATAAACAATTTATTGGTAAGCCTTTCCGGAGAAACATACAATAATTTCGTTAAGCCATCTTTACAACGGTTGTAAATAACTTCCGCATCAAATTCATCCAATTCCGAGCTTAGATATTCTGCTTCAATTCCTCTGAATTTTAACTGATTGACCTGGTCTTTCATCAATGCCAACAAAGGAGAAATAACCAGACAGGTTCCTTCCTGCAATAATGAAGGAAGCTGATAGCACAAAGATTTTCCGGCTCCTGTCGGAAGCAGAACTAATGTGTCTTTTCTGTTGATCACAGAGTTAATAATTTGTTCCTGCGAATCTCTGAAATGATCGTATCCCCAAAAATGCTTCAGGGTTTTGTTTTTTAATTCATTAAAATCTTGTGGAGAAATCATAAGGTAAATGTAATAAAAGTATCGGGACGAAAAAAGTCACGCATTGCGTGACTTTAATTTTATAATAAGAAAATTTTATTATTTAGCTTCGAAGTAAACTCTTCTGTTTGCTCTGTTTTTCCATTCAGGACATTTAGTAGCAGGATCACACTCAGGATATTTAAGGTCTTTTTCACCTCTACCTACAGCGTTCAGTTTAGAAGCTTCTACACCGTTTTTAATTAAATAATTTTTAACGCTGTTTGCTCTTCTTTCAGATAGTTTTTGGTTGTACTCATCAGAAGCTCTTGTATCAGTCGCTCCAATTACAGTATAAGTACCATTTGAAGAATTGATATAGTTTACAGCATTGTTAAGGATTGGTGTGTTTGATGGTAAAATTCTGTCAGAATTTAAATCAAACTCAATTCCTTCCATATTGCTTACAGATTCTTGAACAGGTCCTGTTGGCTCAGTAGTCGTAGGTGTCAATGGACATCCTTGGTTTTCTACCGGACCAGGAACAGTTACACACTTATCGTAAAGATCGATTACACCATCAAGATCTGTATCTAAAGCTACACCAGCACCGTCAACTCTTGCACCTGCAGGAGTATCAAGCTGTCTGTCCCAATCGTCGCAAACACCATCGTTATCAGCATCTCCTTTTTTACAAACTTCAATATCCTGGTTTTTGTTAGCCAAAACATCTAATTTGTAATAGATTTCCTGCAATGGATCATGCCACATTAAGTGAGATTCATGTTTTCCTAATTTTAAAGAAACACCAACTGTAGCGTTGAAGAAGTTATCAGAAACCTGCTCTTCACGTTGGTTGATAGCACTGTATTGTGCACCTCCACCATCGAATTCATCATCACCTGTGAAGACATACATCAATCTAGTTTCAAGATCTATTCTTCTGTTTACTTTAAATTTAACTCCGGCACCAGCTTGTCCGAAGAATGAACCAAGTTTAAACGGTTTAATTTCCGTCATAAGTCTTTGTCCGGTAGCATCTTTCTGATAAGCTCTGTATGCTATTGTACCAATACCTCCATATCCGTGTAGTGCCCATCTGTAAGTAGATTTATTATCAACTCTTCTTAAAAGATTTGAGAAGTTGATGTCTCCTAATAAAGAGATTGCATCATATTGAGTTCTTGCACCTACCTGGCTTAAATCAGCAGGAGCTGCATCTTTTGTATTGAACCAACCCTGTCTTGTTTCTCCTCTGTCGTATTGTAGATTAATTCCAAAAGCATGAGTAATTGCTTTATCAATACTTACATAAGCAGAATAACCAAATAGGTTTTTACCGTTACCGTTTTTTATAGATGTTAAATCTCCAGACTGTAAAAGTGGAACACCAACTCCGGCAGAAATTGCCCAATCGTTAAATCTTTTAGATTTTTGTGTAAAAGGTGAAACGTTTGCAGAGCCTGAAGAAAATGTATTTGGATATTCGTCTGTAGAAGCTACGGCTATTGAATCTTGTGCATAGCTCACTGTAGGTACAGCCAATGCTAAGGCAACAATTGCTAAACTTAATTTCATAGTGTATTTTTTTATTTGTTAATTAAATGAATATGTTGTGATTGCAAATTAGTTGGTAGGGCAGCCATTGTTATCAGGTGAACCAGGAACCGTAACACACTTGTCGTACAAGTCGATTACGCCATCAAGATCCATATCTAAAGCTACACCAGCACCGTCAACTCTTGCTCCTGCAGGAGTATTAAGCTCTCTGTCCCAATCATCGCAAACACCGTCGTTGTCATTATCTCCTTTTTCGCATACAACAAGTTCGTTTGTACTGTTATCCAATACATTCATTCTGTAATAAGCTTCCTGTAAAGGATCATGCCAAGCAAGGTGAGACATTTGTTTTCCTAATTTAAATGATACACCTAAATTTACAGTAAACATGTTATCTGATCTTCTGTCGTTGATCATATTATATTTGGAGTTGCTACTTGCAGGATCGTAATCTGCAGGACCAGCCCATCCGCCGCCATCGAATTCATCATCACCACTGATAATGTACATTGCTCTGGCTTCAATATCAATAAGTTTTGAAACATTAAATTTAAGACCTGCTCCAAACTGATAGTAAAGAGAATTAAGATCTAATTTCTGATCAATGAATAATGGTGCGCGTTTAGGTGATGTGCTCCATCTGAATTCATCATTATCATGTAATGATGTGTTGTAATTCATTAAGCCTAAACCTCCATAACCATGGAATGCCCATCTGTAAGTAGAATAATTGTCAACTCTTCTTAAAAGATTCGAAAAATTAATGTCTCCTAGTACGGCAATTTGGTTGTACTTTGTCTTTGCAACTCCTACGCCGGCAAGTTGCCCACGTGCGCCATCCATCATTCCTTTCTGATTGGTTTCACCTCTCTGGTAAATAATACTCAATCCGAAAGTATGTGAAATCTGCTTGTCTATGCTGACATAAGTGTTATATCCCCAGTTGACCTTCTTATCATAAAAAGATGAAAGATCCGAGTTGGCCATAAATGCAGCACCACCACCTACGGAAATAGACCAGTCTCTGAATCTTCTTGCTTTGTTGTCAAATTTTTGAACATTTGAAGACCCTGAAGAAAAAGTATTGGGATATTCGTTGGTAGAATTTACAGAAATACTGTCCTGAGCATAAGTAGCAATAGGCAAAGCGGCCAATAATAATAAACCTAATTTCATACAATATGTTTTATTTGTTGTTTTTAATTAAAATCTTTTAATAATATCCTTGAAAATTCCCTTTCAAAAAGATGTTTCTTATGAGGGATTTTTAACCTTTCTGATGTGAATTCTAGCTCATCATACTTCACTATATCAATATCAATGATTCTGTCTGTATAAACTTTCGAGATTGTAGAGTCTGTTGTACGCCCCATATCGATCTCTATTTTTTTCACATAATCAAGCAATTGAATAGGTGATAAGTGAGTAGATATTATTGATGCAATATTACAAAAAATATTAGAACTGGCAAACTCTACAGGATCAGAAGTTAAATATTTACTTTTTTTTAATATTAAACAGTTCTTACTTATTCTATCCAGAGCGGTATCAATATTTTTTTTTTGGTCACCAATGTTACTTCCGAGTAACAAAACCACCTTATGTTGCGACATATCGGAAAATGATTGTTTATGAAGAGTTTCTTTAAAAATGTTTTGGCAAATATAGTGGCTATAGTCATATTATGCTTCGTGTTTTTTTTCTTTTTTATTGTAATGATTGCTTTGGGATCAATGGGTGGTGAGAAATCGGTATCTGTAAAAAAGAATTCTGTTTTAACGATTAATCTGAAAACGTCTATTATAGATAGTCCTACAGAAGAGCAGCAGAATATTTTTAATATTAAAGATAAAAATACCGATATTCTGATCTATGATGCTGTGGAAGCTATTCATAAAGCAAAAGATGATGATAATATCAAAGGAATCAGTATTGAAGCCGATAATCTTAATGCAGGAACTACACAGATCGATGATCTGAGAAATGCCATTGAAGATTTCAAGAAGAGCGGAAAATTTGTTTATGCTTATGGTAATGCAGTTTCTCAGGCTTCTTATTATTTAGGATCTGTTGCTGATCAGTATTATTTAAATCCATCAGGTGGAATTGAATTGAAAGGTTTGGCGACTGAAGTTACTTTCTTTAAAGATTTTGCTGAAAAATACGGTATCGGAATTGAAGTGATCCGTCATGGCAAATTCAAGTCGGCAGTAGAGCCTTTCCTTAGAAACGATATTTCTCCTGAAAATAAAGAGCAGCTTAGTACTTTACTCAATGATATTTGGGGAAGCACTTCAGCTAAAATGGCTGCCTCGAGAAAAATGAGCGCTGATGATTTTAAAACGGTTGTCGACAGTTTATACGGAATGATTCCTGATCTGAGTTTACAATATAAACTTGCGGATAAACTTATTCAGAAGACCGAGTATGATCAAATGATCAAGACAAAACTTAAGCTTGGTGATAAGGATAAGCTTAATAAGATCTCGCTTCAGAAATACATAGATTCTTTTACTGATAAAGACAGTTCTGGTGATAAAGTAGCGGTTTTATATGCTTCAGGTTCTATCAACAGCGGTGATGAATACAACGAAATTTATTCTGAAAAATACATTAAATATATCAGAGATCTTCAGGAAGATAAGAAGGTGAAAGCTGTGGTTCTAAGAATTAATTCTCCTGGTGGAAGCGCAAATGCATCGGATGAGATTTTGTTTGAGCTTCAGCAGTTGAAAAAAACAAAACCTCTTGTTGTGTCTTTCGGTGATTATGCTGCTTCAGGTGGTTATTATATTGCGATGGGTGCAGATAAAATTTATTCGGAGCCGAATACTTTGACAGGATCAATCGGTGTTTTCGGAGTTCTGCCTTACTTCAAGGAAATAGCTAATAAAAACGGAGTTCGTTCCGATATTGTTGCTACCAATGCGAATTCGGCTTATTATTCTTCATTGCACGGTCTTACACCGTATGGAGTGAATTTGATGACCAGAAGTGTTGAAGGAACTTACAAAAGATTTGTACATTTTGTAACGCAAAACAGAAAGAAAACTTTTGAGCAGATCGATAGTGTAGGAGGCGGAAGAGTTTGGAGTGGTGTTCGTGCAAAAGAAATAGGTTTGGTAGACGAACTGGGAACTTTAAATGATGCTGTGAAATTTGCAGCTCAGAAGGCGAATCTTAAATCTTATAATGTTGCTTCTTATCCTAAGAAAATGACAGCTTTTGAACAAATCTTCAGTGATATGAATGAAGACGATATTTCTGCAAGAGTTATTAAAAACAAAATTGGTAAAGCAAACTATGAAATTCTTGAGCAACTTACCGATAAGAAACTAAAATCTGAGGTGAAAATGGAAATGCCTTACAGAATCAAAATCAACTAAATTATATTGTTTCATAAAAAATCCCGATCTGAATTTTCAGATCGGGATTTTATTTTTTTATTTAAATTTTATTTCCTTGTTGCCATTCCATATAGCCAAAGAACAATTAGTGCGCCTCCGATAGCGAGAGCCCAGCTTCTGAAATTCCAGAAAGAATCTACGTCGCCCCAGTGAAGAACGTAAACTCCAACCAGTCCGCCAATAAATGCTCCTACGATACCTAAAATAATCGTAATCAGCCATCCGCCACCTTGTTTTCCAGGCATAATCATTTTAGCAATAGCTCCTGCCAAAAGACCAAAAATAATCCATGTTAAAATTCCCATAGTTTAATTTTTTTTTAATGTTAGTATTGTGTTTATATTTTAGAAAGGTAATTTTTACCTCTTCTTGAAAAATGAATCTACAAACTCTGTACCATTAAAAAGCTGAAGGTCCTGCATTTTTTCTCCCACACCGATATATTTCACCGGAATCTGGAACTGGTCTGAAATTCCGATAACGACTCCGCCTTTCGCAGTTCCGTCAAGTTTTGTTACCGCTAAAGCATTTACTTCTGTTGCTGCCGTAAATTGTTTTGCCTGTTCAAAAGCATTTTGTCCTGTAGAGCCATCAAGAACCAATAAAATTTCGTGCGGAGCATCAGGAATCACCTTTTGCATCACTCTCTTGATTTTTGAAAGCTCATTCATCAGGTTAATTTTATTGTGAAGTCTTCCCGCGGTGTCAATAATAACAACATCCGCATTTTGAGCAACTGCACTTTGTACAGTGTCGAATGCCACAGAAGCAGGATCTGAACCCATTTCCTGTTTTACAATCGGAACACCGACTCTTTCGCTCCATATTACCAGCTGGTCTACCGCAGCAGCTCTGAAAGTATCTGCAGCTCCCAAAACAACATTCTTCCCTTCAGATTTAAACTGATGTGCAAGTTTTCCGATAGTAGTGGTTTTTCCTACACCATTTACCCCGACAACCATAATGACGTATGGTTTTTTCGAAGAATCGATATTTCCGGTTCCTCGGTGAGGATTTTCCAATAAAAGTCCTGAAATTTCTTCACGCAGAATTTTATCGAGCTCGTTTACACCGACATATTTGTCTCTTGCGACTCGCTCTTCAATTCTCTCAATGATTTTGATGGTCGTAGAAGCACCTACATCGGAAGCGATAAGTATTTCTTCCAGATCATCCAGAACTTCGTCATCTACTTTGCTTTTGCCGACTACGGCTTTTGTCATTTTTTCAAAGAAACCCTGATTCGATTTTTCCAATCCTTTATCTAAAGTTTCTTTTTCTTCTTTTTTAAAAATATTTTTAAACCAACTCATGTATGAATTTTCGGAATTTAGTTATTGTCGGACGCACGATGTTAAATGTTGGATGCTTACAACAATAATATTTTATTTCGTAAACATCCAACACCCAACATCTGACTTCCGGCACAGAATACAAAGATAACAAAAAAACTACCCAAAAAATGAGTAGTTTTTATATTGTAAATAAAGTAACTGATTATTTTTTCAAATAACCGTCAACTTCGTCTGCATTCATTACTTTTTCTTCGAAAACGTAAGCACCTGATTTAGATGACTTCACCATTTTCACCACTTTGGTCATTTTTTTAGACCCGGTTTGTAGGGTTGCTACTACTTTCTTTGCCATGGTAAATTATATTTATAAATTACTTGATTTCTTTGTGAAGGGTAGATCTCTTAAGAACAGGATTGTATTTTTTCAATTCCAATCTTTCTGTAGTGTTCTTTTTGTTTTTAGTAGAAATGTATCTAGACATTCCCGGCATACCACTTTCTTTATGCTCTGTACATTCAAGGATTACTTGAACTCTGTTTCCTTTTTTTGCCATGATTTAGTTCTTTTTAATCAATCCGTTTCTAGTAGCTCTTTCGATAGCTTCCTCGATTCCAATCTTGTTAATTACTCTCAATCCATGAGCTGAAACTTTTAAAGTAACGTGCTTATCTTGCTCTGGAAGGTAAAATTTCTTCTCCAATAAGTTAATTTCAAAACGACGCTTCGTTTTGTTATTAGCGTGAGAAACGTTGTTACCAACCATTGCACGCTTTCCTGTTATCTGGCAAATTCTTGACATATCTCGATGTTCTTATTTGTATAATATTTGAGGTTGCAAAATAACGGATAATTTTTTTAATAGACAAGTGCTTTGCAAAATTATTATTAAATTTTTATTCGCATTATTTTGAAAATGAAAGCTAAGGCTTTTTCTCAGACAGCTTTTTCTGAAATCTTTTAATCAAAAAATAAAACAATAAAAATCCTAATGCAAAAAGAGAAAGTCTTGAAAGAAAATCTCCGGTTCTCACATAAAATGTTTCACCTTCATAGAGGTTTACCTTGGCAAATAAAGTTGTTTTGTCACCGTAAAAAGTATCCTCTAAAATTTCACCTTTTGAGTTGATGTGAGCAGAAATTCCGCTGTTTGCAGAACGTACGATTTCTCTTCGGGTTTCAATCGCTCTCATCTTTGCATAAGACAAAAGCTGTTTGTGCCCTTCTGTAACGCCCCACCAAGAATCGTTGGTCATAATTCCGAGGAAATTGGCTCCTTTTTTTACATAATCGGTTACAAATTCACCATAAATACTTTCATAGCAGATAATCGGGGCAATTTTTCCCTTGTTAAAAGGATTTGAAAATGCCACTCTTTCTTTATCTGTTCCCAAAGAAGCAACTGTTCCTCCCAAATTAATCATTGCATCGCCTAAAAGTGGCTTCAAAACGTTCATGTAAGGGAAAATTTCAACACCGGGAACCAGCTTTCCCTTGTGATAAACCTCAACTTTCTGATCCGGAATAATCTGAACTGCCGAATTGTAGCTTTCTACCCAGGCTCTGTCGTTAATTTGATAAGCATCTCTTGGTAAATTATTTTTATCGAAAAAATATCGGTGCGAAGAAATTCCTGTTGCAAAAACAGAACCCGGATGTTTCGCAAGAAATCCTTTTACATTATTTAATAAATAACTTTTCTCGAAAGCGGTTTCAGAAATAGAACCTCTTCCCGGAATTGCCGTTTCAGGAGCAATATAGTAATCGATTTTTCCTTTGGTATTGTTTTCAGCTAATGTTAACAGCTCATTTTGAATCGTAATACTGTCTTTTTGATACTTTTCATTGTAAGGATCAAGATCAGGCTGCAGCATTAAAACACTGACTTCACCAATCGCTTTTTCATTAAAATTATTAAATTTCATCAAAGAAATAATCATTGGAACACCGATTAAAAGTACCGTTGCTGAAATATTGATGATTAAATCTTTTCTTTTTCTTCCGGCTTGCCAGATTCTTATGGTATAGAATATCAGTAAATTAATAAGCAAGATCCAGAAACTTCCGCCGGTTGAGCCCAAGGTATCGTACCACTGAATCAGTTTAGGATAATCTGAAAAAGCATTTCCCAGATTCAGCCAAGGCCAGGTCAGCTCCCAATTCAGGTGGAATTTTTCGAAACTCATCCAGATGGCTACCAAAAAAGCCATTCCCCAATACGTTCCTTGTGCATTTTTATACCAGTGATAACACTGGAAAACCAGGGAATATAAAAAAGAATTTACTAGAACAGGAAATAAAACTGCCATCATCGAGTGGCTTCCGTCCGGATTTTTTGAACCGTACAGCCAACCTGTTGTTACTACATTCCAGATGACAAAGCACAAGTAAGACAATCCAAAAACCACCCAGCTTTTTCTGTTGTATTTTGAAAATTTAGAAACATCATGTTCCATCATTAAAAGTGGAACGAGGGCAAAGAATATAAAAAACGGAACTCCGTAAGTCGGCCAGGAAACCGAAAGCAGCATTGCTGAAATGAGCGTAAGTAAAACGTATTTCATTAAATTAGTTTAACATACAAATTTAATGTTTTTGAAATGAATAAATTTGCAATTGATGTTAAAGAAATTTTATAAAATTACCATTCTCCCTTTCACGGTCTTTCTTCTCTATCTGATGTTTTTCGGAATGGGAAGAACGCAGTATGAAGACCATGTCATCCGGATAGAACCTCTTTTTCCAACGTTGAGTTTTATTGAAAACACAATTCGGTGGTGGGATATTATCCGAATTGTTGTCGGAAATGTGGTTATGTTTATGCCTTTTGGTTTCTTGGGGTGGGTTTTTCCGCGTCTTGAAAATTTGAGAGAAAATATTCTGTTTTTTATTTCTGCAATTGTTATTGTAGAGGCGCTTCAGTATTTTACACGATTGGGAATTTTTGAGGTGGACGATGTTATTCTGAATACTTTCGGTGTTTTTCTGGGATGGCAAATCAAGAGAATGCTTGAAATGAATTTTACTAAATTTATAGGTGAATAGTCAAAAAGTAAAGATATAATTTGTCATTCGGGAGGAATCTAAAGATCGTTTTTATTTTCTCGCAGATTTTGGTGATTACGCAGATTCTTTCAATATTGAATCTGCATAATCTGTCTAATCAGCGAGAGATTTACTTTTAAATTAAAACAAATTATCCGTTTAATTCCTTCGCTCTTTTCTCTGCATTCAAAATTCCCTGCTGCAAAATTTCTTTGAAATTATTTTCTTCAAAAGTTTTCAGTGCAGCTTCGGTAGTTCCGCCTTTTGAGGCGACGTCTTTGATCAGATCTTCTAAGCTTTTATCCGAATTATTAATAAGATGATACGCTCCCAACATGGTCTGTTTTACAAAAAGTTTTGAGAGATTTTCATCAATTCCCATTGCTGTTCCGGCTTTGATCATGGCATCGACAATGTAATAAAAATAAGCAGGTCCGCTTCCTGAAAGAGCAGTTACACCATCTAAAAGTTCTTCGTTTTCCAGATAAACAGATCTTCCTGTGCTGTTCAGAAGTCTTTCGATATTCATTAGTTGATTAAAAGAAATTCCTTGTGCAGAAGTATAACCTGTAATTCCCATTCCCAAAAGAGTAGGTGAGTTGGGCATTGCTCGTACAACCCGTTGATGATTTAATAAATGTTGGATCTTTTCGATTTTAATTCCCGCCATAATCGACAGAATCATCTGGTTTTCTTTAAATGAAAATTTGATGTTTTCGGCGGTTTTCTGAAAATCCTGTGGTTTTACAGCGATGATAATTAAATCTGCATCTATTGCATTCAGATTTTCAAATAAAGAAATTTTCGATTTTGGAAATTCTTCTGAAATTTTCTGAATTTTAGCTTGATTTCTTGTAATGAGATGAAGGTTTTCCGGTTTTATCAGTTCATATTTCAAAAATGATTTTGAAAAAGATAAACCCATGTTTCCGGCTCCGATAATGGCGATTTTCATATTTGTGTTTTTAATTTTTATTCGAATATATATTTTCTGAAAACTACAGAATAATTATCATTAAAGTTAATGGTTTCTATATGCTTAAAATTAATTTTTCTCGGTTTTTTATCAATTTTACCGACAGGACTATAATTTTTGATGATAACAGATTTTTCATTGACCTCTAAAATTTCACCGATTGAAAATAATTCCTCTTCTTTCTTTTTGCTTTCAACAATGCAATGGAAATTTTGTTTTCTGATCGAATTGAAAAGTTCTTCAAAATCTTTTAGAGATGTGTTTTTGATTATTTTTTGATTCAATTTGATTAATCCTTCTTTAGAATAAATCATCTTTGAAACTTTGTCTGACAAGCCATGGCGAATCCCCGAAACTCTTTCATAAGGTACAATTTTAGTTCCAGCTAAAGAAAAATCATTGATTTCTTCTATCATTAGAAAATCATCAGATGCTTTTACGATGAAGCCTAAAATTGAAGAATCGTCTTCAAGATTAACCTTTACAAAATCAATTCTGTCGATATGCTTTTGGATTATTTTTTTGAATTCTTTATCTAAATATGTTTTATCAGCCGCCATTATTTTAGAAATATTAAACTAAAATAAGCTATTCTGACAAAATGAATACAGAATTGATTTTAAAAAGAAATTAAATTTTACTCCACCGGAAATTCAGGTCTTCTCATTTTATATTTTGTCCCGGAAAGGGCTTCCAGGAAAGAAACTAATGCTTTTGTTTCGTCTTTTGTTAAATTTAATTTCTGCAGTAATGGATCTGTGGAAGGATAGAGCGGGTCTGCCGATTTTTTCTCGGGAGTCGGGTCGATTTGGTGCATTCCGCTGTTGTACATGTTAACAACACCTTCAAGATTATCAAAAAGCCCGTTGTGCATCCATGGCTGAGTGAGTGTCAAATCTCGTAACTGAGGGGTCTTGAATTTCCCCACGTCTTCAGCTTTTTTGGTGACATTGTATAAACCTAAATCTTCGTATTTTCTTTTATAATAAGTCAGACCGATATTGTGGAAAGATTCATCGGTAAGATATTGTCCGTTGTGGCAGTTCATACAACGTGCTTTGGTACGGAAAATATGCATTCCGTAGATTTCTTCGTCTGTTAGCGAGTTGTATTTTCCTTCGAGAAATTTATCAAAACGGCTTGGCTGGCTTTTAATGGTTTTCTGAAAGTCTGCGATTGCTTTTACGATCTTTTCATAAGTCACTTTTTCTGTTCCGTAAGCATTTTTGAAAAGGTCTTGATAACCTTTGATGTTCTGAATTTTTGTGGGAAGTGTCTTTACATCCATAGCCATTTCATGATGGGCTCCAAGCGGACCCGAAGCCTGTTCTTCCAAAGTTTTCGCTCTTCCGTCCCAAAAGAAAGAAGTTCTTTCGGCAATATTGTAAAGTGACATGGTGTTTCTGTTTCCTAGAAGATGGCTGTTTCCTAAAGCGACACGTCTTCTATCTTGCCATCCCATTTCAGGATCGTGACAAGAGCTGCAGGAAATCTGGTTGGATTGAGATAATTTAGGATCAAAAAAAAGCATTTTTCCTAGAATAACATTCGGTTTGTCCTGTTCTGTGAAATAAGCTGAATCGGTTTTGATTGCAGCAAATTCCTGCCATTTTACACCTTTGTCGATATTGGGTTTTGGCCATTCTGTGATGGCTTTTTTGTAGCTTTTTACTATGTCTTCAATGGTTGGATCCTGAATGTTTGATAATTCGTTTCCGACTTTTGAGGTAAAACTCCAAAGAATAAATAAAATCAATCCTAAACTCCAATAAATTCCTTTTTTCATTTTAAATTAAATATTCCTTTTTTTTGATGAATAAATTTTATGCAAATTATTTTTAAACCATTAAGAATCTTAGAAATATCTCATTGATTTTTTTAAGAATCAATACATTGATTTTAATTAAGATTTTTAAGCGAATTGTATTAAAAAGTAATTCCTAAACTTGCGCCGACAAAATTATTGTTTTTTTTCTGAATTTTCTGCGACTGATATTCTGCGCTTATGAAAAATGCAGGGAGTTTTTCAAGTTTAATATCATATCTTAATGATGCTCCGAAAGTGCTTATATCACTTGTCTGGAAAAGATAATCCTGAAGAACCCATTCGTTGATGGCTGCATTTGAAGTTGATGTAATCGCCCAGATCGATTTGTTTACGATTCGTTTTGTGAAATAAGGCTGAAAAGTCAAGATCTGTTTTTCGTTTAATTTTTGCTGGAAATCTGCATTGATTCCAAAATAATTGTAAAGGAATTTTTGTCCGGAACCCGGATATAACCTTCTCTCTTTGATTTCCTGATGACCGAAAAACGGAGTCGCATTCAATGTAAAATTATTTTTTGAATATTGATACATCAGCTTAAATATCGATGCATAATCTTCTTTACGGTAAGCTTTTCTTTCAAAAATCTGTTCTGTACGTTGTGTATTGATAGAGTAACCATATTCGGTTCCTGTTTTTACAGAAGCAGAATAGTTGGCAAAGACGCCGAATCTGTGATGGTCATTCAGATTGAAAAATTTGGCGCCTTCGAAAACAAACTGTTCGTTCTGTAAATCTGATGCTTCAAAATACGGATTGTTGATCTGGATGTTTTTTGTGTTTTTAGAATTTCCTACGATTGCCTGAATATAGAAATCTTTTCCTGCTTTATTGTTGATCTGTGCACCGACCTGATAACCCAGTTCTTCGAATGCAACCCCATATTTTCCGCCATTGAAAAAGTTGTTGGAGTAGCCTAAACCAACCATCTGATAAACGTATGGATTTCCTAAAAGACTTACAAATGAGATGCTGCTGTTTTGGGTGTACTTATTTAATCTTGTGAAAACTCCAATTTCGTACTCTCTGAATGCTTTGTAATTCAAGCCTGCATTTACCCAAAGATCGGAAGTTGTATTGTTGATTCTCGGATCTCTTGAACGATAGCCCAATTGTGCGGTGTAGTTGGCTTCAATTCCTAATGTAAAACGGTTGAACTTTTCAGAATAACCTCCTGCAAAAGAATATCTTTCCAGTTTCATGTCTCCGCCTACAGAATCTGCCAAAAGATAAGGTGCAACACGGTCAAAATCAAGATTTTCGTTCCATTTTAGCTTTAATTGCTTCAGGCTTTCATAGCTGGCTTTTCCCCAGACTGATCTTTTTTCGTTGAGCTTCTGAAAAGAATTTACATAGATTTTCAATCCTTGATCTCCTGCACCAAGCTGTTCTCTGTAAATGTCTTTTTTTTCTGAATGATAACCTATTCCGAATTCTGAGAATGAAGTAGAACTATAACCCGACATTGAAGCCGGATTATAGTAAAACTGTGATTTTAAATTTCTTTCTGCACTGTACTGATTGCGGTAGTTATTAAAAAAATCAAGACTGTCCTGAGCTTTTACTAAAGAAAAGCAAACGACAAAAAGTGCGGCGAAAGAAGTTTTAATATTGAACATACCTATGTTTTAATAAATTGTAAACCGGGATTAGTGAGAAATCCCGTTTTTTAAGCTTGGCTGAGAATCTTTTACAAAATCCAATGTAGAATTGTTGGTGTCTTTATAAACGTTTCTGCCTTCAGAAGTTTTTCCGATCACTTTACGTCTTACCGATTTTCCGTAACGTGTTGCATCGTTGTTCATAGAACCTACTGAGGTCCAGCCTGCATCGATACTTGCCGAAGTAAGGGTTTGAACAAAATCTGTCGGGATACTGTTGTTCACGCCGTCCACGATCCAAGAATTCGGAATTTTATAAGCACTTCTTGCGGTAACATTTCCTGCACTGTTTACATAAGTGTAATCGTATTTTTGGTTCTGAAGAAAAGTACCTGTATTTTCTCCTGCCGGAAAACGTGCAATTACATAGCTTTCAAAACCTCTGTTGTGAAGGAAAAACATATCTGGAAAACCCATTGTTGTAAAAATAACATCTACATTCGGTACACTTGGATTGTCAACCTGACCTAAAGCAGGATTTGTAGAAGGGAATTCCCAATCTGCATTCTGTAGATTATAAGCTGTTGAAGTGTTTTGAGAATGGTTTATCGCATTATCTGCAACTACGATGAAATCTCCGGGCTGAACAAGTTTTGGAGAACTGCTTTTCAAAACCATCACCCCTTTTACAGGGAAATAATCATTTACATTGTAAGGAGTAGGGTTGTCATTGGAAGTTGTAAGGAAATTAGACTGCCCGATGATCAGGTTTGCTGCGTCTAAAACCTTATCTGTATTATTGGTGATTTTAAAATATCTGCTCGAATTATAGTTTTTATTGTCCGGGGTTCTTACTCCCGTAAAAAATACTTCTTCAATGATGAAATCATTGCCAAATCTTTTTGCCAAAAGTGGAATTGTGATGTTCGTTGCATTTACTTTAATATCTGTAACGGCTGTTGCTCCTACATTGATTTGTTCTGAATCGGTACTCACAACGATTCCATTTACGGTAATATTGTAAGATCCGAATGGTAATTCAATAGAATGTGCATTGGTATTCTGAATGGTAAATTCTGTAATTGCTCCCGTATTGATTTCTTTGATTGAAATGTCTAAAGTTTTGTACGTAGCGATTCCTTCACCCGTAAAATTCATTGTTAAAACGCCTGTTTGCGAAACCGAGTTTCCGAAATCATCATCACTCGAGCATGAGGTTACCGTAAATCCGGTTGCCATTGCCGCTACTAAGCCTAATAATAATACACTTTTCTTCATGTTGATTTTATTTAATTATTTTTTTATTAAAAATTGTAGGTTAATTCCATCCCGAAATAAGGTCTGTTGGCTGCTTTTCTTTCAATCAGTAAATTGTTGAAATAGTAAGGCGCACTATAATTAAAGATCCTTGTCACAAACATGGATGTTTTGATGTCTTTGTAGATACTCTTTGTTACTTTCAGGTTGGCTGCAAAAGTGAAAGTATATTCTGTAGGTAGGTTATCTGTTACTGAAACGTTTCTTACGAGCCACTGTTTGTATGTATCTGTTTTATCTGCTTCGGTAAAAGGATGTACAATTCCGTCGATTCCGTAATAAGAGATAGGTTCTGCAATTCTTTTGTCATTTCTGTTATAGTCGAAAAAGCTGCCCTGGAATGATGCAGAAATCGTCAGATCCATTTTAGGAATGTAAGTGTCTATGAAAAGATTGTAGTTCATATTAGAATTTACATAGCCTAAATCATTTTGATAAATTCCGTAATAAGGAAATCCATCCGGACCGATTGAAGCATTCGGTTTTTCTATCACAGGAACTGAATTTCTCAATTGAGTTTTAAAATAAGCTCCACTCAAAGTAAATCTTGTATTGATTGCCTTAAAACGTGGGGAAGTATACCCGAATTCGATACCGTTTTTGATGGTGCTACTTCCGTTTTCGGTCATTAGATATTCAGCATTTGTTTTTCTGTCGATGTAGGGAGTATTCGCCAGATTTGGTCCGTTATTCCATTGTGAAAGATCGACCTGTGAAGCATCATATTGTTTGTACGTATGCAAAACCGTATGTTTCATAGGACGAAAACCATTTGACATATCTTCCTGGAAAACAGTAATGAAAAGGTTATGATTCTTATATGACAGATCTAGTCTTAATTCCTTTTTAATGCTTTTAGCAGCCTCAAGATTTTTATTTTCAACATTCTGTACATACGTCATGAAATTTACATAACGATATTGTGCATCATTATGATAATAATTCAGCTGTGTGTAATCCCAATATTCTCTGTTCGGATAAAGCATTAAAAGTGTTGGTTGTTTATAAAACTGTCCGTATCCTAAAGTAATATCAGTTTTTAAAGGAGAATTGTTGATGATCAGGTGGGGAAGATTATATTGCAAATTTAATCTTGGTTCCACAAAAACTTTTTTGCTGATGGCATAAGAATTATCAATTCCCAATTGCTTTGAAAATCTCAAACCAGTGTATAATGTAAATTTATGCTGATTAATCTCGTAGCTCATCTGGTCTCCCAAAAAAGCAGCCAGTAAATTGGAAGCCGGAATATCGTTGAAAGGTCTTGGTCTTGAATTGCTTAAATCTGCTGTGTAAGGCGAATTCATATCGTAAATTAAACCTCTGCCGTTGTTTTTAGAATATCTCCAGTCTAAACCTGCTTCATACTGATGCGAAACTCCAAAAGTGTTTCTTGTACCCGTCGCCTGAAGCATTGCTGTAATATCCAAAGGTTTTCCTTCCGTTGAATAATCACTGATGTAACGAAGAACCGGAAAAACACCAACGTTTTCGCCCTGTTCTGTTGCCAATGAAAAAGATCTTGGTCCGGATAACTGTACGAGTTTGGTCTGATCGATTTTTTCAAATCCCTGTCTGATCGCTGTGTTAAAAATAATTTTGTTGAAAACCGAAGATTCGTTTAAACTGTATAAGAAGTTATTTGTAAAACTAATTCTGGTTCTCGTCTGCTTGTATTTGTCGATTTCGGGAGCTCCGTTATCGGGATCATTTTTCTGTGAATCTATGTTGCTCGAAAAATCAATATTGGAGCGCCATTCCAAAGGATTAGACCACAGATTTCCTTTCTTTTTTGAACGGATGGATGCAGTCATTCTCTGATAGTTCTCAAAATCGTCAGTCGGATCTGCTTTTGAATCTAAAAAATCTGCACCTGCACTTATTTGCCAGTTATCGTTGATTTTAAAACCTTTTCCAACATAATATTGCTTGCTGAAGCCATCTGCTTTGAATCTCGCCTGCAAAGGAGATTCACCAATTTTTCTTTCAATTTTTATCACTCCGGAGGTAAGATCACCGTAAGATGCAGACGGGATACCTCGGATAATTTCTACTTTTTCGATGTCGTTTGTAGAAATTGTTCTCATATCAACACCTGTTGTTGCAGTTTCTCTTGCTTCTGGTGAATAGCCAAATTGTCTGTTGTCTAATGAAACCTGCATATCTGCATTAGAATTGAGTATATTTCCGTCTATCATGAATTGTGTTCCCAGAGCAGTGGTATTGTATTCTGAAGTTCGGTATGTAAGATCTCCTCTGTTTTCACGAAGCATTGGTCTGTTGTTCACGGTTAGATCGGGAGTTTTTGCCAGTCCACCGGGTAAAAGTTCCATTAGATCGGTTAAGCTGGATGGCTGCAAATGCTCCATTGCTTTTCTGTCGATGACCGATTTTGTCGTTAAACCTTTGTCTTCTTTCGAAAACATGACCAATTCTTCAAGCTGATTAATGGGTTGTAGCTGAAAATTTAAGCTTGTGGAACTGCTGAGTGTAATATCAACTTCTTTTTCCTGATAATTAGGATGATATATTTTAAGATGATGCTTTCCTTTGTTTAATAAAAGGGTAGCATTTCCGTTTTCGTTTGTAACTGTAGTTTGTTCAGAACTTTTTACGGATACATTTTTTAGTTTTTGCTGATTGTCTCCGGAAATAGTTAAGCTTAATTGTAATCTCTCATTTTGAGCAAATAAGAGTTGGGAGCCGAAGAAAAATAGTATTACGAAAGTTAATAGCCTGATCATCATTATTTTAGTTGTTCTAAAAGCAAAGCGACCGCAAAAATAACAATTATATTTACAGAAACAAAGTTTATTTAGAATGAATTAAAATAAATGACAAATGTCAGACAGAATGTGTCGATGTTTTTTATTTAAAGAATATTCACTTCTCTCTCCAGTTCAATCCCGAATTTTTCCTTTACAGAATCAATAATTAAAGTTGAAAAATCAAAAATTTCTTTACCGGTTGCATTTCCTGTAGCGTTGATGATCACTAAAGACTGAAGTTTGTGAGAGGCAACATTTCCGATCTGTTTTCCTTTCCAGCCGCACTGTTCGATCAGCCATCCTGCAGGAACTTTTACAAAATTTCCGTTCGGATATCCTTGTATATTGGGAAACTGTTCTTTTAGATTTTCAAACTGAGCTAAAGGAATTGTAGGATTTTTAAAAAAGCTTCCTGCATTGCCGATTTTTTTAGGATCAGGAAGTTTGCTTTGTCTGATGTTAATAACCGCTTTCGAAATGTCCTGAATGGTAGGATTGGTAATTCCTAAATTTTCTAGCTCGGATTTTATAGCGCCATATTCCGTTTTAATGGAATGAATTTTAGATGTTAATTTAAAACTAACTTCCAGAATCACATATTTTCCTTTTCCTTCCTGCTTAAAAATAGAATCTCTGTACCCAAATCTGCATTTTTCAAGATTAAAAGTTTCAATTTCAAGCGTTTCAAGATTCAAAACTTTACAATCCACAAAAATATCTTTGATTTCTGTTCCGTATGCTCCGATATTCTGCATCGGTGAAGTCCCCACATTTCCCGGAATCAGGGAAAGATTTTCTAATCCGCCGTAGTTTTTGTTTAAGCAAGACATGACGAATTCGTGCCAGTTTTCGCCCGCTTTTGCAGTAACTAAAACTTCATTTTCATTGAGGGCTTTTTCAGAAATTCCTTTTAAATTCAGTTTAATTGCTAAACCGTCAAAATCTTTGGTCAGTAAAATATTGCTTCCGCCTCCTAAGAATAGAAGTGGGAGAGTTTGAGAGTGAGCGTGTTTGAGTGTTTCAATTAATTCGTCAACAGAATTTACCTCAATGAAATATTTTGCTTTGGCTTCTACACCAAAAGTATTAAAAGGTTTTAAGGAGAAATTTTCCTGCATTGATCTTGTAATGTTTTAGAATTAATTGAAAATGAACTTTCTATTGATATTCCTGAGGAATGATTTTTAAAAGTTCCTGTTTGAAACGGCTGAACTGATTGTAGTGAATATCGTTCTGAGAATTGACATAAACATGAGATTTTTTGGTTGTTTTGATCTGAAAACTCTCATCAATTCCGTCAATCGCCTGAATGCTTGGCGAACTTTCGATATGGTCTAAGTTTTTAATTTTAAAAGAAGAAACCAGTTTTTTCCACGTTTCGGGTTTTATGGCTGAATGCCATTCCTTGTGCTTATTATTAACGGTTTGTCCGCTTTCGAAATGAATGGAATCTTTAGTGACTTTAACGATCCTGTAGTATCCGAGTTGTCCACCTACATTAGATGATCCTATAAAAGTAATTTCTTCTTTTTTAGAATCCGAAGTTTTATCTGTGGATTCTTTACTGCACGAAAAAAAGATCAGCAGTAAAAATGTTGAAAACAATATTTTCAAATAATTTATTTTTACTGCTGACATTATTCTATATTAAAGATTAAACTCTAATCTGTATTTTTCAAGTGCATTCCTTAAGATTTCTGCGCTTTTTCTCAAATCTTCTTCTTTCAAAACATAAGCAATTCTTACCTGCTTCTTTCCTAATTCAGGATCGCTGTAAAATCCTCCTGCAGGTGCAACCATAATGGTTTCGTTGTTTAAAGTATATTTTTCAAGAAGCCATTGAGCAAATTTTTCGGTGTCGTCTACCGGAAGTTCAGCAACACAATAAAAAGCACCTTTTGGTTTAGGGCAAATTACTCCCGGAATAGAATTCAGTAAGTCAACCAAAACATTTCTTCGGTGCGTATATTCTTCTCTTACGGCTCTGATGTACGCTCCGTCATTCTGATGAGCGGCAGTTGCAGCGATTTGTCCCAACAAAACAGGGCTTAGTCTGGCCTGAGCGAACAACATGGCTGCATCACGAATTTTTTTAGATCTGGTAATCAAGCATCCGATTCTTACCCCACACATCGAGTAGCGTTTAGATTCAGAATCGATGATGATGCAGTTTTCAGCCAATTCAGGGAAAGCAAGCATAGAAACCTGTTGTTTTCCATCGTATACATATTCTCTGTAAACTTCGTCCGAAATGACAACAATGTCATATTTCAAAGCAATTTCCGCTAATTTCTGAAGTTCTTCACGGGTGTAAAGATACCCTGTAGGATTTCCAGGATTACAGATAACGATTGCTCTTGTTTTTGCAGTGATTTTTTTCTCAAATTCTTCAATCGGAGGAAGTGCAAAACCAGTGTCGATTGATGACGGAATGGCAACTACTTTTACATTAAACGTACTTGTGAATCCGTTATAATTGGCATAATACGGTTCAGGAATAATGACCTCATCTTCGTCATCACAAAGTGTCGAAATCGCAAAATTTAATGCTTCTGATCCACCATTTGTTACAATGAAATGATCCGGAGTAAGATCTGTAAAATCTAATGAGTGATAATATTCTGTTAATGCTTTTCTGTATTCGATGTTACCTTCAGAAAGAGCGTATTCCAAAACTTTTAAATCAATGTTTTTTAAAGCATTAAGAGCTGTTTCAGGAGTTTCTATGTCCGGCTGACCGATATTTAAGTGATATACTTTTGTACCTCTTTGTTTAGCCTGAAGGGCAAAAGGAACCAGTTTTCTTACCGGTGAAGGCGGCATCTGCTGCGCTCTGTTTGAAATGTTTGGCATTGTCTAAAAATTTGTATGCACAAAAATAACAAAATATTTCGGCTATAAATATAAACACGGCATAAGATGTTAACTTATTATGTAAAGTATTTTAATTGTTATATTCATGTTAATATTTGTGAAATATGATTATTTTTATTTGTGTAATCGTTTTTGCGTTGGGTATATTTTGTTAATATTTAAATATTATTAAAAATAATTAAAAAATAATATTGCTGATTTGGAATTAATTCTTAGTTTTACGACGAACTAATAAAAAAAAATATGAAAAGAAATCAACCAGCTCTGTTGCTGGGTGTACTGGGCATTCTTACCAGTTCGCTTGCAATTGCACAAAATTTTCAAACCATGCCAATTCAATCAGGTCTTAACTCAGATGTGATTGCTAATGGAGTAGGTTCTGCTACAACTTCTACAACCACAGACGTTGATGGAGTTTCTTATGCTTTTGTTTCTCAGGATTTTTTAGCAACAACAACCAGCCCTGCTCTTACTTATGGTCTTCCAGCCAATGGGATTGTAAATAGCGTAGTAGCATCAACACCTGGTTTAAGCTACGTTTTGGCGAATTATAGTTCTAATAATTCACTTAAACTTTCTACTCAAAATGCTACCGGAACAATTGTCTTCACAACGCCAAAAGCAGCTTTCAGGCTATATATGCTTGCTACGAGTGGTAGTGGTGCTTCAACAGTTTCTGTTGTTGTAAATTTTACAGACAATACTTCGCAAACTTTTACAGGAGTGGCAGTTTCGGATTGGTATGATGCGACTGGATTTGCAATTCAGGGGTTTGGAAGAATCAATAGAGATACCAATGCCTTAGAATCCGGAAATGGAACAAATCCACGACTTTATCAGAGTTTAATAACTCTTGATCCTGCGAATCAGGCTAAACTAATTCAAAGTGTTACTGTTACAAAAACATCAACAGCTCAAGGTCATACGAATGTTTTTGCTTTCTCTGTTGATGCATATTCTACTTGCGCCGCTCCTACTTTAAATGCTGTTGGTACAGTTACGAATAATTCGGCAGCGGTTTCTTGGACACCTGTTACCGGAACAACAGCAACAAATTATGATATTTATTATAGTACAACAAACACAGCTCCGACAAGTACAACGGCTCCTATTTTAACTTCAATTACTGGGACTTCGACAACAATTCCGAGCTTAAATGCAAATACAACCTATTATTATTGGGTTAGAGCAAACTGTGGAGGTGCAACATCTCAAAGTACATGGTCTTTCTCGGGAACTTTTAAAACAGCTTGTGGTGCAGTGACATCTATGACTGAGAATTTTGATTCTTATGCTACAGGAACAACTTTACCTGATTGTTGGGTAAGACTTGTAGGAAGTACAGGTTCGTTAACAATTTCTGCAACAACACCTGCTTCAGGGACAAGAAATATATACCAGTACAGTACGGCATCACAAAGTACTTCTGTTGCTGTTTTACCTGAATTCAGTAACATTAATGCAGGAACTCATTGGCTTAGACTTAAAGCTAGAGTAAGTACTGCTCCTGGAACTCTTAATGTTGGATATGTTACAAATCCTGCAGATGCATCTACATTCACTCTTATTCAAGCTTTGAATGTTACGAATGTAAATTATGGCTCTGAATATTTTGTAGCAGTAACAACTTCAATACCTGCAACTGCACGATTAGCGATTAGAAATACTGCAGACGGGAAGAGCTATTATTATGATGATGTAAAATGGGAAGCAATCCCATCTTGTGTACATCCTTCAAATGTTTCGATATCAAATGCAACTGCCAATACAGTGGATATAGCGTGGACAGCTCCTTCAACCGGTGCAGCAAGCGGATATGAGTATTATTATTCACCTGTAAGTACAGTAGCTCCTACTTCTACAACACCAGCTAGTGGTACTTTTGCAGCAAGCGCTGTTTCAGGTACAATTTCAGGATTAAATCCTAACCATACTTATAATTTATGGCTACGTTCTGTATGTAGTACAACAAATAAGAGTGAGTGGACGTATCAGGTTGCTTTCAAGACAACTTGTGCACCAACACCTTCTTTATTTGAAGATTTGGAATCTTATGGTTCTTCAGTAAGTATTGTTCCGGATTGTTGGGCAAGAATTATAACAACTAATGGAACTCAGCAAATCAGTTCTACAACGCCAGCTTCAGGGATCAGAAATCTTTATCAGTACAGCACTTCGTCACAAAATCCTACCATTGTTGTGCTTCCTGAATTTACCAATATTAATGCTGGAACGCACAGATTAAAAATAAAAGCAAGAGTTTCTTCTGCTACAGGAAGTTTAAATGTAGGATATGTAACTAGCTCAACAGACGCTGCAACATTTGTAAATATTGAGACTTTAAGTATCGCTAATACAAGCTATGCTTCAGGGGCTGAATATACTGTGGACATACCAACTACAGTTCCGGCAAATGCTAGATTGGCAGTAAAAAATACGTCAGACTCAAAATCTTATTACTGGGACGATGTGACTTGGGAACCTAAAAACTCATTAAGTACATCAGAAACTGCATCCAAAAAGAAATTGTCGATCTATCCAAACCCGTTCAACAATGTACTATTTATTTCTGAAACAGAAAATGTGAAAACTGTTAAAGTAAATGATGTGGCAGGAAGAACACTTAAAGTTATTGAAAATCCTACCAAGGAAATCAATTTAAGCTCATTGAATTCTGGACTGTATTTGATTACATTGTATTTCAAAGACGGTTCTCAAAATACCGTGAAAGCCATCAAAAAGTAAACTATTTTTGAATTATTTTTTTTTAAGCAGCCTTACATCTTTTTGTAAGGCTGTTTTTTTTAAATTTGTTAAAAAATTAAAACAATGCAGATTCCGGCAACATCAGCAGAAGATTATATCTCGCAAATTACTGAAGAAAGACAGGAAGTTTTCAAAAAAATGTTTAGTGTGATTACGGAAAATTTACCGGAAGGCTTTGAGCAAGGTATAAGTTACGGAATGGTTGGGTGGCAAGTTCCTTTAGAATCGTACCCGGAAGGTTATCATTGTTCTCCGGGCTCTGCACTCCCTTTTATGAGCCTGGCTTCTCAGAAAAACTTTATTGCGCTGTATCACATGGGAATGTATGCAAAACCGGAGCTTTTAGACTGGTTTGTGGCTGAATTTCCAAAGCATTCAAAAAGAAAACTGGATATGGGTAAATCTTGTGTCCGCTTCAAAAAAATGGATGATATTCCCTTTGAACTGATTGCTGAATTAAGTAAAAAAATGACTGTCGATGAATGGATCTCTATTTATGAAAGCAATTTTAAGAAGAAATAATTTTTTCAGTTCATTTTTAATTCTTGGTTTTCTGATTTTACTTTCAGGATGCAGAAGTTCGGTTTCATCAGGTTTAAAAAACGGAGATTTACTTTTTGTCACCGCTAAAGAATCAGGGTTGTCGGGAGCGATTAATAATGTCACTCAAAAGCAAAAAAAAGCTTCATTTGATCACATCGGGATTTTGCAGAAAGATAAAGATGGAACTTTCGTTCTTCATGCTGCTCCAAAAGGAGGCTCTCAAAAGCAGAATCTAAAAGATTTTTTAAAAGACCAATCTGATGACGGACAAAAAGTTGTGGTGTATCGTTTAAAACCTGAATTTCAGAATAATATTCCTGAAGCTATAGATAGAGCAAACTCAATGTTGGGTAAGCCTTACAATTTCAATTATATTTTGGATGAAAATTCTTATTACTGTTCAGATTATATCGAAAGAGCCTTCAGAAAGAATCATATCTTTAAGTTGGAGCCTATGACTTTCATCGATCCTAAAACAGGAAAAACCAATGCTTTCTGGGAAGAGTTTTACGCTAAAAAAAATCTCAAGGTTCCGGAAGGTGAGCCTGGATGTAATCCGAATGGTTTAGCTGCTTCAGACAAAATCGAACGTATCAAGGAATTGTAAATATCCTTTTTTGCCACGAATACACGAATGTATTTTGTTAAAATTAAGCAATATAATTCGTGTATTCGTGGCTTTTTTATGATGATTAGAAATTAGAGGAGCTGAAAAGCTTCTTTTTTAGTTAAAATTAAAAATTATTATCCTACTAATTTGGTGGACTAATATTTTTTTATACTTTTGTCAGGAATTAATGATTAAATATTTCAAAATGTAATTCAGAAACTACAGTACAAACCAAAATCTTTTAGTTATGATAACAGCCAATTTGCAGACATTATCAAAAAATGTAAACCTGAGCAAAAAAGAACTTATTTTAGAAGTTGAACTCAACGGGAAAGTAAAATTCGATGATCTTCTTAGCATTATTTACCAGCAAATGGGAATTTGCTACAAAGTTCTCAGTGCAAATGTGGAATACATGAACGGAAGCAATTTTGGATCATTTCAGCTATACATCAATGCAACACCGGAAGAATCTCAGCAACTTGAGTTTTTCCTGAATAAAAATAAACTCTTGAATACCACTGTTGAATATACCTGCAGAAAGTATTCATAACTGTAAGTCCATATATAGTTTGAGGAGCGTTCAATTTATTGAGCGCTTTTTTTATTCAATTATCCGAGAAAAAGATTATTTTTAATCTAAATTAAATTACAAAATTATGATCGCACTTATTATTGGTGGTGTTTTGGCTATTGTGTTGCTTTACGGAGTTTCTATTTACAATCGCCTTGTGAAACTAAGAAATCTTGTTCAGGAAGCATGGAGCAGTATTGATGTAATGCTTAAAAAACGTCATGATCTCATTCCGAATTTGGTTGAAACCGTAAAAGGCTATGCCACTCACGAACGTGAAACTTTAGAAAACGTGACAAGAGCAAGAAACCTTGCGGTGGGTGCAGATTCTGTAGAGGCAAAAGAAGCAGCAGAGAAAAACCTGAATCAGGCAATGATAAATCTATTTGCAGTTGCAGAACAATATCCTGATCTTAAGGCGAATTCAAATTTCCAGCAATTACAGGCAGAGCTGAGCTCAATCGAAAACGACATCGAAAAATCTAGAAGATATTACAACGGAACAGTGAGAGAAAACAATACTTTGGTAGAGTCTTTCCCAAGCAATATCATCGCCAATATGTACAAATTTGAAAAATCTAAATTCTTCGAACTTGATAATATTGCCGAAAGAGAAGTTCCTAATGTAAAATTTTAGAGATGAAAAAGCTTATAGCATTTCTTTTTCTCCTTTTTTTTTCTCTGGGGTTTTCCCAACATGCCGAAGATCTTGAGATTACTCCGCCTGCAGATGTAGAATATTCTCTGGGAACCGAAAGAATTATAAACTTTCATTCGAACATTGACGTTGATAAAAATTCAGGATTAAGCATTACCGAAAACATAAAAGTTCACAGTCTCGGGCAGGAAATTAAACGAGGAATTTTCCGTACACTTCCTTTGGTGAGAAATCTTAATGACCGCACTCAAAAGGTAAAATATAATGTAGTTTCCGTAAAGAAAAATGGAGTGGAAGAAGATTATCATGAGGAGATTGAAGATGGTTTTCTTAAAATATATATTGGGAATAAAGATATTATTTTAAGTCCCGGAGATTATGATTATGAAATAAAATACACCACAGAAAAGCAGATCGGTTTTTTCGAAAAGTATGACGAATTATACTGGAACGTAAATGGAAATGAATGGAATTTTCCCGTAGACAGCATTTCGGCAACAGTGAATCTTCCGCAAGGTGCTTCGATGATCCAGAATTCTTGTTACAAAGGAGCTTATGGCAGCAACTCTCAGGATTGTTTGGCTAAAATTATTTCTGATTATTCTATTGGGTGGGGTGCTAAAGATTTGAGTTCGGGTGAAGGCTTAACCATTGCCGTTGGTTTCAAAAAAGGGATCATGATTCCGCCACCTCCACCAACTTTTCTCGAAAAATTCGGGATTCTGATCGTAGGAATTGTCATTTTTCTAGCATTGTTGATATATTATTATACAACATGGAGGAAATATGGTGTCGATCCCGAAATGCCGACCGTTTATCCGCAATTCAATTCTCCGGATGATCTTTCACCGGCTTCTTTAGGATTTATCAATAGCGAAACCTTCAAAAATAAATATCTTACAGCGGCTTTGGTTAGTTTAGCGGTCAAAGGATATGTTCAGATTATCGAAAGTGAAGACTCGGGAGTTTTTGGTTTGTTTAAATCGAAAAAATTTACCGTTAAAAAGCTTAAAAATCAGGATCAGAACCTTCCGAAAGAAGAAGTTAGTTTAATGAACAGCCTATTTACAGGCGGTTTGGATCACGTAGAATTTGATGGGAAATATGATCCGAAAATCGAGCAGGCAGTTCGTAGTTTTGAGTCTGCACTTAAATTCCAGCATGATAAATTATTGAATGAGGGCAATAATACCCGCAAGATCTTTTTGCCATTAATTTTAATAACGATTATGTATGGTTTAGGATTATTTTTCAGTTTCAAAATATTTCCTGAAGGAGAAAAAGTCTTTGTTGGTGGAGTTTTATATGTAATTCTTTTGATTGCTTTCCTTATAACAGGATTTTTGTTTAAACTATATCCGGTTTTATTCAAAATTTTTCTGGTTATTCCGGCAGTGCTTTTATTTTCTTTGGGCGGATTGATGTTTACGTACAATGACTTTACCATTAATGATAATTTTAATATCTGTTATATATTCATTATTTTAGGATTTACCTCACTGATTATTTATCAGTTTCTCATCAGAAGACCTTCGGAAGAAAAGCTGAGGAAAAAATCTTTGATTGCCGGTTTTAAAATGTATATGGGAGCAGCCGAAAATCAACAGTTGAAATTTCACAATCCACCGGAAATGACGCCACAATCTTTCGAGAAACTTTTGCCTTTTGCAATGGTTTTAGGAGTTGATGAAATCTGGGGAAAAAAATTCGATGATTTGCTCAAAAAAATGTCTGCAACCGATTATCAGTCCAATTGGTATGTAGGTTCTACAATGAATCATTTTGCAATGGCAAGTGTTCTTAATTCTAGTTTAACACAATCAATACAGTCTTCGGCCACGCAACCTTCAAGTTCCGGAAGCAGTTCCGGATCAGGATCTGGTGGTGGATTTTCCGGCGGCGGTGGCGGTGGCGGTGGCGGTGGCGGCTGGTAAAATTTTGAATTATGAAAAATTCTATACAGATCATAGCCCTGTTGTTCTGCTTTCTTGTTTTTGCACAAAAGGAAGTGGTTGCATTACCTGTCGAGGCCGAAGAGCATACCGAAAATATTCAGGATAATGTTCAGCGTGAAAGAATTGTTTCTTTTATTGCGGATATTCATATTGCTGAAAATGCAGATGTCACTGTAACAGAAAATATAAAAGTTTACGCGAAAGGAAATGAAATTAAAAGAGGGATTTTTCGTGCTTTGCCGACAATTAGGAATATTAACGGAAGAAAAGAAAAGGTTGTTTATAAAATTGTTTCGATCGAGAAAGATGGCGTTTCGGAATCATATCACAAAGAAACCAAAAACGGAATTTTCACCATTTACATAGGTGATAAAGATTCTTATCTTCAGTCGGGATATTATACTTACAAAATAGTTTATAAAACACAGGATCAGATCGGTAAATTCAAAGGTTATGATGAATTTTACTGGAATGTGAACGGAACCGACTGGTCTTTCCCCGTCGAAAATATTCAGGCAAAAGTCCATTTACCGAATGGAGCAGATATTCTTCAGAATTCCTGTTATACAGGAGTTCAGGGAAGTACCGAACGAAACTGTACTGCTCAAAATTTATCTGCTACTGAAATTGTTTTTAATGCTAAAAATTTACAGGAACACGAAAATTTAACGGTAGCGGTAGGTTTTAAAGCCAATGTTTTAAAAGAGCCTTCAGGTTTTTCAAAATGGATCAGCAGAAACTGGCCAAGTCTTGCCTTAGTTTTTGTGAGTCTTTATCTTTTATTTTATTATTACACCAACTGGAAGAAATACGGTAAAGATCCCGAAAAGCCGGTTGTAATTCCGCAATTTAATGCTCCGGGAAATCTCTCACCGGCATCATTGGGTTACATTGATAAAGGAAGTTTTGAAACCAGCTTGGTAACAGCAAACCTGGTCGATCTCTCCATAAAAGGCTTTGTGGACATTGACGAAATAAAAGGAACGAAAGAATCTTATGTGACGAAGATTTTTAATATTAAAAAACTGAAATCACACGATTCTTCACTTCAAAATGACCAAAAACAGCTGATTCAAAAGTTATTTGGTAATAATAATCAGATTTCGGTAAACGGGTCTTTTAATTCTACCATTAAAAATGCCATTGAAGATTTTGAAAAATCGGTTACGAAATTAACGAAGAAGTATTTTGAAAAAATCAGCAATAAAAAGATCGTAACCAATGCATTGAAGATTATACTGGCTACATTTTTTGTTGCATTACTCATCAATTCCCTTATCACATGGGACTTCAAAATTCTGCTGATGGGATCAGTAATGCTGATTTTTGCAAGTCTTTTTGTTGCCTTACTAATCATTGTTTGGGAAGATGGTAAGAAATTGATTTTCGCTGTCATATTTTTCTTTGCGATGGCGCTTTTTGCTCCACTTTTGGTAATGGCGTTTGTTGAGAATGATGATGTTTCTTCTTTTGAATCCAACTGTTTTAAATTTCTGATATTTGGTGGTATTTCACTTCTTATTTTCAGGTATCTGATCAAAATGCCCACCAAAGAAAAAGTAAAAATGGAGGCTGAAATTGAAGGATTCAAGATGTATCTGAGTGTTGCCGAAGAAAACCAGCTGAAGTTTCATAATCCACCGGAAATGACGACCGATGTGTATGAAAAGTTTCTTCCGTATGCCATCGTTTTCGGAGTTGAAGGAATCTGGGGAAAAAGATTCAGAGATAAATTACAGGAAACGGTCGATGCGGGTGAAGAATCGTTTGCGAATGTTCAGAACAATTTTGAATATGGGTTTGCAAATTCTTTTACAAATTCATTAAAAGAAACTTCAGTAATGCCGGTCAGCAGTTTTTCATCATCTTCTTCCTCTTCTTCAGGATCTTCAAGCAGTTCATCATATTCCGGCGGATCAAGCTCAAGCGGCTCTTCAGGAGGTGGTTCTTCCGGCGGCGGTGGAGGCGGCGGAGGCGGAGGTGGTTGGTAACCTTCTTCCAAAATAATTTTTAATCTTTGTAGTAAAATACTGCAGTTAATTTTTAAAATCTTAAAAAATCAAATTCATTTTTGTTATTAAAAATTTAAAATCCTTAATGGTCAAAAATTAATTTTAAATAAAAAAAAAGCGTTCAGAAAATCAATTCTGAACGCTTTTTATATATTTGAAAGGAAATAGCTTTGGAATTAAAGACTTCAAAAACATCCATCTTCAAGCTCCCAGCTTTCAACCGAATTAAATTCTCTCAATATCTGCTCCGATCGCTTTCAATCTTCCGTCGATATTTTCATAACCACGGTCAATCTGTTCAATATTGTGAATGATCGATTTTCCTTCTGCCGAAAGTGCTGCAATCAAAAGTGCATTTCCTGCTCTGATGTCCGGAGAAACCATGGTTGTCCCGCGAAGCGGTGATTCCTGATTTAAACCGATAACCGTTGCTCTGTGCGGATCGCAAAGAATAATCTGAGCACCCATATCGATTAATTTATCAACAAAGAACAATCTCGATTCGAACATTTTCTGATGTACCAGAAGACTTCCTTTTGCCTGAGTTGCCACCACTAAAATGATAGAAAGCAAATCCGGTGTAAATCCCGGCCACGGCGCATCTGAAACAGTAAGAATAGATCCGTCGATAAATTTCTGGATTTTATAATGTTCCTGAGAAGGAATGTAAATATCATCACCACTTTGCTCAAGCTGAATTCCCAGTTTTCTGAAAGTATTTGGGATTACACCCAGCTGATTCCAGTTTACATTTTTGATGGTGATTTCTGATTTTGTCATTGCAGCAAGACCAATCCACGAACCGATTTCCACCATATCCGGAAGCATCGTGTGTTCTGTTCCGTTCAAATGAGCTACCCCTTCAATTGTCAATAAATTTGAACCGATTCCCGAAATATTTGCTCCCATTCTGTTCAGCATTTTGCAAAGCTGTTGTAGATAAGGTTCGCAAGCTGCGTTGTAAATTCTTGTTTTTCCTTTAGCTAAAGCAGCTGCCATTACGATATTTGCCGTTCCGGTTACCGAAGCTTCTTCCAAAAGGATGAATTTTCCGTTGAGTTCTTTAGCTTTTAATGAATAGAAATATTCTTCTTCATCATAATTAAATTCTGCTCCTAGTTCCACCAAACCTTGGAAATGGGTATCTAATCTTCTTCTTCCGATTTTATCGCCTCCCGGAGTCGGCATATAAGCTTCACCATAACGAGCCAACATTGGTCCCATCAACATAATTGAACCTCTTAGTTTGGCACCGTCTTTTTTAAACTCGTTAGATTTAATATAATCGAAATTGACATTGTCTGCTTTAAAAGTGAAATCTCCGTGACCATTTTTGGTTACTTTTACCCCAAAATCACCCAAGATTTCAATTAGTCTGTTGACATCGTGGATGTCGGGAATATTTTTAATTCTTACTTCTTCATCCGTAAGCAAAACGGCACATAAAATCTGAAGCGCCTCATTTTTTGCCCCTTGTGGAGTGATTTCACCTTGCAGTCTTTTTCCTCCTCTTATTTGAAATGTTCCACTCATTACCTTCTGTTATTCTTATGATTGTTGTTGTTAAATCTTCTTTTTGCGGGTTGGTTTTTGTTATTTGTGTTCTTATTGTTGTTATTCCTGTTGGTATTGTTAGCGTAGTAGATTTTGCTTTTCTCTAAGCTTTCAATACTGGTAAGGTCTAATCTGTTTTCTGAAAGTTCTTTCAAATGACGGAAAATCACATCATCTGTTACATGCTCTTTATTATAAACATTATAAGACTTCTTCATATTATTGGCAATCACTTCGATCAGGGCTTCTTTTTCGTCACCTGGTTCAAGTTCGATTGCTTTTTCGATGAGCTGAAGAATACTTTTCCCGTAGAATTTGAAGTCACCCTGAAGTTTTGGGTATTCCATTCTTTTGGGTTTTTCCTGAAGTTGTTCTTGGGTAGGAAAAGGGTAGGGAGAATCTACATCTAAGTCATAATTGGCAAGAATAAATAGATGATCCCAAAGTTTATGTTTATAATTTTCTTCGTCGCGTAATTGCGGGTTTCGCTGCCCCATAAAATCAATAATAGCCATTGCCATCTCGTTTCTTTCTTCTTTATCTGAAACTTCTTTGCAACGTTCAACCAACTGTTGTATGATTCTGCCATATTCCGGCATATTGAGCTGAGTTTTTTGGGTGTTGTATTCCATAGTCTGCAAATATATGGATTAATAAAAAATATGTTTTGAAAAACTTAATTCTTTATAAAAAATTAATAAAAAATTTTAAAATTTAATTATTAAAAAGCTTTTTATATCAAATAAGATCAGACTTCTATAAACTTTTTCCTCTGATGAGGTGTCGGCAAATAACATTTCTGATTGGCAATTTTCATTCTGTTTTTTGAAATAATATCGTACACTTTATCGCTCAGAATTCCCGGGATTATTTTCCCCAAAGCAGAAAGCTTGTAAATACCGCCAAGTAAACTGGCAATTTGTAATACTGCCTTTGATTTTATTAAATAATACTGATTCGGTTTCCATAAATACATCGTACTGAAAACTCTTGTTTCCAAGCCTCTTTCTGATAAAAACTTCTGGCCAAAATCCGATTGTAGTGAGGCAAACATAAACTGGTCTTTCCGGTCTCTCTCAAGAATCCATTGCACCCAGAAATTACAGATGCCGCATTCACCGTCAAAAAATACAATGTGCTTTTGTTCCCAGTTCGCCTGCATAATCTTTAGTTTTTTAATTCATTTTAAACTTTGTTTCCTCAATCTCTTTTTTGAAATACTTAATCAAATCCTGTCTTTGTGCATCGGTAAGTTTTGCATCCTGATGTCCTAAATAGTAAGATTCTAAAGGCATTTCATGTTTTTCAAGCATTTCTACACATTCTTCCATTTTACGAATCTGTCGTTTAGGTTCATAGGTTGCAAAAATAGAAAAGTTCAGATGACTTTTTCCTTCATTAATATGATTTTTCAACCACCATGAAGCCGGAGCAATACTTGAATACCAAGGGTATTGTGTTTCATTAGAATGACAATCATAACAAGACGTTCGGATTGTATTGGCAATTTCAGGCTGTATATTTTTAATACTGATAAAATCCATTCCTTTATCAACAGGAGGATTTGTCTTATCAATCGGAAAAAACTGAATGATCACAAAAGCAACCAGAATAATAATGAGTATTTTTTTCATAAATGTGAGATTTACAAAGATTTAATGTTTAAAACAAATCAAATGCCTAAAGATTAAATATAATAAATTTTATCAACTATTAGATTGTAAAAGAGAGATTTATAATCTCATTTTTCCTTACTAAATAATAAAGGCTTATCTTTGCAAAAAATTGGGCTCCAAAAGTTGGAGAAACCCATTAATAATTAAATTATTAAACATTTTTATGTCGAATATTGTCGCAATCGTTGGGCGTCCCAACGTAGGAAAATCCACGTTATTTAATCGTTTGTTAGAAAGAAGAGAGGCTATCGTAGACTCTACTGCAGGGGTAACCAGAGACCGTCATTACGGGAAATCTGACTGGAATGGAGTAGATTTTACCGTAATCGATACCGGAGGTTATGATGTAAATAATGATGACGTTTTTCAGGGTGAAATTTCAAAACAGGTTCAGTTGGCTATTGATGAAGCTACATCGATTATTTTTATGCTGAATGTAGAAGATGGTCTTACCGATACCGATTATGAGATCCATGAAATGCTTAGAAGGTCAAATAAGCCAACTTATATTGTTGTAAATAAAGTAGATTCGTCTAAAGAAGAACTTGATGCAACAGAATTTTATCAGCTCGGAATTGAAAAATACTACACACTTTCCTCTGCAACAGGTTCAGGAACAGGAGATTTACTTGATGATATTGTAAAAGATTTCCCGACCACAGATTATAAAGATCCTTTTGAAGGCTTGCCGAAAATTACCATTGCAGGACGACCGAATGTTGGTAAATCTACCCTAACTAATGCATTGCTTGATACCGAAAGAAATATCGTGACAGATGTTGCAGGAACTACCAGAGACAGTATTCAGACTTTATATAATAAATTCGGGCACGAGTTTGTATTGGTAGATACAGCAGGAATGAGAAGAAAATCTAAGGTTAATGAAGATTTGGAATTCTATTCTGTAATGCGTTCTATCCGTTCTATCGAATATTCTGATGTTGTGATTATTATGGTCGATGCAACTTTGGGATGGGAATCTCAGGATATGAATATTTTTGGTCTTGCTCAGAAAAACAGAAAAGGAATCGTGATTCTTGTAAACAAATGGGATTTGATCGAAGATAAGCACACGAATACGATCAGAGATTTCGAAAAATCGATCAGAGATAAAATTGGTCAGTTTAGCGATATTCCGATTCTTTTTGTTTCAGCTTTGACGAAGCAGAGAATTTTAAAGGCTGTAGAATTAGCAATGGAGGTCTACGAAGACCGTAAAAAGAAAATCAAAACTTCAAAACTAAACGAAGTAATGCTTCCGATTTTTGAAGCAACTCCGCCACCCGCAAACAAAGGAAAATATATTAAAATCAAATATTGTGTACAGCTTCCGACGCCGTCTCCACAATTTGTATTCTTCTGCAACTTGCCGCAATATGTAAAAGAACCTTATAAAAGATTTACTGAAAACCAATTGAGAAAACAATTCGGGTTTACTGGAGTTCCAATCGAAGTATATTTCAGACAAAAATAAATTACAAAAACCCTTTTAGATTCTGAGAGGGTTTTCTTTTTATTGTATAATTTTACAATTAATTTATCAGGAGGGTGGGCTTTAGCCCGCCTACATTAAAACAAAATCAATTTGGCTTTAGCCAAAACTTAGAAATATTAGTTAATTTAGGCTCAAATTTTTAATAATCATGACAGTAATCCTTTCAGAACAGTTTTCTTTGGTTAATTCTTGGATCAACGAATTGAGGAATATCGATGTTCAGCATGACCGAATGAGATTCCGAAGAAATATGGAAAGAATCGGTGAAATTGCAGCTTTCGAGATCAGTAAAGGTTTAGAGCAAAAAGAAATTGAAATTCAGACGCCATTAGATACAATCAGGGTAAAAGAAATCGCTGTTCAGCCGGTTATTACAACCATTCTCAGAGCAGGTGTTCCTTTGTTTGAAGGGATTTTGAATTATTTTGATAAAGCAGACTGTGGTTTCGTTGCTGCATACAGAAAACACGATGCCAACGATTATTTTTCAATCAAGCAGGATTATCTTACTTGTCCGAATATCGAAGGAAGACCATTGATCGTAGGCGATCCGATGTTGGCAACCGGAGCTTCTTTAATTGAAGCCATCAAAGATTTATTAACCAACGGAAATCCTTCTCAGCTTCACATCGTTGCTGCCATTGCATCAAGACAGGGTGTTGAAACGATCGAAAAAGCTTATCCCAACGCAAAAATCTGGGTTGGAGCTATCGATGAAAATTTAACTTCAAAAGGCTACATTACTCCAGGATTAGGTGATGCAGGAGATTTAAGTTACGGAGAGAAACTTCAGAGATAATTTTTGAATTAATATCAAAATATTCTTTACATTAAAAATTTAGATTATAAAAGATTCCAAAAATCTTTCATCATATTCAATAATAAATCTGGTCGTACTTTATCTATAGGATGTTTTGTGTCGGGAAGTACGGCTAATTTTGCACTCGGAAGACTTCTGTAAACCTCTACACTTTCTTCGAGGGTCACCATATTGTCTTTATCACCAACCATAATCTGAACAGGAATATGAATGGTTGCCAAATTACCTTTCAATGGTGGGTTTTTGCCCAGATCAATCATCATTTCAGCAATTTCAGGAAGCAGCTGTTTCCATTTTGTGCCATGTTGTTTTTTCAATAATTCGGCATATTTTGGAACTTTCTCGGCGATAACATCGGGATTAAGCATCTTACTTTCCTTGGTAGCCTGTTCTTCTGTCCAGTCGAATTTTGTTCCCAAAGTCATAATAGAATTAATGTTTTCGGAGTGCTTCAAAGCATAGCAAAGTGCAGCATAACCGCCCATGCTGTGACCAAAAATATAAACATTGTTCAATTTTTCTTGATTAATATATTCTTGTAACTCTTCAGTATATTTTTTAATAGTAATTCTGGTTTCCGGAATCTCACGATCTCCGTGGCCTGAAAATAAGGGTGTGTGAACTGTAAAATATTTTGAAAGCTCTTTTTTGAATGGTTCAAATACCTCGCTGTGACCTAAAGCTCCGTGTAATAAAATTAAATGTAACATCGTTATTCGTTTGACGGAAAATTAAGAAAAAAAGTTGAGAGTTGCTTTTGGTTAATAGTTTTTGATTGTCGGATTTCATATGTGATTTTTAAATCTAAATATCAATTGCCATCACAAGAACACTCACTTTATTATTGCCCGATTTCAAAATTTCCCAGGCAATCGTTGCTAAAGTGTTCCCTGTGGTAAAAACATCATCAATCAGCAAAATATGTTTCCCCGAAATATTCGTAGTCATTGAAAAGGTGTTTTCTGTTTCCAGACGGTGTTTTTTATCCTTTAAAGCCTGAGCTTTTGAGTAATGATTTCTTTTAATCAAATGATGATCAAAAGGTATTTTGTAAAATTCAGATAAAGTTTCTGTGAATACATGCAGTTGGTTGTATCCTCTTTCTTTTAATTTTTTAGAATGAAGGGGAACTGTAACAAATAAATCTGGTTTTTCATCTTTAAAATCTAATTTCTCGGTCGTCCATTCTGCAAGAATTTTTCCTGCCTTTTCTCTGCTTTTGTATTTTAATTCGTGAATGATTTTGCGGCTTAAGGTCTCTTTTTCAAACTGCATCAGCGAAAAGCAATGTTCAATGGGGAAAAGTAATTTGCACTTTTCTTTGAGGTAACTGTTTTCGAAGTAGCGATGATGGGTAAAATGGATCTGTTCAAAACAAAGCGTACAAACCAGAAGATCACCTTCAATAATTCGGTTGCAGCCAAGACATCGGTTCGGGAAGAATAAATCTAAAATCATTTGTGAATTGTGTAAAACGAAGATAGTTATTTTAGCTGAAAGCCGGAAACGATAATTTATGAAAAAAACTATTAAAATATATCATAAACTTCCAGCTTCATCACCCAACTTCCATCCAAAAATATTTATTTTTGAGTAAATATTTGAAGAAGATGAGTTTAGTCTACGAAAAGGAAATACAGGTAACAGAAGAGCATATTGACAGCAATAATCACGTAAATAATGTTCAGTATGTAAAATGGGTAGAAGAAATTGCCGGGGAACACTGGGATTTTGTAAAACATAAAATCGATTTTCCAAACGACATCTGGATGCTTCTCGATCATCATATTCAATACAAAAAGCAGGTTTATTTAAATGATACGATCACGATTAAAACGTATCCGAAAGCTCCCGAAGGAATCCGCCAACCTAGAAAAGTTGAGTTTTACTGTAATGATCAGTTGGTAGTGGATTCTTTGACGCTTTGGGTCTTCATCGATAAAGAAACTCAAAAAATTAAACGACTTGATAGTGATTGGCTAAATAAATTGTGATTTTTAATAAATATGATTACTTTCGTTTTTTAATAAAAACTAAACATGGAATCAAATTATACGGAAAATCAATTTGAAGAGTTCGAAAAATACGATGTTGTGTCTGATCGGGATGTTTTCACAAAAATATGGACGGAACCCAGAAGGATCTTTAAATTTATTAATGATACCAAGTACGAAAAATATTATTACATACTATTGTTTCTGGCAGGTGTGGTAAGAGCTTTTGATCGCGCATCCTCAAAAAGTATGGGTGACGATTCTTCACTTCTTATGATTCTGTTTTCAGCGATTGTTATTGGTGGTGCTTTTGGCTGGATATCTTATTATATTTATTCTGCTTTATTGAGCTGGACAGGAAAATGGTTAGGTGGAGTAGGTGACACTTCTTCAATATTCAGGATGATGGCTTATGCGATGATTCCGTCTGTTTTGATTTTATTCTTTTTGTTTCCTCAAATAGCAATATACGGTCGTGATGTTTTCAGTGATATTGAATATATAGCTCCCGGCTCATTTGGTAATATTGTTCGCAGTATACTTGCTGTTTTTCAGATCATACTTTCTCTTGCAACATTGGTTTTCATGGTTATTGGTTTGTCTGTTGTACAAAAATTCTCAGTAGGGAAAGCTATTCTTAATCTTATTTTACCTATTTTGATAATTATCCTTCCTATTGTATTAGTGTTTTCGATTTCTAGGATTTTTTAAAGTTTTAATGATTTAATCGATTGTAAACTCGGTACAAAGGTCGTTCATTAAATATTGAATTTCCCTATCTTTGCACCATGATACGTATTACAAAAATTTTTACATTCGAAACCGCTCATGTTTTGTACAATTATGACGGAAAATGTAAAAATATGCATGGACATTCTTACAAACTTTTCGTTACGGTAAAAGGAAAGCCTGTAAATGATCTTGAAAATCCCAAAAACGGAATGGTGGTAGATTTCGGCGATATAAAAAGTATTGTGAAATCCGAGATTGTTGATGTTTGGGATCATGCCGTTTTAATCAACGGACTTTCACCGCACAAAAATTTAGGAGAAAGCCTTGAAGATCAGGGACATAAAGTAATTTATTGCACCTTTCAGCCAACCTGCGAAAATATGTTGTACGCTATTGCAGCAAAAATAAAATCTAAACTTCCGGAAGGAATTTCTTTGGCTTATCTAAAACTTCACGAAACCGAAAACTCTTATGGGGAATGGTTTGCAGAAGATAATCAGTAATTTATTCAAAAAGCTCAAAAGCGGTGTTAAAAACAGCCATCAATTTAGAACCCGGTAAAAAAGTATATTTTGCTTCAGATCAGCATTTTGGTTCTCCGGATCCGAAAGAAAGCAAACTGCGTGAAGCCAAATTTATCCGTTGGATGAATGAGATCAAAGAAGATGCGCAGGTTTTGTTTTTGATGGGCGACCTGTTCGATTTCTGGCACGAATGGAATCACGTCATACCAAAAGGTTATGTACGTGTTCTCGGTAAAATTGCTGAATTGAAAGATCACGGAATTCAGGTGTATTTCTTTGTCGGAAACCACGATTTGTGGATGAAAGATTATCTGGAAGAAGAAATCGGCTGCACTGTTTTTTATAAAAAACAATACTTTGAAATTTCCGGAAAACAATTTTTACTGGCTCACGGAGATGGTTTAGGCCCCGGAGATAAAGGGTACAAAAGAATGAAAAAAGTCTTTACCAATCCTGTTGCGCAGTGGTTTTTCAAATGGCTTCATCCGGATATTGCAATGAGAATAGCATTGTATATGTCGCAGAAAAACAAGCTGATTTCCGGTGATGAAGACAAGGCGTTTTTGGGAGAAGATAAAGAGTTTCTGATTATTTATTCTAAAAAAAAGCTGGAAACAGAGAATATTGACTATTTTATTTATGGTCACCGACATTTGCCGATGGTTTTAGATTTAGAAAAAAATTCGAAATACATCAATTTGGGAGACTGGATATCTTATTTTACCTATGGAGTTTTTGAACATGATTTTGAATTGAAAAAATTTGAGAATTAAATAAAAAAATTACCTCAAAAAAAATTGAGGCAATTCTTGAATAAAGGTTCTACACTCTTTATTACTAATCCATATTCCGATTTTGTTGTTGCAAAAACTTGACCAAAAGTATGCTCTCCAAATAAATAAATTACAAATATTTAGGTTTGCAAAATGTAAAAGATTCATTTTGAATCAATAAGCTTAAAATTTAATCTGAAAAATAAATTGAAAAATATTTTTGACATAAAGACCGAAGAAGATTTTTTGACAGCCTGTCTTGAAACTTTCCGATTTCAATATGAAAATGTTGAGATTTACAGAAAGTTTGTTGATTACCTGAAGATTGATCCTCAAAATGTAGATGAACTGGCGAAAATTCCTTTTCTGCCGATTGAAATGTTTAAAAATCATCAGATTTTAAATAAGAATATTTCAACAGAATTATATTTTCAGAGCTCGGGAACAACGCAGATGAATCTGTCTAAACATTTTATAGCGGACCAAAATATCTATCAGGAAAGCATTTATAAAAGTTTCGATCAGTTTATCGGAAAGCCTGAAGATTTTATTTTCCTGGGTCTGTTGCCAAGTTATCTTGAAAAGCAGAATTCGTCGCTGATTTATATGGTTGATTACCTTATGAAAAAATCCGGCAAAACCGAAAACGGATATTTCCTGTACAATCACGAAGATCTGTTCAAGCTTTTGAATGATCTAAAAGACAAAAAGGTCATTTTATTCGGAGTTTCGTTTGCGCTTTTAGATTTCTTAGATTACTGCACCTCAAACTCTCAAACCCTCAAGCTCTCCGACACTTTAACTGTAATAGAAACCGGCGGAATGAAAGGGCGAAAAGAAGAGATGACCAAAGATGAATTATTGAAAATTCTACAGGAAGGTTTTAAAACCGATAAAATTTATTCAGAATATTCGATGACAGAATTGCTTTCTCAGGCATATTCTTTAGGTGAAAATATCTACCAATGCCCAAACTGGATGAGAATCTTGGTAAGAAATGCTGAAGATCCTTTTAATTATGAAAAAGAAGGCAGAACAGGGGCGATCAATATTATTGACTTGGCAAATATTCATTCCTGTTCATTCCTTGCAACGCAGGATTTGGGTAAAATAATGGGCGATAAATTTCAGGTTCTGGGTAGGATTGATCATTCTGATATTCGGGGCTGTAGCTTGTTGGTGAGTTGATTGGTTAATGAGTTTGAGTGCTCTAGTGTTTTAGTGTGGTTGATATTGATACTTAAATTCTGCTATCATTTGCTGAGCAAAGCGCTTTTGCGACCGAAAAATACTCTAATTAAAAAAAAATCTTAGCGAACCTTGTGTTAAAAAAAATTAATAGTGTTAAAAATAGAAGAACTTGTTCATGCATACATTCATTCTCAATGCGATTTTGAGAAAGAAATTGTCTTGACCAATCATTTTCAGGCAGATTGGGAAGCAGATATTCTGATCATTAATGCGGAAGGATTTAGTCACGAAATTGAAATTAAGCTTTCAAAAAGTGATTTTAAAAATGATTTTAAAAAATCGTACGTTAATACCTCAACAGGAGAAAAATTTCTGAAGCACGATAAAATTTGCTGTGGCGATTATATCTGCAATTCTTTCAGTTTTTTGTTGCCAATGGGAATGATCGAACATTCAGCCATTCCTGAACATTGCGGAATCATTGAATTTTACCACAATGTAGACTCTTGGGAAACTGAGTTTTATCTGATTCGAAAGCCTAAAACAGTTCACAAAGATTCTTACTGGAAATTAACAGATAAAGATCTTTTTATCCGAAAAATGGCTCTGAATCTATTACAGCGCAAATTGGAAATCAAAGGAAAACACGAAGAACTCATCTTTAAAAATCCGTTTGATATCAAGAAGACAAAATAAAAATCCCGCCAAATGACGGGATTTTGTAATAATAACTAATATTTATTCGGCAATAGCCTCGGAATTTTTTTGCAGCAAAAACTTATAGATCAATCCGCCAACGATTCCACCTAAAATCGGAGCTGCCCAAAACAGCCAAAGCTGGGAAATAGCATTTCCGCCAACGAAAACTGCCTGAGAAAGTGATCTTGCAGGGTTTACAGAAGTATTGGTAATCGGAATAGAAATTAAATGAATCAATGTTAACCCTAAACCGATGGCAATTCCTGCAAATTTTCCGTTAGCAAATTTGTCAGTTGCTCCCATGATGATGATCAGGAAGAAAGCAGTCAATAAAAACTCTGTTAAAAATGCTGCACTCATAGAATATCCTTTGCCAAAATAAACGGCATCACCGTAAAAATTGGTGGCAAAAGCTCCCGGTCCTGAAAAATCGGGTGTTCCGGAGCCGGAAAGGATAAAATATAAAGCTCCCGCAGCAGCAATTGCTCCTACGCATTGTGCTACAATATAAGGAACAAGTTCTTTTGCAGAAAACCTTCCTCCGGCAACTTAACCGAAGGAAACCGCAGGATTAAAATGTCCTCCTGAAATATGTCCGACTGCATAAGCCATGGTGAGAACTGTAAGACCGAAAGCCAGGGCGACTCCTATTAAAAGAATTCCCAATTGTCCGTTTGAAGAGGGAGCAATTTGTGAAGCAAAGATTGCGCTTCCACAACCGCCGAAAACAAGCCAGAATGTGCCGAAAAATTCAGCAAAAAGTTTTTTTATCATAATGTTTATTTTAAATGTATTTCAAATTTAAAATTAATATCTTAATTTAAGATGATAATTTTTAAATATATTTATGACTTGTGGGGTTTTTATTTGTGAATTTAATAATATATTTATTTGTTTGGTAGTGATATATTTCACATAATTTTAAATTGTAGTTGATTTTTATAACATAAATGATTATTTTTAGTTTATAAATTTTTAAAGTCTCTTGAATGAAAAAGTTTCTGTTAATAATTCCTGTTATTTTTTCACATACTTTTCACGGTCAGAAATCGGCAAAATCTTCACCTTGTTATGATTTGAATGAAATTTTGAAAGTAGAGCCGACTCCTCTCTATAAGCCACATCTGGATGCCTCAAAAAGTTTTAATGTAAAAATTCTCAAAACTACAGGTACAGTACAGAAATACATCAATAGCGGGAAATTTCATTCCGTTAATAAAAAAGGAAAGGGTTACCGAGTTCAAAAACTGGATTACAGCAGAGCCTGGCTGGTTTCAAAAGCGTATCTGAATTTGGAAAGGATTGGCAATAGATTCAGTAAAAATACAGGTGGAGCTTATTTTACAGTAACTTCTATCACGAGAACACTTGAAGATCAGTGTAAACTACGAAAAGTTAATTCGAACGCAAGTTTGGGAATCAGCTCTCATAATTACGGAAATTCTTTTGATATTTCTTATGTAAGATTTAATGGTGTTCATAGACCGAATCCTAAGTTGGAATCTGCCCTAGAAAAGGTTCTGAAATATTATTACGATGCAGGACGCATTCATTACATCAAAGAGAGACAGCAAAGCTGTTTTCATGTGACGGTGAGAAATTATTAAATTACTTTTAATTGTAAAATATTTGTGCAGTGAGGTTTTTTAATAAATAGATTCTAAGTTAAAATTGGTTTTCTAAAAACTCGTTGAATTTTTTTTAAGAGAAAAAAATGAACCTATTTTCATGTAATTGTGAGAAAATATTAATTTATTTTTATTTATTCATCGGATGTTTGCGCAGTTTAAAGGGATTCAATAAATTTATCGCGTAAACCTTTAAAAAAACTTTTAATGCAAAATTTGAACAGGGAACAGTACACTGCTGCAGTGGAAGGATGGATCTATGCTAAAACTGATCCAAGAAGACTAAACGAACTTTTTCCCGAAAACTACATTTTCAATTTTACAACCGAGCAGGTAGACTGGCTTAGAAAAGCTAACGCTAATAAAGAGTTTTGCGCTGAAATCGGAGTGATGGAAGGCAAACTGACTGTAATGCTTTGCCCGCTTGATGAAAAAGGCAACAAAATGGAAGTAGGTGAAGTTCCTTTCTCTGTTTTTGAACCTTTGGAGGAAGATTTGAAACTGACGGAAATTCAAACCTATACGGTGGTGAAGAATGCAGTTCTGTCAAAAGAAATGCGTAAGGTCGATAACGATTCAGACATGTTTTTTCCGGTTGCAGGTAAACCGATTATGGATCAGGATATAGCGATTGACTGTATCGAATCCTGGAAGGAAAACGGACAAGACTGGTTTTATGCTGAGTACAAGCAAAACGGAGGCAAAAGTATCTTCAATAAATTCTATGTTCCGTTTGATAAAATTTCTAAGGCAGAAACTGAAGTAAGTTTTGTTTGTTCTTTCGGGCTTAAATATTCTGATATTTATCAAAAACAGCTTCCTGCACTAATTTTTATTTCCTTTATTAAGAATTTAGGTGGGAGTGTAGAAACAATTTCGAATACTTTTGATTATGCAAAACCTTGTCCACCAGTTTGCAAAATTCCTGATTTGGGAATTGAATAATGAATTCAAATGGTAGATTTTTATAAGACATTTTTGCTTTTAAATTACGGATTGCTTGCATTAATAGTTTTCCTTATTTTTTGGAAATTTACCATATTAAGTCAAAAAGAAAGACAATATACATATTATATTGTTTTTCTTTTTCTTGTTGAGTTGGTCGGTTTGATCTTAGCGTATATATTTGAATTGCAGGATACATCATTTATCTATCAATATTATATAGCAGGAGAATTTTTACTGATAACCAATATATTCATAAAAAAATTAGATTTACCAAAATATACATTGGTAATCTCATCAATTATTGGGGTAATATTTTTAATTAGTGCTAATATTCCTAAAATTAATTTCAATCTTGATGAAGCCAAAGTTGCATCCAATATTGTTATTATTTGTTTAGCGGGATTTACTTTATTGAAACAGGTTAAAGATGATAACAGTTCAAACAGATTTATCTTAGTGGATGCAAGCATTTTCTTTTATTATTCGGTTTCTGTATTCATATTTATTATTCAACAACAATTACAGAATCTTTCAGAAGATAATTTTTATATGATTTTGGGAATCAACACAGTTTTGTCGAGTATTTTATATAGTTCATTTATTTATACATTTTTAAAATTAAAGAAGTAACACTCAATATCAATCTGCTGGTTTTGATAATTGTCACCTTGGCGATTATCGTCTTTTTTATATTGATATTATATAAAACTTTTATTGATCGTATTGTCAGAGAAAAAGATTTGCAGAACAGAGCTGAAATTCAGCATCAGAAAGAATTGGCTTTAGAAAATACGAAAGCACAGGAAGAAGAACGGAAAAGAATTGCTATTGCAGTTCACGATGATATTGGCAACAGGCTCAACATTCTTTCATTATGGCTCAATAATCTTGACATTGAAGATGATTCTGCTTCAGAAGTGATTTCAAATCAGATTTCTGAATTAATAGACAATACAAGAAGCATTTCGCATTCGCTTTATCCTGTAAATCTTGAGAAATTAGGCTTAATTTTATATATTGAAGAACTGATTACGAATTTATCGGCAAGGATCAATATTTCAATGCATCTCTCTCGTTATATTAAAAAGGATATGTTTGTTGAAGTTCAGATTTATCGAATTATTCAGGAATTTACGACCAATGTTATTAAACATTCGGGAGCAGAAAAAATTGAAATTGCAATAAAAGAATTTGATAATTTTACTGCAATCGTTATTTCCGATAACGGAAAAGGTTTTGACTATGAAAAAGTAAAAAAAGGAATGGGAATCAAAAACATAGAATCCAGAATCAAATCGATGGATGCAGAATTTAAATGGAAAAGTGTGCCCAATAAAGGAAGCCGACTAATTTTTAAAATTAATAAAAACAATGAGTGAGCAGATAAAAATTGCTTTGGTAGACGATGAACAGTTGATTCTTGAAGGGGTAAAAATGTTACTTTCAAAAGAAAAAAACTTCTCGGTAACGATGATGGCGAATGATGGAAATGTCTTCCTCGAAAATCTCGAAAATCTTTCAGCAGAAGACTTTCCGGATATCGCTCTCGTTGATGTACAGATGGAGCCGATGAACGGTTTTGAGCTTGTGGAGATTTTAAAAAACAAATATCCTGATCTCAAAGTTATTATTCTTTCGTCACACTACAAGACATCCGTTTTAGGGTATATGGTCAAGTTGGGAGTTTCTGCATTTCTGCCGAAAAATTCCAACAAAAAATTATTCATAGAGGCGATTGCAAAAGTCTATAAAAACGGGATCTTTTTCACCAATGAAGATCATGCAATGCTTCTTTCCTATATGAACAATTCTTCAAAAAAGAAATCGCTTTTTGAGATGAATGATGATCTTTCCGATAGAGAGCGTGAAGTAGTGAAGCTGATCTGTCAGGAAATGACAAACCATGAGATTGCCGAGAAACTCTTCATCAGCCCGCGAACCGTCGAAAGTCACAGACAACGTGCAATTGAAAAAATTGGTGCTAAAAACACCGTCGGAATAGTGATCTATGCAATCGTGAACAATATTTATTCTCTTGCGTAAAGCGTACTCAGTATAAATACGGATTTTTCTATTTGGTAGATTATACGTATCGGCAATCAAAATATTTTGTCTTATTTTGCGTTGTTCTTTTGATGTTCTACATGAAAAAAACTGATGAAATAAAGTTCTGCTGAATTTCAGAAATTATATTCTAGGCAAACGTTTTTTTTAAAATTTAGCAGTGAGCTGTCGTTTAGGACGGCTCTTTTTATTTTCCTGTCTTTCATTTCTTTTCCGTATTTTTGCACCCGAAAAAGATTCATATTCATTATTCACATTTAATATTCATTTCAAATGCTTTCGGTTCAGGGTTTAGGATTACATCATTCGGGTAACTATTTGTTTCAAAACGTCAATTTTACCATTAAAAAAGATGATAAAATTGGGTTGGTCGGTAAAAATGGAGCGGGGAAATCTACGCTTTTAAAAATGCTTTCCGGAGAAATCAATTTCTACGAAGGAAATGTTGTTCCGGAAGGAAATATTACGATTGGTTTTCTAAAGCAGGATCTTGATTTTGTGAAAGGCAGAACGGTTTGGAATGAAACAATGCAGGCTTTTGAGCAAATCAATGCATGGAAAGATGAACTGGAAGAAATCAATCATCAATTGACCGTAAGAACCGACTACGAAAGTGATTCTTATACCGATTTGATCAACAGAATGACTGATCTGAATGATCTTTTGATGCATCATGATGCTTATAATCTGGAAGGTGACATCGAAAAAGTTCTTTTTGGTCTTGGTTTTAAAGCAGATGATTTTCAAAAAATCACCGACGAATTTTCAGGGGGATGGAGAATGAGAATCGAACTGGCCAAATTGCTTCTTCAGAAAAACGATTTGATGCTTCTCGATGAGCCTACCAATCACCTGGATATGGAATCCATCATTTGGTTGGAGAACTTTTTGAAAGATTATCCCGGAGGAATTGTTTTGGTAAGTCACGATAAGCAGTTTATGACAGCGGTTTGTAACCGTACTTTTGATGTGAACAACAGAAAAGTTGACGATTACAAAGCTAATTATTCCAAATATTTAATCATGCGTGAAGACCGCCGTGAAAAACTGATTCAGGCTAAAAAGAATCAGGATGCGGAAATCAAGCAGATGGAAGATAACATCAATAAATTCCGTGCAAGTGCTACCAAAGCATCTTTTGCCCAGTCTTTGATTAAAAAATTAGATAAAATAGAACGTATTGAAGTGGATAACGAAGACGTTTCTAAATTCAATATCCGTTTCGTACAGTCGCAGATTCCCGGAAAAGTTATTTTCGAAGCTGAAAATCTTGGGAAAGCTTATGGTGAAAAGCAGATCTTTGATGATGTTGATTTCATCGTACAACGTGGCGACAGGATTGCCCTTCTTGGGCAAAACGGGCAGGGGAAAACCACTTTAGCAAAAATTCTTGCCGGAGACATCAAAGATTATTCAGGAAACTGGAACTTGGGTCACAACGTAAATATTGGTTACTTCGCCCAAAACCAGGAAGAAGTGTTAACGCCTAATAAAACCGTTCAGGAAGAAGCAGAAGACTCTGCTACCGAAGAAACGAGACCAAGAGTTCGTGATTTATTAGGATCTTTCTTGTTCCAGGGTGAAGCGGTAAATAAAAAAACAAAAGTACTTTCCGGAGGTGAAAGAAACCGTTTGGCACTTTGTAAATTGTTGCTGCGTCCGTTCAATACGTTGATTATGGATGAGCCTACCAATCACCTGGATATTCAGTCTAAAGAAATTATCAAATTAGCTTTACAGAAGTTCGAAGGTACTTTAATTGTCATTTCGCACGACAGAGAGTTTTTACAGGGACTTTGTGATAAAATCTATGAATTCCGGGATGGTAAAATGAAAGAATTTTTAGGAGATATCAATGAATATCTTGAATTCAGACAGAAAGAATCCATCAGAGAGATTTCTGCCGAAAAAGCAAAACTTCATGGTGAAGAGCCCAAGGTTGAGGTAAAGGCTAAAAAAATTGAAGAACCAGCAACTAGCAACCAACAGCCATCAACCATTGTCAGCAAAGAACAAAAAAGTATTCAGAATAAACTGAAGAAAGTTGAAGAAACAATTTCTGAGCTTGAACTAAAAATTGAAGAATTCGAAGCTTCTTTTACTAAAGAAAATCCTTCTGAAGAAACTTTAGAAAAATACAATAAAACCAAAGAAGACCTTGATCTTGCATTACAGGAATGGGAACATTTGGGAACGCAGTTAGATTAATTTTTAAATTTAAAATATTGAAAGATGGACTTTGGTTCATCTTTTTTGTGAGATATGTGATGTACCTAAAAGAAGTTTTCTCCATCAGAAAATCTCGTGATGAATATTGCTCCGTAGGAGCAATCTGTTAATAGAATGTACAATTAAAATGTTCAGAGAGCCCCTTAGGGGCGACCTGAAAAAAGCTTTAAAATTTTTTTGCTCCGTACGAGCAAAACCTTTGTAGCATGATCATTTTATCAATATTTGAGCTCCGTAGGAGCGAAACTTTTTAACTATAAATGGCATAATCCTCTTTAAATTATTAAAATTTAATCTTTATGTAAAAGGCTTTCATTTATTTTTTATAATTTTGCCAAATGATTTTCAAGGAAAGCCGACAACTAAAAAGCTTTATCTCAAAACTGATGTTTGGGATTTACTTCTTTGCGTTGTTTTCGTCAAGCTTTCACAATCATGATTCAGGAGATTTTAAGCATTTTAATCTTAAAAAAACCGAAAATTCTATTTCAAAATCTGAAGCTAAAGAAAAAGCGGTCGACTGTTTGGCCTGTCACTTTTTAGCAACAGGAAATACTCTTTTACCGGAAGAATTTAGTTTCACTTTGATCAAACATACTCATGAGGCAGAGCAGGTTTTTGCTTTACAGGAAAAAATCTGGTCGCAAACTAAATTTACCTTTCAACTTCGGGGACCTCCCGCAATTTCATAATCAATAGATTCTTTTCCGGATTTTTTTGCTTTAAATTTTTCAAGATTTAAAAGTCGTTGAGTGTAGTAATTTTATATTGATTACTAATATTTCTCTGACCTAAGAAGCTGAAGCGTTAGGAAAATTGAAATTCAATCCGTTAAAAAATTCCCACTGTTTGAGTGAGCATCATTTTTTGTTTCGAAACCGTAATTTTAATTGAACGAGTTTTGGGGATTTTAGGATTTAATTTAAATTTTTAGCGGAAGATTCTAGTCTTGAATTTTTAGTACTTTTTGCTTCAAGGCAAAAGTACAAAGCAAAATCCAATTCAAAATTTTAACGAAAGTATTTTCATGTCGTTCATTTTATAATGAAATGATCTGATACATACGCAATCTATCTATTTAAAATGAAATTGATATATAGTTTACTGCTTATCCTTTTAGGATTTGCATTTACAAACGCACAGAAAACGTATACGGTTGAAGGAACTGTTCAGGATTTTCACGATAAAACCATGCTCGAAAATTCGACGGTAAAAATCGGCGATTATACTACAAAAACAGATAAAAAAGGTAAGTTTTCATTCAATAATATTCCTGCAGGAAAATATCAGCTCATTGCAAAGCATCCTCTGTGCGATGATTATACTGAAAATGTGGGAGTCGACAGAGATTTGCATTTAGCCATTACTTTAGAACATCACATTGGTGATATCGAAACCGTTACCATTCACGGAAGTCACAAAACTAGAGGCTCAGTGATTATGAGAACGCTGGATAAAACTGAAATCGAAAGAAATTCCACGGAAAATCTTGGGAATTTATTGACAAGAATTTCAGGGGTTACAGCACTGAAAACAGGAAATAATATTTCAAAACCAGTGATTCGTGGTTTGTATGGAAGCCGAATTTCTATTCTAAACAATGGAGTGAAAATGGCAGAGCAGGAATGGGGAGTTGAGCACGCTCCAAATGTTGATGTGAACGATTTTGAGCACATCGATGTTATTAAAGGTGCAGCCGCCTTGAAGTACGGAAATGAAGGAGTAGGCGGAGTTGTAGTTTTGGAACCTGCAGTTTTACCAAAGAGGGATACCATTATGGGAAGCCTGAAACTTTCAGGGATTTCTAATGGAAGAGGAGGAGAGATTGCTGCAAATGTTGCAAAAACCTGGGAAAACCAATGGTTTGTAAAAACAGGAGGGAGCTACAGAAAGACGGGAGACCAATATGTTCCGCATCATACATTGCAGAATACAGGTCAGGAATTTAACTCGTTTAATTTCTCTTTCGGAAAGCACAGTTTTTTACAAGGGTTTGATGTGTCTTATAGTGGGATCAACCAGGAATTTGGGATTTACAAAGGTGCACACTTGTCGAGTCCGGAAGATTTTTACAATGCGGTGAATTTCGGACAGCCTTATTATTTGGACGATTTTAGTTATGGTATGGTTAGTCCGAGACAGGTTGTTGAACATCATATTGCTAAGATTTCTGCTTATAAAAGATTTGCTGATTTTGGGAAGTTGACTTTCCAATACAGTTTCCAGCATAACAGAAGAGAAGAGTACGACATCAGAAGAGCAGAACGTGCCGATTTGCCCTCAATGGATTTGCGTTTGATTACGCATTCTGCAAGCTTGATTCATTTGCTTGAACGTAGAAATTGGAGTTTAGAAAGTGGGATTTCAGGAACTTTTCAGGATAATTTCCCTGATCCAAGAACAGAAGCAAGAAGATTAATTCCTGATTATTACCGATATGATGGAGGCGTTTTTTCTGTATTTAAATATAAATTTAATTCAAAATTAAATGCAGAAGCTGCTGCGAGATATGATTTCAGCAGATATGATTCTTATAAGTATTATGATTCTGATAAATGGAATGAAAACTTTGCAGACCTTTTTCCGCAGTTTTTTGTGAGTGAATCTGGTAGTAGAACATTAACGAGACCGATTTTAGATTATCATAATTTTTCAGCGAATATTGGATTAGATTATAAGCCAACTCAAAATCTTGAACTTAAACTTAATCTTTCAAGAGCAGACAGAAGCCCGAATGCAGCTGAACTGTTTTCAGATGGGTTGCATCATTCTGCGGCGATGATGGAAGAAGGTAATTTAAGTATAAAGAAAGAAACCGTTTATAATGTAAATCTATCTTTAGCAGCGCAGTTTGATGTGTTGAAAGGTCTTCATATCGAGGCGAGTCCTTATTTGATGATGTCTGATAGTTTTGTGAATCAAATTCCAACAGATTTACAGAATACAAGTAGAGGAGTTTTCCCGGTTTGGACGTATCAACAGATTAAAGCTAGAATTTATGGGATTGATGCCGATGCCGAATTGTCAATTCTCGATAATTTAAAATGGAAATCAGGATTCAGTATTCTGAAAGGTGACGATCTTTCGAATAATGAGCCGCTGATTTTGATGATGCCTGCAAGACTGAGAAACTCAGTTGAGCTTACTCTTAATAAACCTAAAAATTTCTATATCGCTTTGGAGAATGAAAATTCATTTAAGCAAAACCGTTTTCCGATCAGAGATTTACCGGTGACTTTTATTAAAGACGGGGTGGAAAGAAATGAAATCGTTGATTTTAGTTCTACACCTGCAGCGTTCACCATATTTAATGCTTCTGTTGGAGCAGATTTAATCAAAAATCTGAATTTAAACTTCAGAATCAACAACATTTTTAATGTAGAGTATAAAGAATATCTGAACAGACTCAGGTATTATATGTACGAACCCGGAAGGAATTTCGTCGTGACTCTTAAATACAATTTCTAATTATTTATAACTTAAAATTTAAAATTAAAATGAAAAAATTTATCAATATTACATTAGTTCTTTTTGCTGCACTTTTTGTGTTTTCTTGTAGATCAGACGATGATGCAATTCCTGAAGATGTTCACGAGCATGATGAAATCGGGAAAGTGGTTTTAAAATTGACTAATAAAAATGATGCTACAGATATTCAGACTGTAAACGTAATTTCAGGGGTTGCAGATGGTCATTTACATTTACACGCAGGTGATACTTATTTGGCAGAATTAGATTTCCAGATCAAGCATGATGATCACTATCATTCTTCAGATGAAATCGAAGAAGAAAAAGACCACCACTTTATTACCTTTAACCCAGCAAATGCGGATATTGTTGTGCTAAGATCTGCCAATGATATTGTAAGAACAGACGGGAATAAATTAGGACTAAGAACAGAATGGACAATCAATTCTACTCAGGCAACAGGAAAAATGAATATCAAATTGATTCACGGTCCTACTTCTGTTAATCAGAATTATCCTTCCGCAACCAATCAATTAGGTCAAACTCAAGGTGGAGAAAGCGATGTAGATATTACGGTTGACGCACATTAAAATCTAATTAGACAATTTTTAATATTATATTTAAAATAATAGTCGGTTAAATAATAAAACTCGTAACTGTATTAATATAGTTACGAGTTTTTTATGATATTTTTGTCTTTAAATAGACTTTTAATTATAATACAATTTTTCCAATGTTAAAAATTTCTACTGTAATAAATACTATAAAGAGCAGGAAGGAAAGGGAAGAAGATGAGATAGAGTATGAGAAAGATCATTTATTCAATACATATACATTAGTTCTTGTATTTATTTTGATATGTAATATTATTCTTAATCTCTTTATTGATCAATTACTATATGCAATAATATTTTTTGGTTTGACAATATTTCTATTTATTACATTGCTAATACCTAATAGAATAAGGTTTAACCGATTGAATTTAATGTCAATTTTCTTTTTTTTAGGGATAATAGTTTTTTTGTGTGATATAGCAAGTGGTAAAGGAGCTATGAGTTATTTATCTTATATTTCTTTAACGACTGCCGTTGGATATTTTTTTAATTATCAAACGGATAAGCCTATCATATTTTCACTTATCAGTTTATATATTATTCTTTTTTTAATCAACATTCTTACAGGTTATACTTTGTTTCCTTTCTTGCATCAGAATTTAACTCCGGAAAAAGAAATGTATATAAACATATATAAAGTTCTAGAAGTTTCTGTATTTGCTTTTTTAGGAATCTATTTTACCAACAGGAGGGAGAGAATATTAGTAAAATATTTTATGGAAAAAGAACGGTTAAACGAAATGATTAAGAAAACAGATAAATTGGTTTTTACAGAAGATTTATATCAAATAGCTATTAATGGAAATACATTATTTATTCCCTATTTTAAATCTCAATTTCCAGATTTTTTTGACAATATGTTAAAATCCCATTCTAATATTATTTCATCTGAATTGAAAATATGCGCATTGATGAAATTAAATTTTACCACTAAGGAAATAGCAAGAGCCACCAATTCTACTGTTCGTGCTATTGAAAATAAAAAATATAGAATTCGGAAAAAATTAAATATTTCAACGGAAACAGATATTAATGTATATATCATTAATAATTTTTAGATATTTTTAATGTGTTTATTATCAATGTGTTGCAGGAGTGAGTAGCTTTAAGTATGTGTATGAGTATATATAAGTAATCGTTTTTTGTATTCCTCATTTTTTTGATAATAATTTTATCAGCTCTAAAAATTATCACTTATGAAAAAAAATTTATTTATCCCATTTATTTTAATGTTTAGCTGCTCATCTTATTTTGCTCAGGTAGGGATTAACACGACAAATCCTCAAGGAGTTTTTAATATAGATGGAGCAAAAGATAATCCTGCAACCGGAATACCAACTGCAGCTCAACAGAATAATGATTTCGCTGTAACTTCTACAGGTAGTGTAGGAATAGGAATAACTGTTCCGGATAATAGTGCAAAGCTGGATATAAATTCCATAAACAAAGGAGTACTTTTACCAAGAGTTTCGCTTAGCAGTGCAACAGATCAAGCTACAATTCCTTCACCTGCTACAGGACTTTTGGTATATAATACGGGAACTTCTGGTCTTGGATACGTTGGGTATGTTTTTTGGAATGGCACTGAATGGAGAACTTTTAACAATTCATCAACTAACGCCGGGACTATTGGTACAATTTCATGTACAAGTGTAAGTTTATCACCATCATCATATACTTCGGGTACAGCTTACATTGGATCGATGACAGTGCCCTATACAAACGGAGATGGGGGAGCTTATCCTGCTCAAACTATAGGTCCAGTAAATGGTCTTACTGCAACAATTGCTTCTGGAAATTTTAATATAGGTTCAGGAAATTTAATTTATACTGTTTCGGGAACTCCTACTGTATCAAGCCCAATAACTACAACCTTTCCTTTAAATGTTGGAGGGCAAACCTGTAATGCAACAGTGGGACAGGGAAATGCGCTTCCTATTGGAGGTATTTCTGCAAATACCTATTTTGCTAACGCTACGACAATGAATGATACTCCTGGACTATATTTTTCGGCAAATGTAAAATACGGAGCTTCAATGCCGGTTATTGATGGTCTTACTTTTGATGTTATTTCATCAAGTTCTACTTACTATAGACCGATTTTAAAAAATACTTCAGGAAGTACGATAGTTGTACATATTAATACAGCAGCTCATTCTGTAGATGAAGGGCGGCAATTGATAGGTCTTAGTATTGCTCCGGGAGTAGAACAGCCGATTGATCAAAATGATATCGTATTTTGGCAAGGACCACCAACTGGTACTACAGCAACAGCACCAATTAACGGAACCAATTATAATGCAGAGGTTACAGAATTATTTTTATCAGTAAGAACTACTGTTGGAAATGGAACAACAATACCTGACGGATATCGTTTTTACAGATTTTTATATCAAATAGTACAATTTAATGGAGAAAAAGTTTTATTTACAACATTACAAAGAGTATTGTAAATGTATATAGCACATTATATTGTAAAACCGTTGAAAAATCATTCGACGGTTTTTACTTTAACAATATTTGTCTTTTTAAGTTGATTTTAATTGATATTTTTAATAAAAAATTCATATTTTTGCAACCTAAAATTTTAATCGATAATGAACGTTACAGCTCAAAATCATGATGATGTAAGTGCATTGCTTACAGTGACATTAGAAAAGTCTGACTACAAAGATAAAGTAGAGAAGCAATTGATTAACTATGCGAAAAACGCACAGGTTCCTGGTTTCAGAAAAGGGAAAGTGCCTTTAAGTATGGTAAGAAAGCAGTATGAAGCAGGTATTGCATTTGAGGAAATCAACAAGCAGGTTTCTGATGCTTTGAATAACTATATCAACGAAAACAAACTGAGATTGGTAGGTCAGCCGGTTCCACAGCCTGTAAATGATTTTAATCATAATGCAGAGAAATTGGAGGTTGCTTTTGAAGTAGGTTTCGAGCCTGAATTCTCTATCGATCTTTCTAAATATGAAGCTGCACACTACAAAGTAGCTGCTTCTGATAAAGAAATCAACAAGAGCATCGAAAATATGCAGAGACGTTTTGCAGAGCAGGTGCCGCAAGACAAAATCACGAAAGATTCTTACGTAGCTTTAGAAATTACTCAGGTAGTTGAAGAAGATGCAGAAGGAGAGCACCACCACCACCCAAAGAATGCTACCATTACCGCTGAAAATAAAGCAGCTTTCAAATTGGTAAAATCTTTGAAAATGGATGAGTCTGTAAAGGTTTCTAAAGAAACTCTTGCTTCTGACGAAGATTTGGCTAAAGAATTAGGATTCTCTAAAGAAGAAGTTGAGCATTTACACCACGCTGAAGTGGAGGTGAAAGTAAAAGATTTCTATTCTTTGAATCTTGCTGAACTAAACCAGGAACTTTTCGATAAAGTTTACGGTGAAGGAAACATCAAGTCTGAAGAAGAGTTGAAAGAAAAAGTAAAATCTGAATTGGATGAATACTTCCAGCAGAATGCAGACGTACACTTCGTAAACAAAGTATTGGAGCAGGTTTCTGAAAAAGAAGAAATAAAACTTCCTGAATCTTTCTTGGTAAAATGGTTAATGTTCTCAAACCAGAACATCCAGTCTGAAGATCAGGCAAAAGAAATTCTTGAAGCTGAGAAAAATCAGTTAAAATATCAAATCATCGAAGGTAAATTGATGAGCGAAAACGAAATTCAGTTAGACTATGCTGATGTTTTGGCACAGGCTGAGCAGTTGGTGAAAAATCAATTGGCAATCTACGGAATTCACCATTTAGGTGATGAAGAAGTTCAGAAATACGCTGTTGAAATGTTGAAAGACCAAGAGCAGGTAAGACAAATTTCTTCTGAAGTAGCAATGGCTAAGTTGAAAGACGTTATCCTTGAGAAAGCTACTAAAAAAGAAACTGAGATCTCTCACGACGAGTTTTTAGAAGAATTGAAGAAATAATTATTCTCTGATAAATATTGAAAACCTCCAAGAAATTGGAGGTTTTTTGCTTTTGTTTGATAATATGGTAATGTTGTTTTGGTTTTATTGTGAAAAAAATATTGTAAATTTAGAATTATTAAAAATTTTACAATATGAAAACAACTTTATTCTTTAAACAATCTGAAACTTCAGATTCTGTTATTTTATCTAAAAGAAAAATAAAATTTTCATTGACATTTCTATTCGTAGTAATGGTGACATTATTTGCAAATTTAAAAGCTCAGACTTCTAAAATAATTCCGGATAGCAATGTTTCCGGAAGTTTTTTGGGACCTTTGGCAAATTCTGCAAGAACTTATCAGATGCTGATTGATGATACCCAGCTTACACCTTTGGTTGGTAAATATCTCAATTCTATTTCATTCAGGCTTTTGGCTTCTGCCTCTTCATCCTGGCCTGCTGCAGATGCTACTTTCAGCAGTTATCAGATTTATTTAAGTAACGGAGTAGATCCTGCCAACAGACAATTGGATTTTGCAGCAAATATTACGGGAGCACAGACAATGGTAAGAACCGGCGCTTTGATTATTCCTGCGGGCTCACTCACTTCGGGTGGCGATCCCAATGCTTTCAGTTATAATATTTTGTTTGATACTCCCTATCTTTATAGCGGAGGGAATCTTATCTTAGAAATACGTCATACAGGAAGTAACTCGAGCTCTCTTTCTACACACTCAGTTACGAGCACCAATACGTCAGCAGGATATGGTACTCTTTTTTCTGCATGTTGGCAGGGAACAGGAGGGGTATTAAATGGTAACTTTGCTTACATAAAGATTAATTCTCTTGATACACTCGGTGTGAAATCAGTAACAATTGATGATAGCTTTTCTGTCTATCCTAATCCGGTAAAAAATAATTTATTTGTAAAATCAACAAAAGATATTGTAGAATTCAACGTATTCAATTTTGCGGGTCAGAAAGTATTGTATCAAAAGAACAGCACGAAAATCCCACAACTGAATACCTCTTCATTATCCAAAGGTCTTTATATTTTACAGATGATTGATAAAGAAGGTAATTCTACCTCGACGAAATTTGTTAAAGAATAATATTTTATCGTTTAATAGATAAATTTATTTACTGTAATAAGTATGTGAAAACTTCCAAGAAATTGGAGATATGCTTTTATGTTCAAGTTTGATTGCAATTGTGGGTTTTGAATTACGCATGATGTAAGATCTTAATTTTGATATCATTAAGAAAACGTATCTTTATGATCACTAAATTTATGAATATGAAAAAAGGTCTATTCTCTATTGGTTATCCGTTCTCGGCTTCATCTGTCATTCTTAACGGAAAAAGAAGCAGACAACTGAGTTTGTTCGCATTGCTACTCACATTGATTTTATCTTCAAACTTGAAAGCACAGGGGAGCTTCCAAATTTTGCCGGGCATCACTAATGAAGACGGAGCTTTTCTGGGGCCTTATGCAAATGCTCCAAGAAGATTTCAGATTCTTATAGCTCATGCACCAATTTCTTTAATGGTCAACAAATACATTACCTCGATCTCTTTCAGTCTCCAGGGTTCTTATACAAATGCATGGCCACTCACTGATACGGCATTCGGCAGCTATGAGATTTATCTCAGCAAAGGAGTGACTCCTCCTAATATGCAAATGAACTTTGCAGCTAATATTGTCGGGACTCAGACGATGGTAAAATCGGGAAACCTTATGATTTCTGCAGGCTCAGTTCCTGCCGGAAACAGCAGTAATCCTTACGCTTATACGCTCGTATTCGATACGCCTTATCTTTATACGGGCGGAAATTTAGTTATAGAAATACGCCATACAGGACATAATAATCCTGTTGATGTGCCTGTAAGAACATTAGATACAAATACTACGGTGAATACGACATATTTCTCAGGATGTTGGCAGCAGAATAATGGGATTACAAAGTTTAATTTTCCTTTTATAAGATTGAATGCTGTGAACAATTTGGAAAGCCTGGGTGTAAGGTCCGTAACGATTGATGACGGCTTTTCTGTCTATCCGAATCCTGTGAAAGACCATCTGTATGTAAAAGGGGACAAAGAAATTACAGAGATCAATGTATTTAATGCGGCAGGTCAGAAAATATTATCACAAAAAAATACTTTAAATAGTCTGAAGCTGGGTACATCCTCATTGTCGAAAGGAGTTTATATTCTGCAGATGATTGATAAAGAAGGTAATTGTACTTCTACAAAGTTTGTGAAAGAATAGTTCTTGTAAATATTGGGTTAAAAAAAATTGAAAATCCTCGGAATGCCGAAGGTTTTTATGTGCAGAACGATTCATGTCATTCAATATGATTATCTTTATCACTTTAATTTAACGACGAAACTGAAATACTTTAAAAAAACTAAACACGGTTTCACAAAGCTTTAAACAAATAAATATTTAATATGAAAAAGATCATCATCCCGTTTTTCTGCGCTGTTTTGCTTAGTACCTCAGTAAATGCAAATGTACAGACAGTAACCACTATTGAATCAAATGTAAAATCGCAACTTTCTCCGCAACAGATCATTGATAAATATATTGAAGCTTTGGGAGGAAAGGCGAAGTTGGAATCAGTAAAATCTTCTGTCAGCGAAGATGTTATTTCCGCACAGGGTATGGAAATCAAGTCGGTAACCAAAAAGATGGGCAATAAGTTCAAATCTGTACAGTTTATCATGGGACAGGAGATTGTGAGTGTTTTTGACGGTGTGAAAGGTCATTCAAATCAGACTGGTACGAAAGTAGAGTTTACGCCCGACAGAATTGTAGAATTAAAAAAAGGCAAAACCATTGATGCATTAGGTCTTGATGCTTCTAAATTTACTTCAGCCGTTGAAACATTAGACGGAAAAAGCTACAATGTTTTGGTGTCGGATGCTGTGAAATTATATTTTGATACTTCTACAGGATTGCTTTATAAAACAGGTAATGCAATGAGCGGAGCTGTTATAAAAAGTTATATAACCGTTGATGGTATTAAGTTTCCTGAACAGATTGAAGCAGAAGGAGGTGGGCAAAAAGTGATTATCAAAACCACAAAAGTTACCGTTAATTCGGGTGTAACTGATGCTGATTTTCAATAATTATTAATAAAAACATATTTAAAACCGGTTTTTTAACCGGTTTTTTTATTTTTTAAACTTTAACGCAAGTTTAACTAAAATATTAGTGATTAAATTTCTTGGGGTTGTGATAAATATTTAATTTTATCTCCGAGAAAAGATTTAAATCAAATTATATGAAAAAAATTCTATCGTCAGTTGCGGCAGTTGTTTTAATGTCGTCAATGGCTTTTGCACAGAATATCCCGATGGATCCTTCTGTAAAAACAGGTGTCCTTCCAAACGGAATGAAATATTACATTAAGAAAAACACATTACCTGAGAAAAAAGTAGACTTCAGATTGGCTATCAATGCAGGATCTATTCTTGAAGACGAAAACCAGAGAGGGCTTGCTCACTTTATGGAGCACATGAACTTCAATGGTACCAAAAATTTTCCGGATAATAAACTTGTAGATTTTCTACAGTCTATCGGTGTGAAATTCGGGCAGCACCTTAATGCGTATACAAGTTTTGACGAAACGGTTTACATGCTTCCTGTTCCATTAGATAAGCCGGGAAATCTTGATTCCGGATTAAAAGTAATGGAAGACTGGGCTTTCAACGCTACTCTTACCGATGAGCAGATCAACAAAGAAAGAGGAGTCGTATTGGAAGAGCTAAGATTAGGTTTGGGTGCAGACAAAAGAATGTCTGATAAATACCTTCCTAAAATGCTTTACAAATCTCAATACGCTAATAGATTACCAATTGGTACAAAAGAGGTTTTAGAAAACTTTAAGCCAGATGTGATCAGACAATTCCATAAAGATTGGTACAGACCGGATCTTATGGCGATTGTTGTTGTAGGAGACATTAATGTAGATGAGGTTGAGAAAAAAATCAAAACCAATTTCGGTAAATACAAAAATCCTTCTAAACCAAGAGATAGAAAGGTTTTTGACCTGCCAAACCATAATGAAACTTTAGTCGCTATTGAAACTGATCCGGATGCAACCAATTCGATGGTTCAGTTTATCATGAAAGATAAAGAAGCTTATGCACCGGATGTTACTGTTGAGCAGTACAACCAGAGTTTAATTGAAAATCTTGCGACAACAATGTTGAACAACAGATTGAGAGAGTTGGTAAATTCAAACAATCCACCATTTACATTCGGTTCTGTATATCATGGCGGAACGTATGCAAGAACGAAGGAAGCTTTCCAGGGATTTGCAATGGTAAAAGAAGGAAATCAGGTAAATGCTTTGAAAGTTCTTCTTGAAGAAACAGAAAGAGCAAAAAGATTTGGCTTTACACAGGGAGAATTAGACAGAGCAAAATCTCAGATCATGTCTAATATGGAAAGGTCTTACAACAACCGCGACAAAACAGAAAGCGATATGTTGGTAGACGAATACGTTAGAAATTTCCTTGAGCAGGAACCAATGCCAGGAATTACATGGGAATATGAAGATACAAAATCTTTCTTACCAACCGTAACTTTGGCTCAGACAAACGATGTGATCAAGAAAATGGTGAAAGAAGACAGCAGAGTAATAGTGATTACAGGTCCTAAAAAAGACAATGTAACAATGCCTACTGAAGCTTTAGTTTTAAAAACTTTTGATGATGTAAAATTAGCTGATCTTAAACCTTATGAAGAAAAAGCGACCATCAAAAATTTAGTGAAGCCATTTAAATCTGAAGGAAAAATTGCTAAAACTGAAACCGATGCAAAATTAGGCACAACAACCTGGACTTTAAGCAACGGTGCAAAAGTTACTTTCAAAAAAACTGACTTTAAAGATGATGAGATTGTTTTCTCAGCAAGAAGTTTAGGTGGTAATTCATTATTGAATGATGCAGATTACAACAAAACACAGTTCGCTTATCAGGCTCTTACTGAAGCTGGAGTAAACGGGGCTTCCAAAGCTGATCTTACCAATTATTTAGCTGGAAAACAGGTGATGGTAAATCCATACATCAGCAGTACTTTGGAAGGAATTTTTGGTAGAACAAACCAAAAAGATCTGAGCACCGCAATGGAATTGACTTACGCTTATTTTACAGGTTTAAACTACAGCCCGGAAGCATTTAATGCTTATAAAATGAAGCAGTCTGCAATGTTGGATAATTTATTGTCTAATCCACAGACTTATTTTGCAAGTGAGCATGCTAAATTTACGAATCAGAAGAACCCACGATTCATCGGTATTCTTCCGTTGGAAAAAGATTGGGCGGCAACTGATTACAAAAAAGCGTATGATGTTTACAAAGAAAAATTTGCCAATGCAGGAAACTTCCATTTCTATTTCGTAGGAAATATTGATGAGGCTAAATTTAAAAACGAGGTTTTACAGTATATCGCAAGTTTACCAACGACAGGAAAGGCTACAAATTTCAAAGATACAGGCTACAGAGCAATCACAGGAGATCATACGAAAGTGTACAAAAAAGGAAAGGATCCTAAGAGTATGGTTCAGATCGTTTTCTCCGGAGAAACTCCATACAATGAAAAGGAAGCGTTGGCTCTTTCAGCTTTAGGTGAAGTGGCTACGATCAAAGTTATTGAGAAACTCAGAGAAGACGAAAGCGGAATCTACGGTGGTGGAGCAAGAGGCGGAATGTCTAAAGTTCCTTATGGTAATTACTCTTTCAGCTTAAGTTTCCCTTGCGGACCAGAAAATGCTGATAAATTAACGAAAAGTGCTATCGCTGAACTTCAGAAACTTATCGATAAAGGTCCTGAACAAAAAGATCTTGATAAGTACAAAGAAGGGGAGATGAATGATTATAAAACAGACATCAAAGATAATAACTACTGGATGAATGCTTTGTCTAAAAACCAATTAGACGGAAGCGACAAGTATGAGATCCTGAATTATCAGGAAAAAGTAAAAGCACTTACTGTAAAAGATCTGCAGGATGTTGCTAAAAAATATCTTACGAAAAACAGAGTTATTGCTACTTTAATGCCTGAAGACGGATGGGAAGCTGCTCCTAAAAAAGAAACTGCTGCAACCGTAAAAGCTACGACAGTAAAATAATCTTAGTCGATTACATATAATGAAAACCACCGCAGGAATTTTCCTGCGGTGGTTTGTTTTTGTTCTGTTTTTGAATGATAAGATTCCGATTTGATAGGATTATCATCCTATCCTTCAGAAAGTCGTCCCTTCGGGACTGAACATGGGAAAATTTAAATTCATACATATTCCTATTACGAAGCGTGACCTCCGAATCTTGAATTCAAAATCGAAATTTAAAATCGCTAATCCTGAAAACTGAATTCCGATTCTCGAATCTCGAACCTTGAATTTAGAATCTCAAATCTCGAATCTCAAATAAACACTATTTTCCGTATTCCTTCTTCCATTCCTCCGCAACATCACTCAAAGTAGCATAAAAATCTTCACCATATTTTCTTGTAAGCGGAGTTTTCAGGAATTTATATACAGGAACCTGTAATTGTTTTCCTAAAGTACAGGCATCACTACAAACGCTCCATTCATGATAATTTAAAGCAGAAAAAGTAGAATATTCAGTAATTCTGATAGGGTATAGGTGACAGGAAATAGGCTTTTGCCAATCAATTGCGCCGTCTTCATATGCTTTTTCGATTCCACATTTTGTGATGCCTTTTTCATCGAAAGTTACATAAGCACATTCTGCATTTTCAACCATTGGAGTTACGTACATTCCGTCCAATGGATCGGTTGTCCAGGTTCCTTGTTCGTCTAAAGCTTTAATTCCGGCTTCAGTAAGGTAAGGTTTTATTTTATCGTAAATATTTTCTAAAATCACAAGCTCATCTTTGTCGAGAGGAGCTCCGACATCACCTTCCACACAACATGCACCTTTACATTTTGTAAGGTTACAAACAAATTCTTCAGAAAAAATATCTTCAGAAATTAATTTATCGTCTATTTGAATCATAATCTTTAATCTTAAAATAAATTGAAATGAGTTCCGGCTTTAAATGCAATCAAACTGATGATGGTAAGCCATACACAAGCTTCCTGCATCCAGTATTTTGGTAAAAACTTAAACATTCGGCTTAGAATAATCGTTGAAGGAAAAGCCAAAAGCAAAAGGTATTCGTAGCTTTTATTCATGTAAAGGATGATGCTTACCAACTGTGCAAGTGAAAATACCAGTAAAAAAGTATATTTATATCTGCTTACAGGGCTTTTCTTATTATAATGTTGAAAATGGTCATATATTGCATAAATCAGCATTAATGCAATCGGAATTAACGGAAACAATTCTGTATAATCGGTCATTACTTTCATTTTTCCGAAAGGAATATAAGCAGTATTCCAGGTGTTGTATTGCATAAAAAACATCACCGAGAAATAACTCAACGTGATCATGATTATGCCCAAAAGAAATCTGAAAATATTTAAACCAACTCTTTCAGAAGTTACAATTAAATGAATCAGAACAAAACACATCATTGGCCAGGTTGTCGGAAGAAAGATGAAATTTAAGGCTACAATAGAACCAACAAGAACGTAGGATTTTTTTCTCAGATCTTCATCGGTGCTTGTTAAAAGAAGAAGGAGAAACGAATTGGTAAGCAAAGCAACGGCAATTCCGAGGTCGAGATTTCCGTCATAGAGCCCAAAAATAAAAAATGTGTAGAGAAACAAAGACAAATGGGTATTGTAATTCAGTGCAATGGCATTAAAACAAAAATATCCCAAAGCAATTCCCAGAAAAGTAATTCCTGCGATAATTGCTTCATAAGTATTGAAATTCAGTATGTTAAATAATATTACTATAAAAAGAAGAAAACCAATATAAACAGGAATTGAAAAAATATTGCTTTCTTTTGAAAGTAATCTAAACATTTTTTATAAATTTGTGCAAAGTTAATTTAAAAAAGGAAATAATGACGTCTTTCTTTCTATTCTTAAGCGGTGTTTTCAAATGGTCTTTCGGTTTTTTCGATACTTTTGGAAACGTATTAAACTGGATCTTGTTCATCGTATGTTGTGCATTGTTCACATATTGGTGCTATGTATTGGTAGCAACATTGGGTGGTGATAAAGACAAAGACTATTTTTCTCCGACAGAAGGAAAGCATCCTTACTACGATCCTAAGATCTATAAAAAAGAAGGTTAATTAATTGGTTATATAGAAAAAGACCGGTCAAATTATTTGATCGGTCTTTTTTATTTATTCTAAAGAAATATTTATTCGTGAATCGGAAGAACCAAAACGGGGATTTTAGAGCTTTTAGTCAATCCTTTCGTTAAGCTTCCTACAAAAACATCATAAATTCCGCTTCTTCCATGTGAACCCATTACAATATAACTTGCATTTTTAAGGTCGGCATATTCCAAAATAATATCTTTGGCGATCCCTTGCTTTAAAATATGCTCACATTCTACATCCTGAGCGAGAACTCTTTGGTTGATCTTGTTTAAAAGTACCAGTTCCTCTCTGATTTCATTTTCTTCAACTTCCGGAAAATATTGGTATCCCATATCTCCGATGGCAAAACCGATGTCTGTTGGTGCAACGTGAATAAGGCAAATTTTACCGTTTACTTCTTTGGCAAATTTTACGGCTCCGTCTATCAGCTGATCTGTTTTTTCTCCAAAATCGACGGGAAGGATAATGTTTATCATAATTTGTAATTTAAGTCTTCTTAAAGGTATGAAAAAAACAGACCAATGTCAAATGATTTTCTATAGGACTCTGATGTCTAAGACTTTTTCGTCTTCAAGATAAGCTTCCAGAATATCGTTTTCAGAAACTTTTCCGACACCTTCCGGAGTTCCGGTGAAAATCAAATCCCCAACTCTCAATGTGAAATACTGCGAAACAAAAGCGATAATATCATCGATACTGAAAATCATATCTTTCGAGTTTCCGTCCTGTACTTTATCCTTATTTTTTAATAATGAAAAATTCAAAGATTCAAGGTTGTAATTTTCTTTTTTGAAGAAATTTCCCACCACTGCAGAACCGTCAAAACCTTTTGCCAGTTCCCACGGAAGACCTTTAGATTTTAAGTCACTCTGCAAATCTCTTGCTGTGAAATCGATTCCCAAACCGATTTCCTCATAATGTTTATGAGCTGTTTCTTTCTGAATGTATTTTCCGCCTTTTGAGATTTTTACCACCACTTCCAGTTCGTAATGTATATCATTTGAGAATTCAGGAATGTAAAAATCGTTTCCTTTCAAAACAGCCGTGTCGGGTTTCATGAAAATTACGGGTTTGTCCGGAATTGCATTTCCCAATTCCTTCGCGTGTTCGCTATAATTTCTTCCTATGCAGATTATTTTCATAATTTATTTTGTTGAATAATTATTCATTACTTATTACTCATTATTAATGTTTTTAGAAGCTATTTCCCGCTTTCCACTGTATCTTTCGTGCAATCAGGGCTAATATAGAGTGTTCTCTCCAAAAGTTTGTCATTTCGACGAATGAGAAAACTTATTGTAATTCTTCTGAGACCACCCGTCAAAAATTTCTTTGAAATTTTCGCCACCCCTCCTTTGGAGAGAATTCTGCGCACTATTTAAAGAATCTTATTGCGAGGAGTGCATCGAAGCAATCTTAAAATATTCTCAATCATGTAATCTTCAATCCATCATTCCGCTTCCAACCTATCCATGCTTAAATTTATTCCCGCAATAATAGCAAACGTAGTTTTCGTTCGATAAAATCGAAATTCCAAAGAAGCTTGTCGAGCTGTCATCTTTATACAAATGGTTGGAACCGCATTTCGGACAGACAAAATCAAAACCAGGATTTTCGATTGTGTGCTCCACTTCAAGAGCGAATTTTTCATTTTCCTGATATTCAGTTAAAACTTTCTCAGCGTTTTCAAAATCATTTTCAAAAACCTGAAGCTGAATTCCTCCCACAGCTTGTGAAAGCAGCCAATCTGACTGAATCAGTTGTTCGTTGGCGATAAAACTGTTGATACCATTTTCGGCAAGAATCTGCTTGTCACGATTGGCTTCAAGAGCTGTTTCGTAGAATTTGAATTTAACTAAATTGTTCATACTGAAATTATTTTACCGCAAAAGAAACAAAGAATGTGCTGAAAATAAAATTACAAAAGTTGACAAAAAAATGTACTTATTGTTTTGTGTTCTTTGAAATACTTTTTAGCGGATAAAAATCTTTTGCCTCTTTTGCGGTTAAAAAGATTAAAACTTACTCGAAAGCTGAATTTTTGTGAAGACTTTCTTCGTATATAAAGGGAAATCTGCATTTTGCAGCCACCCGAAATATCCCAGATCTTTCTGGAAAACTTCTTTTACAACCTGACCTTTGTATTTTCCGAAAGCAAAAATTTCCTGGTTTTTTGCGTTGTAATGAATCATTCCCGCTAAATCGGCAAATTTATTTTGGGTTGAAAATTCGCTCAATTCAGCAACTTCATTAGAAATGTCATCGTATTTTCCAACTTGTGCATCCAGAACCTCAAAAGTCGCCAAAACATCGGCTTCAGCAGAATGAGCATTTTCTAAAGTTTTTCCGCAATAAAATTGATAAGCCGCACTCAGGTTTCTTGGCTCTTTTTTGTGGAAAATTGTTTGTGCATCGACCAATTTGAATTTATTTAAATCAAAATCAAAATCTGCGCGCAGCAATTCTTCAGCCAACAAAGGAACATCAAACCGGTTAGAATTGAATCCACCCAAATCCGCTCCGGAAATCATTTCTACAATTTTCGGCGCAATTTCCTTAAACGTCGGCGCGTCTTTTACATCTTCATCATAAATTCCGTGAATCTCGCTGCATTCTTTCGGGATTGGAATTCCCGGATTCACTTTCCAGGTTTTGCTTTCTCTCGAAGAATCTGGATTTACTTTTAAAATACAGATCTCAACAATTCTGTCTTTTCCGACATTGGTTCCGGTTGTTTCAAGATCGAATATGCAAAGAGGTTTATAGAGTTTTAAGTTCATTTTTTATAATTTGAAAATTTGAGAATATATGAATGTGTGAATTTGAGAATGAAAACTTCAGGTTTCCATCTTCTTACTTTAATTGTTTCTGAAAGATAATTGAAATTAAGATATAATAAATAATTACTAATGGAATTCCGACAGTTTTAAATATAATCAAAATAAGAATTGCACCAATTAGTAAGGCTACTTTTGGATAATTATCCTGCAACTTCATTGATTTAAATTTCATGGCAATCATTTTGATGGGACTGATTAAAAGCCAAGATGAAATTGCGGTTAAAATCAATAAGTAACTTTCATTTTCAAATAAAAAACTGAAAGCAGAAGATTCTTTATGTGCTAAATATAAGCCAAAAATCAAGATGGTATTTGAAGGGGTGTTCAAACCCTTAAAATAATATTTCTGATCCTCATCCAGATTAAAAATTGCCAGTCTTAAACAAGAAAAAAGTGTAATAATAAACCCAAAATAAGAAATCCAACGCTGTTCTTTGAGAAGTAAATATCCGTAATCTATAAAATTTAAAGAATTGCTATTCTCAACTTCGAGAAGAGAAACAAAAATTGTTAATCCGGGAATCAATCCGAAACTTACCATATCTGCTAAAGAATCGAGCTGAGTTCCCAAATTGGAATTGGCTTTTAAGGCTCTCGCTACAAATCCGTCGAAAAAATCTAAGACCAGAGATAAAATAATGCAGATTGCAGTTGTCTGATAATCGCCTAAAATCAAATGTACAGCACCAACGCAACCCGAAAAAAGGTTTCCCAAAGTAATGGCATTTGCCAGATTGTTCTTTATGAAATTCATAGCAGCAAAATTACATTTTTTAAAAATTTTAACCTTAATTAATATGAACTAAAAATTATAATCCTGTGAAATCGCTGTAATTAACAGTGAAATATGAAGGCAATATAAATTGGCGATTGCATATGGCTATTAAAAAAAATAAATATCTACATATGAATTTAGCTTAAATTTGCGCAGCAAATTTGTTATCAGTCAAAATTTTAAAGTAAAGCGACGCCTGATAACGTTACATCTTTAAAAGCAATTATACAGACAAATGAAATTTTTTAAAGAATTCAGAAAAGAAGAAGTTCTGGTTTTATGCTACAGAATTTTCTTGACTTTTGTATTTTATCAGATCGCAAGACTTTTGTTTTGGTTTTTCAATAAAGATTTAATAAAAGTAGACAGTATTTCGGATTATCTGAGTCTGGCTTTTCACGGTGTTGCATTTGATCTTACGGCAATTCTTTACGTTAACGTTCTGTTTATTTTTTTAAGTTTAATTCCGATTGTCATCAATACCAAAAAAGGGTATCAGAAATTTCTATTCTGGCTGTATTTTATCACCAACGGAATTGCTTATGCCATGAATTTCGGGGATTTTATTTATTATAAATTTTCTCAGACGAGACTCACTTCGGCAGCTTTTCAGGTGGCAAAACATGAGACCAATATTATGAAGGTTTTTACAGCTTCTACCAAAGAGCATCCTTTTGTGATCTTGTGGTTTGTTGTATTAATGATCCTATGGATTTTTCTTTATAAAAGATTTAAAATTGAATATAAAAAACCTGTAAAGCTTGTTCCTTACTTTATATTGTCGATTCTTACTTTATGTGTTTCCGCAGTTTTAATTGTTGGCGGAATCAGAGGGGATTTTAAACACAGTACAAGACCTATTAATTTAGTAGATGCCAATAAATTTGTAAAAACTCCGCTTCAGGGAAATATTGTGCTGAATTCTACTTTTTCTTTCTTCAGAACGCTAGGAACGAATAATTTCAGGGAAGTTCAATTTGTTGATCAGAAATTTATCGATGAAAATATCAATCCATATAAAACGTATGAAAGACAGGTTGACGGTAAACCGAATGTGGTAATTTTCATTGTAGAGTCTTTCGGAAGAGAATATTCAGGAGCTTTTAATAAAGATAAAAACATTAAAGATTATGTTTCTTATACTCCATTTATTGATAGTTTAGCGAATGAAAGTCTCATTTTTCCGAATACTTTTGCCAACGGAAGACAGTCTATCCATGGAATGAGCAGCATTTTAGCAGGAATTCCGAGTTTAACTGATGCTTTTACAAGTTCGCCTTATTCGAATCAGAAAATTCAGTCGATTGTTTCGGTTTGTAATGATATGGGGTATGATACTTCATTTTATCACGGTGCACCCAATGGTTCTATGGGATTTTTAGGTTTCGGAAATATTTTAGGTTATAAACATTATTATGGTAAAAACGAGTATAATAATGACAAAGATTTTGATGGAATGTGGGCAATCTGGGACGAACCTTTCTTACAATATTTTGCAAAAAACGTAGGCAAAACACAGCCTTTTATGGCAACTGTTTTTACGGCTTCATCACATCATCCGTTTAAAATACCTGAAAAATACAACGGAAAATTCAAAAAAGGTAAAGTAGAAATGCACGAGCCGATGGAATATACCGATTATTCGATCAGAAAATATTTTGAAACGGCAAAAAAACAACCGTGGTTTAAGAATACGATTTTCGTATTTACGGGCGATCATCCAAACCAGATTTATTATTCTGAATACGAGAAGGCAATGAACCGTTTTGCTGTTCCGCTGATTTTTTATTCTCCAAATCCTGAATACAACCTGAAAGGAGTAAATCCTGAATTTGCACAGCAGATTGATATTTATCCGACTCTGGCAGATTTAATCGGTTATAATAAAAAAATAAGAAGCTGGGGTAGAAGCTTATTGAGCGAAAAAAAATATCCGTATCTCATCGTTAATTCAGACGGAACTTCAGAACAGTTCATTATCGGAAATTATATTTACAGGTTTGATGGTAAAAATATTACAGGAATTTATGAGAAAAATGATTTAGGTTTTGAAAATAATCTTAATGATAAAATAAAATCTCCTGAAACCGAAAAAGGAAAACAGATGGCAAAAGCCTGGTATCAGGATTATATGAATCGTGTGATCAACAGAAAACTGAATTAATGGTAAGACTGTTTAATTTTAAAATCAATCAAATCTTCTGTGATGTATGCAAAGGATAACAAAAATGTTGGTGTGTTTAAAATTTATGTCTATTTTTAACTAATTAAGAATTTAAGAATCTTATAATTAAAATTAAACTCTATAATATGAAAAAATTATTAGCAACATTTGTACTTTCTTTATTCAGTGTAATGTCTTTTGCACAGATCGAAGGAAAATGGAAAACCATAGATGACGAAACAAAACAGGCAAAATCTATCGTAGAAATCTACAAAAAATCTGACGGTAAATATTACGGAAAAGTATCTCAGTTATTGATAAAACCCGCAGATCCTAACTGTACAAGCTGTAAAGATGACAGAAAAGGTAAGCCAATTTTGGGAATGGAAATTATCCGAGGTTTGGCAAAAGACGGTGACGAGTTTACCGGAGGAACGATTACAGATCCTAAAACGGGTAAAACTTATAAATGTACTATTACAAAAAGTGGAGATAAGCTGAACGTAAGAGGTTATATGGGAGTTTCTATTTTAGGAAGAACGCAAGTTTGGCAGAAAGTGAACTAATCAGTTTAAAATAACATTAAATATAGGGCAACTCAGCAATGAGTTGTCTTTTTTTTATGTAATTATCTGTAACGAAAAATAAAATTGTATACATATAAAATATGAGTTCAGATTTGGAGAAAAAATTTATTGATGTTTTTAAAGAAAATCAAAGAATTGTACATAAAATATGTAGAATTTATACGAATAATTCTGAAGATCATGAAGATCTTTTTCAGGAAATCACGATACAACTATGGAAATCTTACGCAGGTTTCAGAGGCGAATCTAAATTTTCTACCTGGATGTATCAGGTGGCTTTAAATACAGCAATGACATTATCTAAAAAAACTAAAAAACATCAGTTCCAACAAGTTGATATTAATGTTTCGTCTTTAAAAATAAAAGAAGAATCTTATGAAGATGATGGATATAAACTCAAAGAAATGTATCAGCACATTTATAGCTTATCTGATATTGAAAAAGCATTAATCATGATGTATCTTGATAATAAACCTTTTAAAGAAATAGGTGATATTTTGGGAATTACAGAAGGAAATGCAAGAGTAAAGATGAATAGAGCTAAGAATAATTTGAAATCAAAAATAAATGCAAAGTAAGATGGATGAATTAGAACTTTTAAAAGAAGATTGGAGTAAAAACAAAAATGAATTTAAAAATTACTCTGCAACAGAAATATATTCAATGATTAAAGAAAAATCTATTTCTGTTACCAAAAATTTACTTATAATTGGCTTGATAGAAGTGATTTTATGGTTTATGATTGGTTATATTGACAGTGAGTTTCCTTATTTTAGGATTGGATTATTTACTGTGTTTTTTATTTTAATTATTTATTCATTCAAAAAAATAAAGGTTAGTCAAAATTCTATTTCGTTGATGAGGAATATTTTAAATTTAAGAAAAATGGTCTTGGGATATGCGTTAATTTCATTTTTAGTGATTGTTGTAGGTAATATTGTTAATTTTAAACATAATACACAGGATTTTATGGCAGGTTATCTAGATGGAAAAAGAAACGGAACTTTTAATGTAACTAATCCCGATTCTTTAACTCCTGAATTAATTAATTATGCTGCTTTTGCAATTGTATTGATTATGGTTGTGTTTTTCTTGTATTGGATTTATAAAAATACCTATGGTAAAATTTTGATTAATCTCAAAAACAATTATCAAGAATTAAACAAATCTTAATATCACGAAGATTAATGAAAGGATTTCTTCAATGAGTTGTCTTTTTTGTGATGTAAATAATAAATAATTACTATTTTTGTACTCTAAATTTTTCAAATAAATATGGCAGAATATACTTTTCGTGAGGTAATTGCACAGGCAATGAGCGAGGAAATGCGTAAAGACGAATCCATTTTTCTAATGGGAGAAGAAGTAGCAGAATACAATGGTGCATACAAAGCTTCTAAAGGAATGTTGGATGAGTTTGGTGCTAAACGTGTAATCGATACACCTATTGCAGAGCTTGGTTTTTCAGGTATCGCTGTTGGTGCAGCAATGAATGGTAACAGACCGATTGTAGAGTATATGACGTTTAACTTTGCGCTTGTAGGGATCGATCAGATTATCAACAATGCTGCAAAAATCCGTCAGATGAGTGGTGGTCAGTGGAACTGTCCTATCGTTTTCCGTGGTCCTACGGCTTCTGCAGGTCAGTTGGGAGCAACGCACTCTCAAGCTTTTGAAAACTGGTATGCAAACATTCCTGGTCTTAAAGTAGTGGTTCCTTCAAACCCTTATGATGCGAAAGGATTATTAAAAACAGCTATTCAGGATAATGATCCTGTAATCTTCATGGAATCTGAGCAGATGTATGGCGATAAAATGGAAATTCCTGAAGAAGAATATTATTTGCCAATCGGTAAAGCAGATATTAAAAGAGAAGGTACTGATGTTACTTTGGTTTCTTTTGGTAAAATCATGAAATTGGCTATTCAGGCAGCTGAAGATATGGCTAAAGAAGGTATTTCTGTAGAAGTTATCGATTTAAGAACGGTTCGTCCTTTGGATTTCGATACTGTTTTAGCTTCGGTGAAGAAAACAAACAGATTGGTAATTTTAGAAGAAGCTTGGCCGTTTGGTTCAGTATCTTCAGAGATTACCTATATGGTACAGCAAAAAGCGTTTGATTATCTGGATGCACCGATCAAGAGAATTACAACTCCTGATGCACCTGCTCCATATTCATCAGCTTTATTTGCAGAGTGGTTCCCGAAACTTGAAAAAGTGAAAGAGGAAATCAAGAAAGCAATGTACGTTAAATAATTGTAAGCGATTATAGAGAAAAACTTCCGAAAGGAAGTTTTTTCATTTATATAATGCATGACTAATATGACGCTGCATCATAAATTTAGTATAAATTTGCGCTTTTAAAAAAAATAATTCGCTGACATGGCAGAAGTTACAGAAGGAGGTCATCACTTCGACCTTAAGAAACTTTCATTTGTGGGAGTCATTGTTTCTCTCGGAATCGTTTTCGGGGATATAGGAACCTCACCGCTTTACGTAATGAAAGCGATTGTCAATGCAAGAAATCAGGGTGCTACAATGCCTTTCGAGACTTATATAGAAGGAGCGCTTTCTTGTATCATCTGGACGCTGACTCTCCAGACCACCTTAAAGTATGTTATTATTGCCCTAAGAGCAGATAACCGTGGTGAAGGTGGTATTTTAGCATTGTATTCTTTAGTCAAAAAGCTAAAAAAGAAATGGCTCTATGTCGTCGCAATTATCGGAGCATCAACCTTGGTTGCAGACAGTGTTATCACACCATCTCTTACTGTAATGTCGGCAATTGAAGGGCTTAAAATCTACAATCCAGAGACACCGGTTGTCATTATAACGCTCTTTATCCTCTTTATTGTTTTTGTAGTACAACAATTCGGAACAGCTTCTATTGGGAAGTTTTTCGGTCCTATCATGGTAACCTGGTTTTTAGTACTAGGAATTTTTGGTTCGATTCATATTGTAGATCATATTGAAATTTTAAAAGCATTCAACCCGATGTATGCGTATAATCTGATTACGCACTCGCCAAGCGCAATCGTTATCATGGGAGCGGTTTTCCTGTGTACAACAGGAGCTGAAGCATTGTATTCAGATTTAGGGCATTGTGGTGCTAAAAATATTCGTGTAAGCTGGGTTTTTGTTAAAGTTATGCTGATCCTGAACTATTTGGGACAGGGTGCCTGGTTGCTTGATAATTACCAGAAAGTTTTCACTGGAGTAAATCCTTTCTTCGGAATCATGCCTGAATGGGCAGTTTTACCGGGAGTAATTTTGGCAACTGCGGCTGCGATTATTGCAAGTCAGGCTGTAATTACGGGTTCTTTTACCATGTTTTCTGAAGCCATGTCTATATCTTTCTGGCCTAATCAGCATATTGAATATCCTTCGGGAGTAAAGGGACAAATGTATATCCCGAGAATCAACTGGGGATTGATGTTTTTCTGTTTTATTGTGGTTATTTTCTTCCAGAAATCCGAACATATGGAAGCGGCTTATGGTTTAACGATTACCATTACGATGTTGATGACCACCATTTTGCTTACATTCTGGCTGAGCCGTACTAGAATGAATAAAGTTTTCATTTTTGGTTTTGTTGCGGTTTATTTGTTTTTAGAATCAGGATTTTTCTATGCCAATGTGATCAAATTCTTTGATGGAGGATGGTTAACGATGGTTCTGGGTGGTTTTATTGCGGTTTGTATGTACGCTTGGTATAATGGTAGATTACTGAAAGCTAATTTTACAAGCTATGTGAAAATTGATAAATACGTCAACATCATCAAAGACATGAAGCTGGATGAAACAATTCCGAAATACTGTACCAATCTTGCTTACCTTAGCCGTGCTAAACGTAATAACGAAATCGAATCTAAAATTATTTATTCGATTATAAAAAAACAGCCAAAAAGAGCCGATCATTATTTTATTTTGAGTATTGTAAACCAGGAAGATCCTTATACGTTCAAATACAGTGTAGATGAAATTTTGCCGGGAACGATCTATAAAATAAATTTCCTTTTAGGTTTTAAAGTAGATCGTAGGATCAACGATTATTTCAATATGGTTCTGAAAGATCTTATGGCAGACGGAACAATTCCTTCACGAAGCAGTCATCCGTCTTTAAGAGCACACAATATCCCGCCGGATCTGAAATATGTGATCATAGATAACACCTATATCAACGATATTCTTTTGACGGTAAAACAAAAAATTACGTTAAATATTTACAATTTTGTTAAATATATTGGTAGCGATGATTTCAAATCTTGGGGTGTTACATCGCATAATGTTATCGTAGAATCGGCTCCACTAACGGAAGAAACGATCTCAAGCAGCAAAATACAGCAGTCGGAATTTTTAAGGCATAATTCTTAAGGTAAATTTTGGGAGACTGAAATGGATCATATTGATTTAAATAAAAATCAATAAATTTGTAAGATAAATTTTTTGATGGATACTTTACAAAAAGAAAAAAATATAACTTTAATTAAAGACGTTTTACGAAATTACCTGCTTGAAAAAGGCTTTCGTAATACGCCTGAACGATACACTATTTTGGAGGAGATCTATAATATGGATCATCACTTCAATGTAGACGATCTGTATCTTTTGATGATGCAGAAAAAATATCATGTCTCGAAAGCAACAATCTACAACACGATAGAGATTTTCCTTGATGCGGGATTGATCCGTAAACACCAGTTTGGAGAAAAAACGCTGACTTCATCTTCATATGAAAAGTCTTATTTCGATAAGCAGCACGATCATTTGGTGATTTACAAGAAAGATTCTGATAAGGAAATTGAAGAGATTATCGAGTTCTGTGATCCTAGAATTCAGGGAATTAAAGAAGCAATAGAAGGAGCTTTTGGCGTAAAAATTGATTCGCATTCGCTGTATTTTTATGGCACTAAGAATGATTAATTAATGAGACTGACTCTTTTTTTCTTTCTCTTTATTTCCTCTTTCGCTTTGGCTCAGGTTAATCCTAAACCTGCGCAGCGTGATGCTTATTTACAAAATCCTGTAAAAAATCAGCCGCAGAAAAGTAAACCTGCACAAAAAGTAAGAATCATCCATGCCGATGAAATTATTAAAGATCCTGCACAATATGATGGAAATCAATATTTGAAAGGAAATGTTCAGATCGAACATCAGGGTTCTATACTTTCAGCAGATGAAGTCATCAGATACGAAGAAGAAAACTTCATCAGAGCAATTGGTAATGTAAAGCTTCAGAATTCTGATGGTTCTGTCATCACCTCTTCAGAAATGGAGTACGACGGAAATACTCAAAAAGGGGTTGCCAAAAAAAATGTAGTTCTTACCGATCCTAAAGGTACTATCATTAAAACCGAAACCATGTATTACGACAGGGTTTCCAATCAGGCTTATTACAATACGGGAGGAACCATTTTTGATGGAAAAAGTACAACGTATGCAAAGACCGCAACGTATTTCCTTACAACCCGTACCATTGATCTTACGGGAAGAGTAAAAATTGTAGATAAAGATTATACTTTGGAAGGAGATAACGTAGTACAGAATCAAAATACAAACATTGTTACCATCAACGGTTATACTACGATTACCAACAATAAAAATCCCAAAAACAGAATTATTACCGAAAAGGGAACGCATAATATGAATACCAAAGAATCTTTTCTGACGAAAAATTCGAGGATTTACTATAATGATAAGATTCTTACCGGTGATGAGATGTATTATAACCAGCTGACCGGTTTTGGAAAAGCCACAGGAAACGTGACGCTTGATGATCCTTTAGAAAAAAGATATATTAAAGGCGGTTATGGTGAAATCTTCGAAAAGAAAGATTCTTCAATGATGACAAAATCACCTTATGCGGTAAAGATTCTTGAGAAAGATTCTATTTATTTTGCTTCGGAGAACATCCTGTCTTACCAGAAACCTGATACGGCAGATATTACCAAAAAGAAAAGTTATCTGAGAGCTTTCAAAAAAGCAAGGATCTATAAATCTGATGCACAGGGAAGAGCAGATTCAATAGCATTCAATGAAACAGACGGAATTTTGCACATGTACACCGATCCTATTTTATGGAGTGGTGAAAAGCAGGTTACAGGAGATAAAATTGAAGCTTACTTTAATACGGAAACAGAAAATATAGACTCTTTAAAAGTTATAGGAAACGGTTTGGCTATTGCTAAAGTAGATTCTCTTAATCTTATTGATGAATTTCATCAGGTGAAAGGAAATTTGATGACTGTTTACTATGAAGGTAAAGACATTAAACAGATTAAGGTTATAGGAAATGCGCAGTCTATTACATATGCAGATGATTATAACGAAAAGACAAAAGTGAACGAAAGAATAGGAATTACGCTTTCAAGCTGCGGAATCATTGGTGCTCTTTTCGAAGAGAATAAAGTTCAGATCATTTCCTGCAGCATTGGCGCAACTGATGAAACCTATCCGATGAGTATGATTGCTCCTGAAAAGAAAAAATTCCCCGACTTTAACTGGAATACCAAAGACAGAATACGGAAATGGCAGGATATTCTCGTCGATTCTCCAAATAATGAAGAAATTAAATACGAGCCCAATGATGCTCTTTACAACAAAGTAAAAGAAGCGGAAGATAAGGAAAAGGCAAAAGAAGAAGCCAAAAAACCAAAAAGGGTGAGGAAATAAAAGAAAGATCAGTTTTTAAACTGGTCTTTTTTAATACTATAATTTCCCTATTCATCAAATCTTCTTTAGCTTTGCCTAAAATTTTTCAGACAATGGAAATGCAAAACGATTTTTTCAAATATCAGGCTCAGACTACCCAATTTGCGGCCGGTTTTGAAGTGGAAAAAGCAGAAGGAAGCTATGTTTTTGGGAAAGACGGCAGAAAATATCTTGATTTTGTAGCGGGAGTTTCCGCCAATACTTTAGGGCATTCGCATCCGAAAGTAGTGAGCGCGATCAAAGAGCAGGCTGATAAATATCTTCATGTAATGGTTTATGGCGAATATGCTCAGGAAAAACCTGTCGAATTGTGCAGATTATTAGCAGAAGCTACACCTGATCCTTTAGAAATTACGTATTTGGTAAACAGTGGAGCAGAAGCGATCGACGGAAGCTTAAAACTGGCAAAAAGATATACCGGAAGAGAAGAAATCGTTTCTTTCAAGAACTCCTATCACGGAAATACGCATGGTGCACTAAGTGTTTCAGGAAATGAATTCCACAAAAGAGAATTCCGTCCTTTGTTGCCGATGGTTTCTTTTATAGAGTTTAATAATGAAAAAGATTTCGATAAAATCACAGAAAAAACAGCGTGCGTCATTCTTGAAACCATTCAGGGAGCAGCAGGTTTTTTAGTTCCGAATGATGATTATTTAATTAAATTAAAAAAGAGATGTGAGGAAGTAGGAGCGTTATTAATTCTTGATGAAATCCAGCCTGGATTTGGAAGAACGGGAAAATTATTTTCTTTTGAACATTTCGGAATCGTTCCGGATATTCTCGTGATGGGAAAAGGAATGGGTGGTGGTGTTCCCGTGGGAGCATTTATGAGTTCCAAAAAAATTATGGAAACTCTTTCGCATTCTCCGAAATTAGGCCATATTACAACTTTTGGCGGGAATCCCTTAATTGCTGCAGCATCCCATGCAACGCTGAAAGAAGTTTTAGAAAGTGGCTTGATGAATGAAGTAGACGAAAAAGAAAAGTTATACCGTGAACTTTTGGTTCATCCTAAAATTAAAAATATCAACGGTAAAGGTTTGATGCTTGCTGTGAATCTCGGAACTCCTGAATTTACATTAAATGTAGCAAAAAAATGTATGGAAAAAGGCCTGATTGTTTTCTGGCAACTTTACCGAAATGAATATTTGAGAATTTCTCCGCCGCTGACGATTTCAAAAGAAGAAATTACGGAAGGTTGCAAGATTATTCTAGAAGTTTTAAATGAAGATTAATCACAAATAACTCAGTCTAAAGTCTCTTTTTAAGAGGCTTTTTTGCTGAAAAATAATTTTGCAAATCTTTATTAAGATTCATTTTGAAACAATAAAAATGTTTCTGATAAAAATCATGAAAATTTAAATATAATTTTGTGTAATAAAAAAATTAATTTATATATTGCGTCACGTTAAAAATAAGTTTATATGGCGAAACATAAAGTCCATTACGAATTCCCAATGCACTGTCTTTCAGAGATTTTGTACGAATATCTTGCAACTGCAGAGGGATTATCTGAATGGTTTGCAGATGAGGTAGTAGAGAAAGGCGATGATTTCTTTTTCAGTTGGGGAGGAGGTCCTGCTGAAAAGGCAACTTTAATCAGATATAAGCCGGAAAGTTTCGTTCGTTATAGATGGGAAGAGGATGAAGGAACGAAAAACTTCTTTGAAATGACGATTACAATTGATGATATTACAGAAGATTTAGCTTTAAATATTACAGATTTCTGTGAGGAAGGAGATGAAGAGGAAAACGCAATGTACTGGGAAAACCTTATCGAAAACCTTAGAATAAAATTAGGTGCTGCTTAATGGTAAGCTGTACTGTTTTTAAACGACAAAACTGATGAACGATTTATCGTTCATTATTTTTTTATAAATACTCATACTTTGGAAAATACATATTTTACTTCAGAAGAATTACAGTTGAGAAACCGTGCATTTCTATCAGGAGATGCAGTGAAAGCTTCATTTTTTATCAGAAATTCAAAGCTGATTATGGATGAAGAATGCTATTTCTTTTTAATGGCATCGATGAGAAAAATGAGACTGAACATTCCTCTTACTTATACACTAGAGTTTTTTCAGAATCTTTTTACTGAAAATGTGATTGAAGGAAACGGTGTTCAGAACGGAATCATCAATTTTCTGGTGTTCAGAAATTCAGACGGAATTACTTTATCTAAATCTTCGGTTTCCTATTATTTTGAAGTAGAACAGATGGAAGATGTTCTGTCTATTCAGCAAAGACCATTGGAATTGGATTTAATAAAGGAAATTAACGTTAATAATAACCTTTTGAGCAATATTCGTGTTCACTGTCCGGAAAATATTTATGGCGGAATTTACGCCCAGGAAAATGATTTGGATGACGTAATTTTGTTAAATCCTAATAAACGAATTGCAAGAGCAACCACTGGAAATCTTTTATTTCTGGAAGGTAATGTAATCAAAGTTCCGAAGCAGTCTGAAGGAGCTTATATTTCGCCTTTGCTGGAAAATTTTGTAACGTTCTTGCACAAAAATAATCTTGCCGATATTCAGGAACATGAGATTATTGCTTTTGAATCTCAGAAAGCAGAAGAAATATTATTGGTTTCCGATGAAAAAGGAATTTCATCCGTAAAAAAAATAAGAAACAAAACTTTTGAAAATATCCGCTTCACAGAACTGATTGAAAGTTGGAAACAAAGTTTCTAAAAATTGACAAACCCGGTAAACAACAGTGAAGTCCTTTACCGGGTTTTATTCTGAATAAGATCAGAAATTGTATTTTTAAAATTAATTTTCGTTGATGAAGTCAGCAAACTTTTGGGCAATTTCTCTTTGTCCGTCATTGCTGTTCAGGTATTCTCTTTCTTTTGTATTGTTGATGTAGCCCAATTCCACCAGAAGTGCAGGTGATTTTGAGTTTTTAAGAATATGAAGATTTTGTTCTCTGATATTACATTCTCCTAGTTTCTTTGATAATTTTTCGGCTAAAGATTTAGATTCAATGGTATTTTGAATAAAAATTTCGTGACCGTTTTTGGGAGTGTCTGCTTCAGGTGTTGAATTGACGTGAAGAGAAATAACCATTTCCGGATTGAGCTTATTGATTTGTGCTGTTCTTTCCGAAAGAGTTGCATAAGTATCGTTATCTCTGGTTAAAACAATTTCGTATTTCCCGTCTTTGTTGTTTGCTTTTTTGATCTCTTGAGCGATTTTTAAAACAAGATCTTTTTCTAAGATGCCATTTTTATTAGCTCCTAAATCATTTCCGCCATGTCCGGCGTCGATTACAATGATTTTTTTACTAACGGGTGTGAATGAAAGAATTGCGGTAGAAGCTAATGATAAAGCCATTAATTTTATTGCTTTCATAGTTCGTTGTTTTAGGTTATCAAAGAACGTAAAAAGTATCTTAATAATTGTTTAACAAAAACTTAAAATTTGTTAAATGTATATCGCTTCAATGTGAAGTAATGGTCAGTTTAATGAAATGTCTTCCGGTGCATTTGCCCACAAAAGATATTCTCCGCCAAGATTTTGCATAATCGATTTCCATAAGGTCTGATCATTTGGAAGGGTGTAATCCAGATTGTAAACATCGACAACCGTCCAAACTTTTTTTTGAATTTCATGGTCTAATTGTAAAGAAGACCAGCCGGAATATCCTGAAAATATTTTTACATCCTGTATGCTGATTTCGTTCTGAAGAACAGCATTGATAATTCTTTCAATATCTTCCGTTAAATAGAATTCATCGGTAATATCGGTGTATTGCTCGGTCACTTTTTTCCCTTTGATAATGAAGAAAACTTTATCGTTTTCTACAGGACCGCCGTCATATACTTCAATCTGAAAATCAAAGAAATTTTTGAAACGATTACTCATCTTGCTGTTTTTCTTATTCAGAATTAAACCAAATGCTCCACTTTCATTATGATCAATAACCAACACTACCGATCTGGAAAAAATATCTCCGGAAATATCAGGCGTGGAAATTAATATTTTACCTTTGTATGAGTAATTCATACTCAAATTTAATAAAAAATATTCATGGAAAACCTTCATAATAAGAGAAAAGTCTACGAAAAATCACAACTTATTGAAAGTGAGATTAAAGAGAATCCTATCGAGCAATTCAGGGATTGGTTTTTGGATGCTTCCGAAAATCCATCGATTTCTGAGGCAAATGCAATGGCCATTTCTACGCTTGAAGAAGACGGTTGTCCGCGTACGAGAATGGTCTTGCTAAAGGAATATACTTACGAAGGATTTATTTTTTATACCAACTACAACAGCAGAAAAGGAAATTCAATCGAAAAAACTCATAAAGCCTGTCTGCATTTCTTTTGGCCTGGCTTAGAAAGGCAAATCATCATTAAAGCAAATATGGAAAAAATTGCTGAAAACCTTAGTGATGGTTATTTTCACTCGAGACCTAAAGGAAGCCAATTGGGAGCGGCAGTTTCTCCGCAAAGTCAGGAAATTCCTGATCGTGAGTTTTTGGAAGAAAGATTGAAAAATTTAGAAAAAGAATACGAAAATACAGAAGTTCCCAGACCGGAAAACTGGGGCGGATATATTGCAAAGCCTTATGAAATAGAATTTTGGCAGGGAAGACCAAACAGACTGCACGACAGAATTCTTTACAAGCTCGATGATCTGGACTGGAAAATTTCACGGTTGGCTCCTTAGTAAAATAAAAAACCCCATCCAATGATGAGGTTTTGTTTTTTATAATCGAAAGATTATTTCTTTTTTCCTGCAGCGGGAGCTCCTGCAACAGCAGTTGAAAGATCTGCACCAGCTTTGAATTTAGCCACCTTCTTAGCAGCAATTTTAATTGGTTTCTTTGTAGCTGGGTTGATACCCTGTCTTGCAGCTCTTTCAGATACAGAGAATGTACCGAATCCTACTAAAGATACTTTTCCGTCTTTAGACTTTAGTGTTGTTGTTACATTAGAGATGAAAGATTCTAAAGCTGCTTTTGCTGCTACTTTAGTGATTCCTGCGTCTTTTGCGATTGCGTCGATTAATTCAGACTTGTTCATAATTTTTAATATTAAAAGTTAGTTAGTTATAAAAGCAAATTTAAAACAATTTTCAAATTGTGCAAATTTTTTGCGAAAACTTATTGATTTTTTTTAAAATTTCTTGAAATCGGTTAAAATTTCATAATTAATGTTTTTGCGAAAAATCTAGGTTCTGAGATACTAAAATCGTGCCAACTACTTATGTACATTGACTTTCCTGATTTATAGTTATTTGTTTTTAAATTTATTAAATTCTTAATTTGATGTGAACTATTGATTTTTTTATTGATATGCTTGTTAAGTTTGTAAAATAATTCAGGTTATTTTAGATTGAGTTAAATTAATTGCCTCAAAATATGATAGTTGTAAATTTCATTTTAGAATGATATTCTTAAATATTATTAATAAATTTGCATCATGTTAATAGAAGTATTCAAATCTAAAATTCACAGGGTAAGAGTTACGGCTTCAGACCTTAATTATATAGGAAGTATTACCATTGACGAAGATCTTATCGAGGCTGCAGGTTTGGTAGTAGGAGAAAGAGTTTATATCGTGAATGTAAACAACGGGGAACGTTTTGATACGTATGTGATCAAAGGGAAAAGAAAATCGGGAGAAGTTTGCTTAAATGGTCCTGCCGCAAGAAAAGTTCAGCGTGATGACATTATTATCATCATTGCTTATGCTCAGATGACGCCGGAAGAAGCCAAAGATTTCCAGCCAAAAATTGTTTTCCCGGACGAAAAAACAAATCTTCTTACGTAAAATATGGAGAAGAAATCAAATAAAACTTTAAAATCTGTATTAACTGTAGTAATTTCGCTTGCTTTTGCAGGCTTTTTTTTGTGGTTGGCGCTGAAAGGATTAGACTTTAAGGTGATTCAGAAGTCTTTGGCGAAGGCGAATTATCTTTGGGTAGCTTTTGCGGCTGTTTTTGCGCTTTTGGCATATTGGTTTAGGGCAATTCGCTGGAATTTGCTGTTGGAGCCAATGGGACATAAAATCTCAAGCTCAAATGCACTTTGGTCTTTGTCTTTCGGTTATCTGATGAATCTTACCATCCCGAGAAGTGGTGAATTGGCAAGAGCAACTGCGTTGTATGGTGTTGAAAAAGTTCCGGTAGATAAATCTTTTGGAACAATTATTCTGGAAAGAGTGGTTGATTTGATTTGTATGCTTGGGTTTTTAGGTCTTACTTTGATCTTTAAATATGAAGCAATTCTGTCATTTTATGAAAATTCAGGTGTCAATATAAACCCGAATAAGATTTTAATCGTTCTTGGTATTTTGGCGGTTGCAGGGGTTTTATTTTTTGTTTTTAAAAATAAGTTTGTCAATGTTCCTGTTTTAGGAAAAATCATTGGAATCATTGACGGAATTCTTCTTGGCTTGACATCTATTTTTAAACTAAAGGAAAAAGGGAAGTTCACTATATATACAATAGGAATTTGGGTATCTTATTATTTTGCGGCATATCTTGTATGTTTTGCATTGCCTGAAACTTCAGATTTTACTTTTGCTGATGGGTTTTTTATCATCGTTGTAGGGACTTTGGGAATGATTATTCCTGCAAGTGGCGGGATTGGAGCATTTAATTTGGCAATGAAGTTCGGTTTTATGGCACTGTTCTTAGCTATGGGTAAAAGTGCAGAATTGGGTGGTGAGATGGGCTTGACCTATTCTTTTATTTCGCTTCCTTTACAGATTGTTGTCATGTTGGTAATGGGACTTATTTCTATTCCAATGTTGGCAAAAGCCAGAAATAATATGATCGAAGAATAAAGTTTAATTTATTTTTAAATTTATGTATAAATCCTGTTTCGTTTGAAGCAGGATTTTTTGTTTAATTTTTTTTAGGAATATTAAAAAAAGTTTAAAACCGTATGACTTTTTATCATTAATTTGGTTAATTCAAAAATCAAATCTATCTTAAGGGAAAAATTATATTTATAAATTATGGCAATTAATTTACAGAAAGGGCAGAAAATCGAATTAGGACTTACAAAAATGACAATTGGTTTAGGATGGGATCCGAATGAAGGAACTGGTCATGCGTTCGATTTGGATGCTTCAGCAATCATGATTGATTCAGACAGAAAATTGATCGGTGACGAATATTTTGTTTTTTATAATAATCTGAATTCTCCTGATGGAGCATTAACGCATACCGGAGACGATCCGGACGGAAAAAGCAGCGATGGAGATGATGATGAAGCAATTGTTATCGATCTTGAAAAAGTAGATTCCAGAGTAGAGGAAATTCTTTTTGTTGTAACGATTGAAGATTTCGAAAGAAGAAAACAAAATTTCGGGATGGTAAGAAACTCTTACATCAGAGTTGTGGATAATAACAGCCATCAGGAAATTGCAAAATACGAACTCGATGAAGATTTTTCGATAGAAACCGGTGTAGAATTCGGGCGTCTGTACAAAAGAAACGGAAGCTGGAAATTTGAAGCTTCAGGAATTGGTTACAGAGCAGATCTTGCTTTCTTTTTAGAGAAATACTATAAAGGTCAAATCATCAAATAAGGATATTTACTACCATACTGCAATGGCAGCATCTTCTAACTTTGCTGAGTGAAACGCCTTTGCGAACGAAAAATATTCTCAATTAGATTAAAAAAAATCTTTGCGTTTAAAAAAAGTTAAAATAAAATTAATAACACAAAAACGATATTAAAAATGGCAATTAATTTACAGAAAGGTCAAACAATAGATTTAAGGAAAAACGACCGTGGAGAAAGTGTTTATGATTTATCTCAGGTAACCATCGGTTTAGGTTGGGATGTTCGTAAGCAAGGTGGTTTTTTCGGGAAAATTTTCAATAAAGAAGCAGAATACGATCTGGATGCAGTTGCATTTCTTTTAGATGGAAACGGAAAAGTTGCCAACTTGGGAAGAACTGTTCAAACCAATGACGGCAGACAAATGGGGCTTTATCAGGGAGATGTGATCTATTTCAATTCAATGCAGCATCCAAGCGGACATATCTGGTTAACCGGAGATAACAGAACCGGAGCAGGAGACGGAGATGATGAACAGATTATCGTTAAATTAGACCAGTTGGATGAACGTTATCAGAAAATTATTTTCATAGTAACGATCTATATGGGAAGAAAAAATAATCAACATTTTGGGATGATCGATAATGCATTTATCCGTGCGGTGGATGCAAGAGGAAAAGAAATCACAAAATATAGTCTTTCCGGAGACGCAAGCATGAACGGAATGTGTTCTATGGTTTTTGCAGAAGCTTACAGACACAACGGTGACTGGAAATTCCGTGCCTTGGGAGAACCAAATCATTCAGATAGTTTTGTAGATATTCTTCAGAGGTATTCTTACTAATTCTATCAGAATTTTAATCATGATAAAAAGCAATTGGTCAAAAGCCAACTGCCAATAGCAATTTAATACTGTCCTACGATGAACAGAAGATTATTAGCCTACTTTCTGCTGGATACTTCCGGCTCGATGAATGGAGAACCTATCCATGCACTCAATAATGCTTTCAACGGGCTAATTAGTATGTTGAGATCAGATCCGCAAGCGATGGATACGCTGCATTTAAGTGTCACGACTTTCGATCGTGAGGTGAAAAATATTATTCCGATGGTTGATCTGGCGAGTTTTCATCCGATGGAAATTACCTGTCCGGATAGTGGACCAACTCATACAGGAGCTGCTCTCGAACTGGTTTCAGCATTGGTTCAGGTTGATTTAATTAAAGGTTCAACCGAAGTGAAAGGCGACTGGAAACCTCTTCTATTTATTTTTACAGACGGAAAACCTTCCGATATTCAGAAGTACAGACAGATGATTCCCGTAATTAAAAATATGGATTTTGGAGCGATCGTAGGTTGCGCAGCAGGTCCGAAAGCTGATGAAAGTTTCCTCAAAGAACTTACGGATAATGTAGTGAAATTAGACACTACAGATGCAGCAACACTCTCTTCATTCTTCAAATGGGTAAGTTCATCCATTACAATGGGTGGAAAATCACAAGGGACAGGCGAAAGCATCAGTCTTCCGCCGCCACCTTCAGAACTGAATATTATTATTTAAGAAAAAAATAGTATTTCTTAGCTGAGTGAAACGCCTTTGCGAACTTAAAAGCAGTTAGTAGTTAAAAACTTTGCGCTCTTTGTGTTAAAAATTCAAATGAAATAATTTAAGTCTAAATTATGAGAAGACTTCCCATTTATTTTCTGGTAGATATTTCCGAATCGATGATCGGTGAACCGATTGACCAGGTTCAGGAAGGTATTTCTACCATCGTTCGTGAGTTAAAAAAAGATCCGTACTCCTTAGAAACAGTGTGGATTTCGGTAATTGGTTTTGCGGGAGAAGCAGAAGTGATTACGCCGTTGCAGGATATTATTTCGTTCTATCCTCCAAAAATTCCTGTCGGAAGCGGAACTTCTCTGGCAAAAGGTCTTTTCAAAGTAATGGAATGCATTGATAAAGATATTGTAAAAACAACTTACGACAGAAAAGGCGACTGGAAACCTCTTGTTTTTCTTTTTACAGACGGCGTTCCGACTGATGATGCCCACAAAGCTATTGAAAAATGGACGACCCAATACCACGGAAAATCAAACACAATTGCAATATCGATTGGTGATAATACAAATTATAAACTGTTGGGTTCACTTTCAGATAATGTTTTGTTGTTTAATAACCATTCGGAAAATTCTTACAAAGAGTTTTTCAAATGGGTGACCGATTCCATTAAAACGACGAGTCAGAGCGTGACGGAAGCCAATAAGGATGGTATTAATTTATCTAAAATTGATCATAGTATTTTAGAAAAAATTGATCCTGAAGCTCAGCAATGGTTTCCTGACAATAATTTTGTGGTGTTGAACGGAAAATGTTCAGAATCAAAAAAATCGTATTTAATTAAATATAAAAAAGCTTTCGCCGACTCCGGAATTGCTGGAATGCAAACCCGATATTACCGACTTGAAGGAACTTACAGAATTGATGATTCTTCCTATTACCGACTTTCTTCGGCTCAGAAAAGTTTTCAGAAAATTTCGGTGGAAGAGTTGCACGGAAATCCGTCTTGTCCGCATTGTGCCAATCCGATTGCTTTAGCAACCTGTTCATGCGGTGGAATTCATTGCTTGAAAGGTGAAGGTTACAACGAATGCCCTTGGTGCGGAACTTCAGATTATTACGGATTCAGCAATGAAGGTTTTGACATCAACCGAACTTTAGGCTAAATGGAAAACACAATCAGGCAGATTTTGAAAAATCATAATATCTATGATGGTAAAATCACGGATAAAGTGGTTTCAAAACTGTTGACGCAGACGGAAATTCAGAACAGTCTACAGCAGATTATAGAAGCTCAGAAAAAAATTATGCACGAAGCAATTATTTATAAAGAAAGAGAAGAATTTGCCGATGCATTTTTTCCGATTATTAATGCAAATTCCAAGAAAAAATATGAGTTTGTTTTTCCGATGGAACAGTTTCCGAACATCAGAATTAAAGATGTTTCAGGGTTGGATTTGGCAGGTTTAAGTTTTGAAGAAAATGCGATTAAAGGAATTCCTTCCGAAAGTGATACCTACGATCTGAAGATTGAATTTTTTCATGTTCATGATCAGGAAAATGTTGAGTTTAAAAAAGCACAGCTTTTCGTCAATGCCGATCCAAAAGATTTATGGAAGAATATTCCGTCTGATGAAGAAGCGCCTTTTCATAAAGCGGATGAAGTGAAATTCAAAGGAAATTTTTCAGATAAAAAGATTGTGGTGGCTTCAAAACGAGGTCGCTCTCATGCACATGAAGGAAAATTCAGAGATGATGATTTTGCCGTAAAAGAATTACCGAATTCATGGAATATTATTTCGGTTTCAGATGGCGCGGGTTCGGCGCAATTGGCAAGGTACGGCTCCGAATTGGCAACACAATCAATCAATAATTATTTTAAAAAGGTAGAAGTTTTAGCCGAATTGGATGTTCATATTAACGAGATTTTCAATTCTGAAAAAGAAGATTCGGAGGCAAAACAAAATATCATTAAACTTTTATATGAAGGTGTTTCTAACACTTTTAAATTTTTAAAAGAACAGGCAGATGATCATTTTGTCACCTTAAAAGATTTTCATTCCACTTTAATTTTTGCTTTGCTTAAAAAGTTTGACTTTGGATATGTAATTTTAAGTTTTGGTGTTGGTGATTGTCCGATTAATCTGATCAATGAAGATTTCTCTGATGTACAGTTGCTGAATACAATGGATGTTGGTGAATTCGGCGGGGGAACCCGTTTCATTACGATGAGTGAAATTTTTGACGAAAATATTTCTTCACGTTTCAGAATAACTCATGCTAAAGATTTTTCTAAACTGGTTTTAATGACCGACGGAATTTACGATCCGAAATTTATTACCGAAAACAAATTAGAAGATATCGAAAGCTGGAAAACTTTTTTTGATGATTTAAATGGTCATAATGAAGATGAGTTGAAAGTTGATTTTCAAGATGACGAACAAATCGACGGACAACTTCTTTCCTGGATGGATTTCTGGAGCAAAGGAAATCATGATGACAGAACTTTGGCAGTGATTTATTAACTTTAAAGTTAATTCCACATGAGATTTAAACTCATATTTTTTTACTTTTTTATCTTTTCATTTTTTGTTTCGGCTCAGAATGATAAATGTAAACTTAAAATAAATTATGACCTTTCAGATGTTCAAGAGAAAGGTGAAATTTCTTTTTCTGTTACTAATTTAAGTACTAAAAAGGTAAAAGTTTTAAAAAGTTTTCATGATTATAAAGCTCAGTTAGAAAATATATTTTATGTTGATTCTAATGGTAATTTATTACCTAAAGATGTTGGGACTGCAGATATTGATTTCTTTAAACAAGATAAAACAATAGTTTTAAAACCTAATGAATCAAGAATATATAAAATAAATATTTTTGGTACTTTTCAAGGTAGTAAATTTTTAAGGTCAGAATATAGTTATCAGTTTGATGTATGGTTTAATTTTATTGATTTAATAGATCATAGATTTGATTGTGATTTAATCGGTCTTGAAAAACTGAAAAATCTAAAATATCAACCACATGCTGTTCAATAGTTTTTATAAGTATTAATTCTCAAATGAAAAAAACAACCACCGTTTCCTCGATTTTAGATACTTCAAAATCGTATGAATATGTAGATGAAAACCCTGTAAAAGGTGGCGTAAAAGATGTTTATTTTTCGCCGGACAGAAAATACGTGGTGGCTTTTTATAGAACACCATTGGAAAATGAACAAAAGGAAAGAATTCAAAGAATTGTTTCTACTTATTTGGTGAATATTCAAAACGGAAATGCTTCAGAATATTATCTGGATGAGGTTTTCAGATGGCCTTATGATATTGTTCAGAAAAATAATCTGACAGGGATCGTGGTTCCTGTTTATCATCAGAAATTCTTTTTTGCCAAAGGATATTTTGGTTCAGATAATATTGCGGGTGGAGATAAAGTAGGGAAGTGGTTTACGGCTCCGATGTTCAGAAATCAACATTACCCGCTTCGTTTAGACAAATCAGAATTAGGTGATTGGTTAAGTTATTTTCAGATTGCTATTAACATTACACGAGGAATCAAAAAACTGCATCAGATGGGTTTGGCGCATTCAGATCTTTCATATAATAATATTCTGGTAGATCCGGTGACAAAATCGGCTTGTATTATTGATATTGACGGATTGGTTGTTCCGAAATTATTTCCGCCTGAAGTGATTGGAACTGCAGATTTCATTGCTCCGGAAGTTTTAAAAACAAAACATTTGCATCTGCATGATCCGGGAAGACAGCTTCCGAATCAGAAAACCGATCTTCATGCTTTGGCGATTCTTATTTATATGTATCTTCTACGGCGCCATCCTTTGAGAGGCGGTAAAATCTGGGATTTGGATTCTGAAAAAGACGAAATCATTTCAATGGGCGAAAAAGCTCTGTTTGTAGAACATCCGACAGATTCCAGCAATAAAGTAAGAACGGAATATCTTAAAAAATGGGATTCTTTCTGGGGTGATCCCAATAAAATTCCTTACACCGTTACAGGTCCTTATTTATCCGAATTGTTTAAAAAAGCTTTTATTGACGGACTTCATGATCCGATTAAAAGACCTTTGGCGACCGAATGGGAAACTGCTTTGTTGAAAACAGTCGATTTAATTCAGCCTTGCCAAAATCCTGAGTGCAACGAAAAATGGTATGTTTTCGACAATACTCAAACGCCGAGATGTCCGTTCTGTGGAACTTCCCACAAAGGAACTTTACCCGTTCTCGATTTGTATTTTAAATATGATGATGAAGTTTGGAAGCCGGAAAACCACCGATTGATGGTTTATCACAATCAGTATTTGTTTAAATGGCATGTTTCAAGAAAAGTAATTCGGAATGAAAGTCTGACCGCAGAAGATAAAAAACCGGTCGGATATTTTACTTTTTATCAGGATAAATGGGTTCTGGTGAATCAGACTTTGACAAGCATGAAAGATTTAACCGAGCAAAAAGAAGTTCCGCCCAATTCAATGGTGGAGCTGACTGAAGGCAAAAAAATACTGCTTTCCAATGAAGAAGGCGGAAGAATTATTTATGTGACGATGGCGAATCAGTAAAGATTTTTTAACCATTAAGAAATATAAAGTTTCATAGAAAAGAATTGTTAAGAATTTGACCTTGTCAAATAGTAAGCGCAATGCTTAAAAATATCTTTGATATGTGCTTAATTCATCTTAATCATTTAAATTTCTTAATGGTCAAATGTTAAGATTAAAAGGTAAAAATATGTAGCCTAAACAAGATTTGTTGCCTACTTGTATCCGAATTAAAAATTACAGGCATGTATTTTTCAGCTCAATCGGATTTTCAAAGCTCTTTAAAAATTCTTTAACCTTTTTATCATAACTTTCCCTGTATTTCTTGTCGTTTGGATCTCCTCCTCCGATCGTGTATGCTGCATTCCAGCCGTCATTGCTTGCCGGAGCTTGATAGTTGAAAATAGATGAAGGCTCATTTTTGTAGTCATCCCAGATTTTTTGATATTTTTCAGGAGTCGTTTTAATGATGTTCTGACTCATAAAATTTCTTTCAGAAATATCATTGATTTCTTTTTTTATTGATTTCAATTCATAAATAAATTCATTTTCGGAATCATTTATTTTTAAAATTAAACCGGGCAAACCATAAAATTTGTACGGACCATCTTGTACAGGAATTTCTGTTGTGAACCATGCAATCCATTTTCTTCCGCCAAACTCTGTCGTTGCTTTTTGTATAGGATAACTTAAGAATTTATCTTTCTCCGAACTGATTTTCCAATTTATTTTGCATGAATTATTGATGATGAAAATCTTATCATGAAGCTGTTTTTCAAATAAGATTTCATTACTGCCATAGTTTTTTGTAATGATTTCGTTGAATTTAGATTCGCCATATTTATAATTAAAAGAAATGCTGCCTTGCCCTATTTTTTTAAAGTCTTTTACGGTTGCAGTTTTTGTGGAATCATTTTTAAATTTAATATAAGACAAAAATTCAGACGTTTTATTTTCATTCAGTATCAAAGCAAAATCTTCGTGCAGAAATTCGGCAGAATTTTTCTGAGGTTTCCACCCGAAATCATAAACTGCTTTGTAAGATTGTGCGGAAATTGCCGAAATGACAAAAAGAGATAATAAACTAAAGCTTAATTTCATAGTGCAGTGAATTTTGTTTAATGCTAAAATAAATAAAAAGCCCTGAAATCAACTTTCAGGGCTTCTATTTTATAAGATTTTAACTTATTTTCTTGGTTTTTCTACTCCAATCCATGCTTCACCTTCTCTTTTTACCTGGCTCAATGTGAATGTTTCAAAATCATCTGTTTTGTATTCGATGTTATCTTTGTTCTGTTCGAATGGCATGATGTAGAAGAAATCTTTATCTGTTTTATCAGCCTTCGTTCCTTTTTTTACAGTCGGCATAAATTTTTTCTCAAACTTATACTTTGGAAGATATTGCTTCACAGATGCATAGAATTTAGCATTCTCTTTTTCATTCGGGATCACGTCAACGATTTTGAATTTATCATTCTTTTTATCAACCCAAAGATAATAGTTGATTTCTTCGTGCGTCTTTTTATTTAAAGAAGTAAAGCCGTAGAATTCTTTAGGAACCAACTGCTTGATTTTTTCAGCATCAACTTTTGTGAAATACTCTCCCTGAGAAGGATCTACATACGTTTCAAGATTTAATAACAAAACCTGATTATTCTGGAAGTTTTTATTCTTGAAATATTGGTCTAAGGATAATTCTGCTGTTTTTCTAAGCTCTTTACCTCTGTCATCCAGTTTTTTAGTAGGATTCTGAGGATTTACTTTTTTTACGAAATTGTATAAAACAACAGGTTTAATATCAGCAAGGTGAGGATAAGTTTTTAGCTGTTCTGCTTTTACCAACCAATAATATTGTTGATAGTAATCGTCTTTTTCAGCAGGTTTTACAGTTTTATAAGCTAAAGCAAGTTTTTTTGAATTAAGATATTTTCCGTATTTACCTTGTGCAAAAGCTAAGCTTGTCGTACATAGTAAAGCAAAAAAAATAGAGACAGTTCTTTTCATTTTACAGCAGAGATTTTTTTTATTTTCCAAATATAATTATTTATTAGATAATAAGTTTAATTGTAAGTTAAAATATCTAAAATTTATTGATTTTATTCAACAAAAAATCCTGTAGAGATACAGGATTGATAAAATTTGTTGACTTAATATGATGTTTCGTGTACTTTCACCGCTCTTCCGCTCGGATCGTTCATCTTTTTGAATGCTTCATCCCATTCTAACGCAATCGGAGTAGAACAGGCAACTGACGGAACCGAGGGAACGGTTGCAGCAGCTGTTTCGCTTGGAAAATGCTCTTCGAAAATCGTTCTGTAACGGTATTCTTCTTTATTTTGCGGAGTGTTTACTGGAAATCTGAATTTCGCATTCGCCATCATCTCATCACTGACATATTTTTCGGCAATATCTTTCAGTGTATCAATCCATGAATAACCAACTCCGTCAGAAAACTGCTCTTTTTGTCTCCATGCGATTGATTCCGGTAAAAGATCTTCAAAAGCTTTTCTTAAAACCCATTTTTCAATTTTTCCTTCTTCTTTGCGGATCATTTTATCTTCAGGATTTACATTCATCGCCACATCCATAAATTCTTTATCCAAAAACGGAACTCTTCCTTCAATTCCCCAGCTCATTAAAGCTTTATTGGCTCTTAAACAATCATATAAATGAAGTTTCCCAAGTTTTCTTACCGTTTCATCATGAAACTCTTTGGCATTAGGAGCTTTGTGGAAGTACAAATATCCACCAAACAATTCATCTGAGCCTTCTCCGGAAAGTACCATTTTAATTCCCATCGATTTTATGACTCTTGCCAAAAGATACATCGGTGTAGAAGCACGAATCGTGGTTACATCATAAGTTTCCAGATGATAAATCACATCACGGATCGCATCTAAACCTTCCTGAACGGTAAAGTTTACCTCGTGATGAACTGAGCCGATGTGCTCTGCAGCTTTCTTAGCCGCAACCAAATCTGGTGAACCTACCAATCCGACAGCGAAACTGTGCAACCTCGGATACCAAGCTTCTTGAGTATCACCGCTTTCAATTCTTTGTCTTGCAAATTTTGCGGTAACTGCAGAAATAATCGAAGAATCCAGACCTCCCGAAAGCAAAACTCCGTAAGGAACATCACTCATCAATTGTCTGTGAACAGCATCTTCCAGACTTTTCCTGATCTTTTGAATATCAGTAATATTATCTTTTACTGCGTCAAAATCTTCCCAATCTCTTTTATACCATTGCTGGAGTTCGTGTCCTTCTATGTTATATAAATAATGTCCGGGTAGAAAAGTTTCGATTTTCTTACAAATCCCCTCCAAAGCTTTCAGTTCAGAAGCTACATAATAATTTCCTTCTCTGTCCCAACCCTGATAAAGAGGACAGATTCCCATGTGATCTCTGGCAATAAGATAAATATTTTTTTCAATATCATATAGTGCAAAAGCGAAGATTCCGTTTAGTTTTTCAATAAAATTCTTTCCGTATTTTTCGTAAAGAGCAAGAATGACTTCACAATCAGATTTTGTCTGAAACTCGTAATCCGGAAATTCTGTTTTGAGTTCTCTGTGATTGTAAATTTCTCCGTTCACGGCAAGAACAATTTTCCCGTCTTTAGAAAATAAAGGTTGTTTTCCCGAAGTAGGATCTACAATGGCTAATCTTTCGTGAGAAAAAAGTACTTTTTCATTCTGAAAAACTCCGCTCCAGTCTGGTCCGCGATGACGGATTTTTTTAGACATTTCTAAAACCTGAGGTCTTAGTATTTCGGTTGACTGCTTTGCGTCAAATAAGCATACGATTCCGCACATGTTATATTATTTGATAGCAAAACTAAAGATCATGTTTATTTTTTACAATTAAAATTTGCAAATTGTTTATATTTTTCGTTAAATAATTTGTTTAAATTAAAATTGTGGATATTAATTCATCTTTCTATCTCAGATTCGGAAAATTTTTCCTTTTTTTGAAAATTTAATGCTTCTTTATGAAAAAAAAATTAAATAAATCTTATTCTATGTTAATAAATTTTTCAAATATTTTCCCTTACTTTGTGGCTCGAAATAATTTTTTTTCATCATTTGTGTTTTTACCTCCTTGCAATAATATTGTAAGGAGGTTTTGTTTATTCTATACCCAATAAAGTTCCTGAAATATTCCATGCGCTAAAGCTTGTTCCTTCCGGTTCTCCTTGCGGAATTTTAACCTGAACGGTATGTTTTCCGGCTTTTAAATCACCCAGTGAAATTAAGTTAGGGTTTGTAACCGTTCCCGGACACCAGTTTGAACGGCTCAGATCTGAAGAAGAAAGTCCGTCTGCAAAATTTCCTGAAGCAGGATTAAATAATCGGTAAGAACCACATTCGGTTCTCCAAGGGGTAAATGAGAATGATAATTTTCCGTCTACAAAAATTGAATTCGCTTTCGGGATAAATTCATCTCCGTTTTCCCAACCACCGTGTCCGGTTGTGATGTATCTCAACTGAGCATTTCTTAGATCTTTATCTAAATTAAATTCCACAAAAAGTCCTTTGTCATTATTAAACATTGTCGCATAATCCTGTCCCGCCATTTCCATGATATTGGTGGTGTTGAAAAGCGGAATGACTTTATTGTTTTTATTAACGATTTGCTCGCTGTTGTGAATGGTAATGTCTAAACTTACTTTGTGGCCGCCTTTATCATAATTTCCAATGAAAGTTCCAATCCAGATTTCTTTTTCTGAAAGCGAGGGTTTTAACTCTGTAATATCCTGACGAAACGGACTTACAGTTTGCCACGTTTTGTCTTTCAGTTCGATATGATTAAACTTATTGATTCCGAAAGCGGTAAAAAATCTCATCAGTTCGACAGTCGGCTGATAATTTTGGGTAGAAACAACGCCGTAATACTGTTTTCCGTTTCCGTTTTCGTAAAGAGGAAGTGTTTTTGCTCCTTTTTCAAGACCATCAAAAAACGTCTGTGATTTTTCTTCAGGAATAAAAAATACAGTTCCCGTTCTGTCGTAAGCATCGCCGTTTGATTGTTGTTTTAATTCCACGAAGATATTTTCACCTTGGGAAATCTTGGGAAATTTGATCTTTTTTAGAATAATCGTTCCGTTGGCAAATCTTTTTATGTTTTCATCAGATTTAGACTGGTCTGAAAAATTGATGATTTCATTTTCGAAAACTTTTAATGTTGTAAATTTGCTTTTCCAAAGTAAATCTCTGTAGCTTAGTAAATCCGTTGCAGGAATGGTTTGATTGATGATTTTATCGATTCCAGTTTTCTTAATTTTTTTAACAGAAATCGCTGTTGTTGCCGAATTTCCGTTTCTTTCAATCTGTAAAACCAAACCTAAGTTTTGCCCTAAACTTGATGGTCCGCCTTTTAGTTTTAAATCATTGGTGTACCAGACTTCAATCGTATTTGAATTGATTTTTGTGACCGCTTTTTTACAATTGTAGCCTAAAATCTTTTTGGTCTCAGTAGTTAACTCAAATTCCTGTTTCGCAATTGATTCTTTATCTGAAGTGGAAATAGCTTCATTTTGTTTTAGAAATGCATAAGAAACAATGGTGTTCGAAGGTTTTTCTATTTTGCTGATTTCAAAAGGATAATCGCTTTTCTGTTCTTTGATTTTTGTGTTTAAAATAAAGTTTTCATTCTCATTTACCCAAACAATCACAGGATTTTGGTTGGGCTGAACTTTTCCGTTGTATGAACTTTCATACTGAATCTCATAAGTCTGAGAAAAACCGAAAATAGATAAACAAATAAAAAAACTAACTAAAATAGATTTAAACATAATGAATTGATGGTTTTTACAAAGGTAATTGATAGTTGATAATTTGTCAAATCTCTTTACAACAGTTTAGATTTAAAATATTACTTTTAGAATTACGTTTACTGTTTAAACTAAAAACATGAAACCTTTTTTCTCTTTCATTATATTTTTATTTTTTTCGAATTATTGTACTGCTCATAAAACCAAAGTAAAAATTCAAAACTATGGAAATGTAAAAACACTCTATATTTCTGAATTTAATTTTGGCGATAAAACTGTATCTGCAGAAGAGTTGAAAATGGAAGTTTTAGGAAAGTTATCAAAGCAAATAGCGGATAAACTTGGTTTTAAAGATACTATCATGCTTGAGAGAAAAACCATTATGTATCCAAATAAAAGTAATTTATTCATTATTGAACAGAATGATGCTAATTACAAACTTTTGAAACTTGGCGAAGGTTATGAAAAAACGAAAGGGGGAAGTGGAGTAGCAATAAGATTACAAAGTTTAAAAGTAGCAATCGAAGATGTTCTGAAAATGGTTGAATATGCTATTAAAAATAAGAAAAAGCTAAATAAGTCATTAATTCCTGTAAATTACTTTTATAATGATGATAATCAAATTACTGTTCTTGCTAATTCTGATGATTTTATCAGGAAAATTACTCGAAAGCAATCAGATTTAGTTAATGAAATAATTAAGACTGAAGTAGAATTATTGAATAATGGTTTTTCAAAAACAAAAATCTCATGGAAGGACGGAGAGTTTGTGTTTGGATTTAATGATGTTCCGCCAAATAATGGAAACTATTTTAAGCTTGAAACTGAAAAATTTACGACAAAAGATTTTAAATATTACATTGAAAATACTTGGAATGATTTCTTTATTGTTTTTCATGATTCTGATTGTTTTACCTATTTTGATGGAAGAGAAGAAAATACTTCTTCACAGAAACTGGATGAAAACATTAGTGATTTTTATCCTTTTAGACTGAATAAAGATAAAATATCAAATAAAATTGTAATAATTCCATTCCGAAGTGATGTGATTTACATTTATAAAATCAACAAAAAACTACTCCAAAAAATAGAGTAGTTTATGTGTAATATTCTAAAAATTATTTTAAGATAATCTTTCAATCAAAGCCATGTAGAAACCGTCATAGCCTTCACTCGGCATTACTTTTTCGTCTTTGATCATTTTATAATTAGGATTGTTTGTAATGAATTCTTCAACCTGCTTATTATTTTCAGAAGGCAGAATAGAACACGTTGCATAGACCATTTTACCACCAACTTTAAGCATTTTAGAATAATCCTGAATGATTTGCTGCTGCTCTTTTTTAATTCGGTCGATGAAATCCTGATCGATTTTCCACTTGCTGTCCGGATTTCTCTTTAAAACTCCTAAACCTGAACATGGCGCATCAATCAGAAGTCTGTCTACCTTATCGTGAAGACGCTTGATTACTTTCGTATCAGAAATTACTCTTGTTTCAATATTATGAGCTCCGGCTCTTTTTGCGCGGCGTTTTAGTTCTGCCAATTTCCATTCAAAAATATCCAAAGCGATAATCTGACCTTTATTTTGCATTAAAGCAGCTAAATGAAGTGTTTTTCCACCCGCTCCTGCGCAAGCATCAACAACTCTTTGCCCTTCTTTTACATCAAGGAAATAACCGATTTTTTGGGATGACGCATCCTGAACTTCAAACAAACCTTCTTTGAAAGCAGTTGTAAGAAATACATTTTTCTTTTCCTCAAGCTGTACCGCATCAGGGTAATTTCTGATGGGGTAAGAAACCACATTTTCATCTGCAAGATCAGAAATCAATTCTTTTGTTGTAGTTCTTAGGGAGTTGGCTCTCAGTACAGTTGGAGCTTGCTCGTTCAACGAAATCATCTCTTTTTCCCATTTTGCCCCCAATTCTTTTTCTAAAGTTTCGGCAAGCCATTCAGGGATAGAATGCTCGATTGCTTTTGTGGGAACGGTTCCTTTTTTAAGTTTTGTAAGAATATCGGCGATTTTAATTCCGTCAAATTCTTCAAATTTTTTATAATTGGTTTTGCTCCAAAGTAAATAGGCAAGAATCAGTTTGTAGATATTATTGGGTTTTACGCCTTCACCCATATAGTATTCAAGACGTTTTTTCCAACGGATAATGTTATAGAAAATCTCAGAAACTACGGCTCTGTCCTGGCTTCCCCATTTTCTGTTGGCTTTCAAAAGTCTTTCGATTACTTTGTCTGCGTATTTATTTTTTTCGAAAAATGTTTCCTGAAGAGCATCGTGAATACCGATTGCCAGGTTTCTGTGAATTAATTCCATAAATTGCTGTAAGCTGTTTGAATCTGCAAAAATACGAAATTAGTTTAAGGTTCAAAGTTTTAAGTTTGAGGTTTTGAAATTCAAAATTCAAAATTTAAAATTCAAAATTTGAAATCCCTGTTTCGAAGGAGTAAAGATTGGTAAAGTAAATGATTGCGAAGTGCAGCTCCGTAGGAGCGAAACCTTTGTAGAGAATTGCAGCAAATGGAAAAGCAGAGCTCCGGAGGAGCGAAACTTCCATCTTCCCGCCCAAAATACTACCTTTGCAAAAATTAATAAAAAATGAGCGACGTAGTAATTTGTCCGAAATGTAGTTCCGAATTTACGTATGAGCAAGACGGTTTGATGGTTTGTTCTCAGTGTTTCAATGAGTGGAATCCTGCAGAAAGTGATGACTCTGAAAAGATTTTGGATTCAAATGGGAATGAACTAAAAGATGGTGATTCTGTAGTGGTTATCAAAGATCTTCCTGTAAAAGGAGCTCCAAAACCGGTAAAGGCAGGAACAAAAGTTAAAAATATCCGTTTAAGACCAGACAGCGATCATAATATTGATTGTAAAATTGATGGTTTTGGATCCATGGCTCTAAAGTCTGAATTTGTGAAGAAGGCATAAAAAAAGGAAAGAGTTGGACAGAGTAATCTTTCGAAGACCTGATTGCTGATTGCTAATGTCGGTCCGGAAGGCAGAAAGAGAATTAACCAAAAATTTCCTTATGCTGTTGTCTTACAAAAATAGAAAAATATTCTGATTAGATTTTGCTAATTCATTGAAAATAATCCACATACTAACATTAAGTGTGTGGGTTATTTATTTAATTGGACTTTAAATTGTAAAAGTCTTATTCGAAATTTATTTGAATAGAATTCTGAAGCTGATAACTGGAAAACATCACAATTTCTTTATTTTTAAATCTGATCTTGTTCCAGTAATGATTTCCTGCAAACCTGCTTTCTAAAACTTCAGCCTCAAAACCATTTTCAGAAACTCTGATCTGATGCGGATAATAATAAAACCTTGAAATTTCCAATTCTGAAATTTCCAATTCCGTAAAAATATTTACTTCTCCGAAAAGTTTTGCCACGTAAGGATTGTAAGGGTTCTTGTATGTCTCTTCGGCCGTGTCATTCTGAATGAGTCTTCCGCTTTGAAGAACAATAATCTGGTCAGTCCACGGAATGATGTCCTGTAATTCGTGAGTCGAAATCACCAAGGAGATGTTATTTTCTTTTACATATCGGAAAAGTTTCTCACGAAGTTCAATTTTTCTTGCAAAATCAAGATTGCTGAAAGGTTCATCCAGTAAAAGTAATTTCGGAAGAACAGAAAGTGCTCTTGCTATGGCCACTCTCTGCTGTTGTCCGCCGCTTAGATATTTTGGTAAGACATTGGCAAATTCAACCAAACCTACTACATCCAGAAGTTCTAAAACCTTTTCTTTTTTCTTGGCTAAATTGATATTAGAAATAAATTTCCCTACGTTGTCTGCAACAGTGGCATAAGGCATCAGATCGAAATTCTGGGCAACAAATTTCATGTCGGGTTCGCCGGGAACGAGATTCCCTTTTGGCCCCATCAGTTTTCTGCTGTCGAAAATAATTTCACCTTGATCCCAATCGAGCAATCCGTAGATGAGACTCAATAACGTTGATTTCCCACATCCACTTTCACCAGCCAAAGCAATGATTTTACCTTCATCCAGTTTCAGATTGAGGTTTTGAAAAAGTGGTTTTTCCTGAGAATGAGAAAAGTATAAGTTGTTTATCTCTAATAGCATAGTGCAAAAATAAGGGTTTTAAAAGAAGACTGGCATATTTTTAGTAATTTAGCCTTGTAAAATTCGAATAAAAATGAAAAGAATATTATTCTCTCTCGCAATACCTGCTTTTTTTACTTCATTGGTAATTGTTTCGTGTTCTAAAGAAAAACCTGTAATCAGTGAAGGTAATGAAGTAACGACTACAAAAGACGGTGCTAAGTTTGTACTGGATACTTTAAACAGTAATGTAGAATGGAAAGGATATAAAATTTTCAAATCTGAAAATACAAGTCATTTCGGAACGATAAAGTTTGAAAGCGGTGATGTTACGGTGAAAGACGGAAAGCTTGAAAGCGGAAAATTTGTAGCAGATATGGCTTCTCTGACTTCTGAAGATTTAAAAGATAAAAAAGAAGATCTTGAAAAATTGAATGGTCATCTTAAAAGTGCCGATTTTTTTGAAGTGGAAAAATTTCCAACGGCTTCTTATGAAATTACAAAGGTAAGTCCGGCTGCTGAAGGTGATTATAATACTGTTTTAGACGGAAATCTGACGGTAAAAGGGATTACAAAACCAACCCAGTTTAAAGCAAATGTTGCAATAAATGAAGGGGTGGTAAGCATTTCTACAGAGCCAAAAGACATTATGAGAGAAGAATTCGGGGTGAAATTTCAGTCTCCAGCTGCTAATGGAGTTATAAAAAATGAAGTGACGCTTCAGATTAGAGTGAAAGCTTTAGAGAAGAAATAGTTTCAAAAAATCTGATGAGTAAAGCTCTATTAATTATCAGTCTTGCCTGCATGATATTTTTGCTAAGTCTTCAGGTTGTTTACTATTTTTCTTATAGCAATCAGGCGATTCAGATTTTGGGAGAATTGCTTACTATTCCATCAATGCTTTTTGTCATTTTTGCATTTTTTTACAGTCTGATTAATGTGGTCAGAAGAAAGAATGAATATCTTCTGATTCTTGGTATAAACACTTTTACCGTTACCATCTGTGTTGTGGCAACAATTTTAGATTATAATTAAAACAATTTTAAATATTAAATACAGAATCTGTTTCAGCCGAAGCAGATTTTTTTATGATAATTTGGAACAGATTTTTAATCTGAAAACCGTATTTTTGCAAATACATTTTTTTGAAAGGGTAAAACAATGATAGAAAAGATAGAAGAATTGCTTGTTGAGGTTAATAACTTCAGTACATCAAGTAAAGAGGAAATAGAAAACTTCCGAATCAGGTATAATGGTAAAAAAGGAATTCTGAACGATTTTTTTGAAAAGTTTAAAGAAGTTCCGAATGACCAGAAGAAAGATTTTGGGCAAAAGATCAATACTCTTAAACAGGCAGTAAATACAAAGCTGGAGGATTTAAAAAATGCTTCCGCTTCTTCTATTATCTTAGAAAAAGAAGATCTTACAAGACCTGCATTTCCATTGGATTTGGGTTCGAGACATCCGATCAATTTAGTGAAAAACAGAATTATTGAGATTTTCAAATCAATTGGTTTTGCTGTTGCAGACGGGCCTGAAATTGAAGATGACTGGCATAATTTTACAGCATTAAATCTTCCTGAATATCATCCGGCAAGAGATATGCAGGATACTTTCTTTATTGAGCAGAATCCTGATATTTTACTGAGAACGCATACTTCTTCAGTGCAGATTCGTTATATGGAAGAAAATGAGCCGCCGATCAGAATTTTGTCTCCGGGAAGAGTTTTCAGAAATGAAGCTGTTTCTTCTCGTTCGCACTGTATTTTCCATCAGATTGAAGGTTTATATATTGATGAAAACGTAAGTTTTGCAGATCTGAAGCAGACCATTCAGTTTTTTACCACAGAGCTTTTCGGAAAGTCGAAAATCAGATTGAGACCTTCTTATTTCCCTTTTACAGAACCAAGCGCAGAAATTGATGTGTATTGGGGACTGAATTCTGAAACAGATTACAGAATTACAAAAGGAACCGGCTGGCTGGAAATTATGGGTTGCGGAATGGTAGATCCTGCAGTTCTGAAAAATGTAAATATTGATTCTGAAAAATATTCAGGTTATGCATTCGGAATGGGGATAGAAAGAATCGTCATGCTTCTTTACCAAATGAGCGACATCAGGATGTTTTTCGAGAATGATATCAGAACTTTAGAGCAGTTTAAAACTTTATAGATTAAGTTTAAAATAAATTCAGATCCTGTGAGTATTTCACAGGATTTTTTTATTAACTTTATAAAATCACACACACCCTGAAAGTTTTAGAGCGGGTTTTGCCTCAAAATGTTTGAGTAAATAATATGCTTACGTAGAGATTGAGATATACGGTCTCTTTTCATGCTAAAACCTGTTTGTTTATCTAAAGGTAGTGATGTTTTTAGAAGAATGTTTAATTTTGTAGCCTGTTTTTGGGAGTTTTTGATCTCGGCAGATTATAAAGAAAAGCTTTTAATACATGAATACGAAACCAAAGGATGATCGCATAAAATCATTGAATTTTAAGTCAAGAAAAATTGTTCATTATTCACTTATCTTTTGCATTTTATTGATACAGCTTATTTTAGCCGGTTTTTTTTATAATGAGTTTATCAATAGAAAAAATATAGCTTTTATAGAAAACCAGCTGAAAGAAATTCATTCTCTGGAAAATCTTACTGATAATTCCAGAAAAGAGCTTTTAAATGCACAAAATTTCCTCCAGAAATATCTTACCGGCTCTGATGAAAAAAATCTGCAATCTTATTTTCAGTCTTTGGATAAGCTTGGCGAAAATTTAGAAAGTATTAATCAATATGAATCTAAATATCCTAAGCTTAAAAATATTTTATCATCACAAAAAAAAGATTCTTTAGACAGTAAAAATCTGAAGCTGCTTATCGATTCAACATACAATTATTCGACAAATTCCGGTTTTAAAGCTCCGACTGCTTTTCCTCAGATTAAAAAACTCGATGTAGATTACAATTTGGACAAATACGATTTTAATATAGAAACCAAAACGTATTCAGATACCGTGAAGAAAAAAGGTTTATTTGGTCGTTTAGGAGATGCGATTTCTGGCAAAGAAACTGTGCGTAAAGAAAGTACGGTTATTACTGTGAAACAAGGCAAAGTTCCTGAAGCATCGGCAATAAAAGCGGATATGGACAGTATTATGAATCTCGTGCAGAATCATTATTCCGGACAGGTAAAAAAAATACAGGTAAATGTAGTCGAAAGGGAAAACAACAGTGGAAAATTTTATACCATATTTAATAATCTTCTCGCTTACAGTAACGGAGTGATGAATATTTACGAATTTGCCATCAAAGATTCTAAAAAAGATCTTGAAAAAGAATATGCCAAACTCAATTCAGACAGCAATAAGATCAGAACGTATCTTGTTTTTGGAGCAATGATTTTGATGTTCATTGTTTCTGTACTTATTATGTATTTTACAAGAATGGCATTTATCTATGAATGGAGACTGAATGATGCCAACAAACAGATAAAGGAAAACCTGAATTTTAAAAACAGAATTCTTGGAATGCTGAGTCATGAACTGAGATCTCCATTGAAAATCATCGGTATTTTTATCAGAAAAATCAATAAAAAAACATCTGATGAAAGTATTAAAGAATATTTGAAATCAATCAGCTTTACAAACAATACACTCTTAATGCAGGCCAATCAAATTCTGGAATATACCAAAAACCAGCATGTGGAAAATAAGCTTGTCCCAGTAGTTTTTAATCTTAAAAATGAGCTCACTTCAATATTTAATTCCATTGAACCTTATATAGAAACAAGAAACAATAAATTTGTAGTTAACGAAAATATCGATCCTTCCATTGAAGTGTATTCCGATAACACCAAGATTAATCAGGTTTTTATGAATATTCTTGGTAATGCTAATAAATTTACAGAGAACGGTCAGATTTCGGTGATAACAAAAGCAGATAAAATAGATGATAATACAGTTTCATTGTCAACAAAAATCAGTGATACTGGTACTGGAATTTCTAAATCTGATCTTGAGAAAATATTTGAACCTTATTATCAGGGTGTTTTATCTGAAGATGTCGAAAATCTTGGTGCAGGTCTTGGTTTAAGTCTTTGCAAAGAAATCGTGGAACTTTACTCGGGAAATATCAGTGTAGACAGTGAAAAGAATGTTGGGACAATAGTAAGTTTTACCATTAATCTTAATCTTAATCAATGAATAGTTTAGATTCTAAAAGCATCAATTTTCTGCTTGCAGACGATCACAGCCTTATAAGACAGGGAGTAGAATTTCTGATTGAAGAATTGGAGTTTGATGGTGAAATTTTTCATGCATCAACTTTAAATAAAGTTTTGGAGATTACCGAAGCTCAGTCTATTGATATTCTAGTCATCGATGCTATTTTTCCGGATGGAAACAGTCTTACTATTTTATCGCAAATAAAACAGCTGAAACCTGAAATTAAAATTCTTGTTTTCTCAGGAGTAGACGAAAATACTCAATCTGTAAAATACATTCAGGCGGGTGCCAATGGTTTTCTGAGTAAACTTAGCGAAGAAGACGAAATTAAGAATGCCATTCTGAAAATTCATCATCAGGGAAAATATATTTCAGAAATCACACAGAACGCATTACTCAATTCTGTTACCAATAAAAGCCTGATAAATCCACTTCAAAGTCTTACCGAAAGAGAAATTCAGATTGCCGGGATGTATGCGAAAGGTTTGGGAAATCTTGAAATTGCGGCCTATCTCGATATTAAACAAAACACGGTAAGCACGATTAAGAAAAGAATTTTTGATAAGCTTGATATCGAAAACCTTGTGGAACTCATTGAGTTAATGAAAACCGGTCATTAATTATTAAGCAAAACCTTTTTCGGGAGTATTCATTTTTGTAGATAAATATCTACAAACAGGTCGAAATATATCTACAGAAAAAATTATTATGATAACTCGGGACTTAGTAATTTTACATCATGAAAGTTAAGCGAAAAAATTGCTTCTTTCAACTAAAGAAATTTAGTAAAATTTGCTCTACGTTCAGTGGTGGTGTGTGAACTAGACCAATGGGATTTTGAAGGAGGATGAAAACACAAATGACGGAAATATAAACGTATCTGAAGCAGAGCCTTTTTAGGCTCTGTATAAGATACAAAATTTAAGACCGTTTAGAAAAAGCATAATAAAAACACAATTGATTAACCTAAGTGTCATCATTACAGAGCTGTAAAAAGCTCTGTAATAGATGCTTAAAAAGAAATTTTTGATTTAAACACAAATGATTGAAATCCTTAGTATACTTACAGAGCTTGACGGCTCTGTAACAGATACAGGAAAAAAAGATTCATAATTATCCTGGGAATGATTCCAGAATTTATGTTAATTTAGGTTTACAGGAAGCCTCCGAGATTTTTCTCGGAGGTTTTATTTTTTATTTGCTGAATTTTAAAGGATATTTTACATTTTTATAATCATCGATACTGGCCTTTAAAGATCCAACGGCTAATTCAGCTTTTAACAGTAGAGGAATATGATTCGCATCATTAGAAACCCACATCGTAACACCTTCTTTTTCTTTAAAAACTCTTCCGCTTTTCACAGAAGGAATGATTTTCAAGGCATTGATTGTTCCGAACTTGGTCTTTAAATTTTCAGTTCCAACCACTTTTAGCTGAAAAGGAAACATCTCATCATCAATCCAGACATTCATATTGATAATTGTTCCTGTTTTTAGTTCGGCAGGGCTTTTACTTCTTAAAAAATAAAAGCAGGAAAGCATATCCTGAACTCCTTTTACGGACTTGATTGTTTTGGAGCCATTTGCAGGAGTCTTTTTATCTGTTAAAACCAAAGTATGATTATCGTGGTTGAAAACGGTTTGCAAATGCTGTCTGTAACTCCCTTCTTTTACATTTCTCACATAGAAGCTGGGTAACTCAGTTTGCATATTGATATAGCTCTCGTACAAGTCTTCCACTTTGAAAAATGCACGTACAGCTCCGGTTGTCTGTCCGGTTCCTTTTACGTATAAATGGGGCTCACCTTTATAATTTACCTTTTTTGTGGTAAGATTGGCAGTTCCTGCATTCAAGAATCCATAGTGGATTCTTAAAGTAAGCGATTCGCCATCTGCAACATTGGTCAATTGCGAATATCCAAGAAAGAAAGCAAATATTGCAATGATATTAATTATCTTCTTCATACAGTACATTTTTACAAAAACGTTGCCAACTTTTTCATTGTCAGTTTTTTGCGTGTCTTTGATAAATCTCAGTTTTTTATTTGGGCATAATTAAATATGCTTCGCATTAAAATTAGTAAATTTGCAGCTACAAATTATTAAATTATCGTCATATTATGATTACTACAGATATATTAATTATCGGAGCGGGACCAACAGGGCTTTTTGCCGTATTTGAAGCAGGTTTGCTAAAAATGAAATGCCATATCATCGATGCACTTCCACAACCAGGAGGTCAGTTGGCGGAGTTGTATCCTAAAAAACCGATTTTTGATATTCCGGGGTATCCTTCTGTAAATGCGGGTGAATTGGTAGATAATTTAATGGAACAAATCAAACAATTCCAACCAGGATTTACTTTGGGAGAGACTGCAATATCATATACGAAAGTTGATGACGAATGGTTTGAAGTGATTACCAATAAAGGAACGGTTCACAGATGTAAAGCAATTGCTATTGCAGGTGGTTTAGGTACTTTTGAGCCTAGAAAACCTACCATGGATAATATCGCTGATTATGAAGAAAAAGGTCTTGAATATTTTGTGAAAGAACCTGAACATTTCAGAAATAAAAAAGTGGTTATCGCAGGTGGAGGAGATTCTGCTTTAGATTGGAGTGTTTTCTTATCAAATGTTGCGAGCGAAGTAACTTTGATTCACAGAAGAAACGAGTTCCGTGGAGCTTTGGATTCTGTAGAAAAAGTTCAGGATTTAAAAAATCAGGGTAAAATTAAATTGATTACTCCTGCAGAAGTTACTGCCATTAAAGGTGACGGAAAAGTAGAAGCGATCACAGTAGCCGTTGACGGACAAGATCCTTATGATATTGAAACAGATTATTTTATTCCATTATTCGGTTTGACTCCAAAATTGGGAGAAATCGGAAACTGGGGACTGAATATTGAAAAAAATGCAATCGTAGTAAACAATGCATTGGATTATCAAACCAACATCGACGGTATTTATGCAATCGGTGATATCAATACGTATCCTGGAAAATTAAAGTTGATTCTTTGTGGTTTCCACGAAGCGACCTTAATGTGTCAGAGCGTTTACAACAGACTGAATCCCGGTAAGAAATTCGTTTTAAAATATACAACCGTAAGTGGAGTAGATGGTTTCGACGGAAGCCGTAAGGAAGCTGAAAAAGCAGTTGTAAAGAAAATAGATTAATCTTGTTGTTGGTTGTTGGTTATTAGTGAAACAAATGCCATCAACCATCAACCATTAACCATCAACGAAAGATGAGCGATATAAATATAAAAATAACCGATAGAGAAGGAGTTACTCATGATGTAGTTGCACCGACAGATATGTCGATGAACTTAATGGAGATTATCCGTTCTTATGAATTGGCGGAAGAAGGAACCATCGGAGTTTGTGGCGGAATGGCAATGTGTGCTTCTTGTCAGGTTTATGTGATCAATGATCCGGGACTTGAACCAATGGGTGATGAGGAAGATGCGATGTTGGCGGAAGCTTATCATGTGGAAAGCAATAGCAGATTGGGTTGTCAGTTGCACATGGTTCCTGCAATGGAAGGTCTTGCTGTAGCAATTGCTCCATATCCTTAGAGAATTTAAATGAATGACTTAAAACACCCCTCAAATCTAATTTGAGGGGTGTTTTAATATGCAAATATGTCTTTTAATGCCAAATTTTGAGTTGTTTAAAGTTTTCAGATTAAATAAATAGTACATATTCTGAACGCATTATCATTTACTTTCCAGATAATTAATTAACCAGAGTATTGGAGCGCCTTGTATTAGGGAAATTTTTATTTTACTGTTATTGAAATTTTCATTTAAAGATTGTAAATAATCTATTTGTCTGGTTGTAATTTCCTGTTTGTAATTGATAAGGTTTTCTTCAAGCTGTGTTAAATCAAATATTTTTAAATTTTTTAATTGTGATGAAAAATTATTCGCAGACAAGTAGGCAGAATCAAACTTGGGATTTTCAGTAAGTTTTAATGCTTTTTTAATGTCATTTTCAATCTCCCTTAGAAGCTGATTTCTTTTCACAAATGCAATAATTGTTGATTCGTTGATTTCTATAAATTTCTCTTTACTTTTTAAATTCTTGCTGATGGAGTTTTCAAAATCTTGAATTTCCTTTTTCAGTTTTGTAAATTCAATATCTGCCTGCTCAAGCAAAGCTGCAACTCTGTAAAATGTACGTTTTGCTTTTTGAGGAATTTCGGTAAAAGATTTATAGCCCAAATCATGCTCTATTTCTGCCCATGAATGCTGAAGGATGCTCCTGATCTGAATTTCAAACTTAATGTCTTTATATTCTGCATATTCAGATAATTCTTTTTTATAATCATTGAGCTGAAGGATATAATGAACGCTTCTGTACCCGAATTTATCAATTTCAATATTTCTTTTATCGGTAGAGTTTTCCCTGTCAATTTTAAATTCTTTATTAAGGAGTTCTTCTATTTTTGAAATATCGTCTTCGAAATAAGTAATGATTCTTAATGCTAAAATATCTGTAATATCATCAAGCTTTTCATATTTATTCTTCTTGATGACTTTCTGAGCAAGACTTTCTTTGGTTTTTATCCTGCTTACGATCTGATGTATTGAAAAATTTTTACATAATTTCCTTAATATTTTTTCAACCTTAAAACTAAAAGAAGTATATAAAGGAGATTTTTCCTCATATTGAGTTAATATTTTATTTAAATCGTCCTTTGTCATAATAATTAGTCATTATTTAAATTTACAAACTTTTTAATAATCGTGACCTAATTATTAATTGGTCTTAAAAAAACTCTTAAATTTCACAATAATTAAACTTCCTCCTTAGAAATCCATTTTCCTACCGTCGGAGCTTTGTAATTTCTCATTTTTTCTAAAAGCTCATCAATAGCATCACTCACCAAAAGCATTTCCTGATTGATTTGTTTTAAAAATCCTTTATCAACCATAGTCTGAACCAATTTTATTAAATCATCATAAAAACCATTGATATTCAGAATGGCAATTGGTTTTTTGTGAAGCCCGAGTTGTGCCCACGTAATCATTTCGAAAAATTCTTCCAAAGTTCCATAACCTCCAGGCAGAACGATTACTCCATCAGAAAGTTCATTCATTTTTGTTTTTCTTTCGTGCATCGTTTCCACCAAAATAAGTTCAGTAAGATTGGTATGCGCAATTTCTTTAGATTGTAAAAAATGAGGAAGAACTCCGATTGCCTTACCTTCGTTTTCAATGACTCCATCTGCGACAGCGCCCATCAAACCTACATTTGCTCCTCCATAAATTAAGCGAATATTTTCTTTAGCGAATGTTTTTCCGACTAAATATGCCTGTTCTTTATAAATTTCTTCTGTGCCGAAACTCGAGCCACAGAATACGGTGATACTTTTCATTATTTATTATTGAAATTTAAATTCTACTTTTAGTAGGAGATTGTCTATTGGAGAAAAATGATAAGATTTCTACATCATTATTTTTAACACGATAATAGGCAGTGTTGAAAGTTAGAATAACAGCTTTGTGAATATTTGTATGCTCCGATTTTGGAAATATGTAGGGATTTTTAGAAATGATTTCTGAAAAACTTTCGATTTTACGGGCAAGTTTTGCTAATTCTTTATCTGAAAAGTTTTTTTGAAGATACTCAATGGTTTCTTCCAATTCACGTAGTGCATTTGGAGACCATAAAATATTATAACCACTTTTCATAAAGTTTTCTTGCTTCGGAATGTGGTTTTATATCATTTTTATCGGCTTCAGAAATTCCTTTTTCAATTGAATTTTTTTCTTCATCAGAGATTGAATCCCACCAGTCTTTTGTTTCTTCCTTTCTGAACTGAATTAGTTTTTTAATGATAGAAGTATCTTCCAATGTTGATAACCATTGAATTAATTCAATTTTTTCATTTAGAATCTGTGAGTTCATAATCCTTATTTCTTATTCAAATTTAAGATTTTTAAATCAATCGTTACTATTCTTAAATTATTTTTTCATGATTAAATTAGACAAAATAATATCCAAAATCAAAAGACTTTGGATATTTTCAATAATGTTAAAATATTATTTCAAAGGAATGTTCGCTAAAATATCTTTTGTAAACGCCCAGAATTTCTGTGTCGAGGAAATATTCGCCTTTTCATCCGGAGAATGTGCCCCTCTGATGGTTGGTCCGAAACTTACCATTTCCATTTCTGGATAATTTGCTCCGATAATTCCGCATTCCAAACCGGCGTGACAAGCAACAACGTGAGGTTTTTCGTTGAATTTTTCAACATAGATTTTCTCCATCAGCTGAACGATTTCAGAACCCGGTTTTGGTTTCCAGCCCGGATAAGAACCACTGAAAACAGTGTTCATCCCTGCTAATTCGGCTACAGATTTCAATTGTTCAGCAACAGAATCTTTTGATGATTCTACCGATGACCTTGAAAGATTTAATATTTTTAAACCACCTTCTTTTAATTCAACTCTCGCAACGTTGTTTGATGATTCCACCAAATCCTGTACATCCGGGCTCATTCTGTAAACGCCATTGTGAAGAGATTTTAAAACCAAAATAACTTTCTTTGAATCTGATTCTGAAAGCGCTTTTTCAGAACTTGTAGCATTTTCGATATTGATTTGAAGAGCCGGTTCAATAGAAGCAAATTCTTCTAAAATCTGTTTTTTCAGTCCGTTGGTTACATTCTCAATATATTCCTGAACATTTCTTACCGAAATAATGGCAAATGCTTCTCTCGGGATTGCATTCCTCAAACTTCCGCCATCGATAGAAACCAATTGAAGATGTTGATTTTCTAAACCCTTATATAAAAATCGGCCTAAAATAATGTTGGAATTCCCAAAACCTTTGTGAATATCCATTCCCGAATGTCCTCCCTGTAAACCTTTTACTTCAATTCTTACAAATTGTCCGTTTGCAGTTACAGTTTCATAGTTTTGAGTGATGGTCACATCAATTCCACCTGCACAACCGATGTCGATTTCATCGTCTTCTTCGGTGTCAAGATTTAATAAAATTTGTCCTGTTAATTGTCCTGGTTTTAGGCCTAAAGCTCCTGTCATTCCCGTCTCTTCATCAATCGTGAATAAAGCTTCCAGATCAGGATGCGGAATATCTGTACTTTCTAAAACAGACATGATTGTCGCTACACCCAAACCGTTGTCGGCTCCTAAAGTCGTTCCTTTTGCCTTTACCCAGTCGCCATTGATTTCCATCTGGATTCCCTGAGTTTCAAAATCAAAATTGACATCGTTATTTTTCTGACAAACCATATCCAGATGCGACTGCATCACAATCGATTTACGGTTTTCCATTCCTGGAGTTGCCGGTTTTTTAATGATCACGTTTCCTACTTCATCAACTGTCGTTTCCAGTCCTAAATTTTCTCCGAATTCTTTGATGAAAGCGATTACTTTTTCTTCTTTTTTAGAAGGTCTTGGAACTGCATTTAATTTGGAAAAATTTTTCCAGATAATTTGCGGTTCTATGTTGGATAGTTCCATAAAATTTATTTTTCTCAAAATTACGAAATAAAAAATGCTCCCGAAATTCAGGAGCAGTATTTTTGCTTATTGCTTATTGCTTATTGCTTATTGCTTATTGCTTATTGCTTATTGCTTTAGCATCCGCACTCGCCATATATTGGCATAGTGGTTTTGCTTCCTTCCGGTTTTTCAATGGTTAAAGTACCTTCAAAAAGCAGCGCTTCTTCATGCTTTATTTTCTTACCTTTTACTGAAATTTTATAATTATCATTTTCTATTTCCTTTGTGAGCTCTTCATCAACTTCCATGTCGCTTGATGAGATCAGATTCATTGCCAATCTCTTTCCATCTAACATCATGTAAGCTGTTTTTCCTGCATCATCGGCGTAAATATACTTTTCGTTCACGAAGTCTGCTTTGCTTTTAGCAAAATAACAAGAACATTCTTTAATTTCTTTCGGAAAATCAAACGTATCAACTGTGATATTTGCATTCTGAACATCAGTCTTTGCTGAGTCCTGAACAATGTTTGTAGAATCAGTTTTTCTAGAATCGGAAACGGTTTCTTTCTCCTTTTTACATGAAATCAGCATGAATGCTGAAAAGAAAATGATTAAATATTTCATTTTTATATTATTTAAATTTTACAATGAATTTAAATTGAGCAATTATAAAGATAACAAATTTCAGTTTAGAAGATTTTATCAATCTTTTTCAAAATATTATTTGTCCAATTTTCGTCATCAACTGAAACTATTATTGTTTCAAAGCCAAATTTTTTGCCTTCCATTTGTACACCAAGAGAATCATCAATGTGAATATCAATGTCAAATTCAGGTGGAAATTTAGAAACATTTTTGCCTCTTTTCTTAACTCTTTTTCATGTAATTGTTGATTTACAACAAAGTCGATTGGAATTCCATAGGACAGAAACATTAATTTAATTTTTATTTTACTTCTGTATGAAGTGGTGTAAATATAAATTTCATGTTTCTGCTCTCTTAGTTGTTTAAACAAACTAATTGTTCCAACTCGAATTCTTTCAGATCTGATAATTTTTGACCATAACGATTCTTTTTCTAAAGAAAATTTAGTGGAGATAATTGTATCATCAAGGTCAAATGAGATTTTCATGAATAACAAGCAATTTATCCTCTCGCTCTTTCTAAAAGAACCATCATCAATAAAGATAAAACAACCAAACTTTCGTCTTCGTCATCAATATCAATCAGTCGATCCAATTGAAATCTTCTTCCAAAGAATGAAGGCATTTTTTTAAGTCTGAAATAGTCTTTTCCGTCAATTCCTTTTACAGTGTAAGAAGGATTCAGAAAATATCCTGTAAACATCCCGATAATTGGAATTTCACCTACCATTCCGTCAAAAAACTTCACCCATGCATTATCTTCGGTAATCGTAAATTTCTGCTGATCTGCTTCATCCAAAACATTGTAAGATGATTTCCAGATAGAACGCATTCCTTTTCTTGCCAATCTTCCAAAGTTCTTTGTATTGATCGCATCTTTAATAGAGTAAGACGCATTAAAGTCGATCCACTGGTTTGCCTGAATTCTGAACAATTCCTTTGTTTTGCTTTCGTCATTAAAAACAACTACGTCTTCTTTCAGTTTAAACATTTTTTGACGTACGTACGCTACATAGTTCCCGTTTCTGTCTGTAATGTTGAAATCGCTGGCAAGCGTTGTGATTTTAAATTTAAAATCCAGCGGATAGTTTAGGTTGTTAAGTACCATTTTAGTTTATTTTATTTCAAGTTTATATTTTGTGGAGTAAATGTAATTAATTTTTTTAGGCTTTTTCCCAATCTTTAAAATCATTTAGAGGTGAGTTTTTCAAAAAATCAATAGTTATCAAAAACCATACCTCAAAGATTGTTTTTAGATTAATTTTTCGGTTAGAATGCTTATTTTTGTGTTTATGGATTATCCAAGTAAAGTATTGGCAAAAGCAGTAGAAGAAATTTCCGGGCTTCCGGGGATTGGGAAGAAAACCGCTTTACGTTTAGCACTTCATTTACTGAAACAGCCCAATTCGAGAGCAACGAACCTGGGAACATCGATCATAAATCTGGTTAACGAAATAAAATATTGCAAAGAATGTCATAATTTTTCGGATTTTGATGTTTGTGAAATTTGCAGCAACTATAAACGTAATGATGAGGTGGTTTGTATTGTAGAGGATGTTCGTGATGTGATTGCCATTGAAAATACAGGAAAATACACAGGGAAATATCTTATTCTGGGCGGAAAAATTTCTCCGATGGAAGGAGTAGGACCCAACCAATTGAATATTCCGAGTATTGAGAGAAAACTGAATGAAGGCAACGCAAAAGAGCTGATTTTTGCATTAAGTGCAACCATGGAAGGTGATACAACGGCTTATTATATCTATAAAAAGTTCAAGAATTTTGATATTAAATTTTCCAGTATTGCAAGAGGGATTTCTGTAGGGGATGAACTTGAGTATGCGGATGAAATTTCTTTGGGAAGATCGATTATCAACAGATTACCTTACAACGAAAAGGATTAAATGATGATAAAGCTTTCTATTATTATAGTTAATTATAATGTTACACATCTTCTGAAAAACTGTTTGTTTTCCATTAAAAAATATTTGGGAAATATTAGTTATGAAGTAATTGTGATTGATAATAATTCAACTGATACTTCATGGAAAGATCTTGTCTCTGAATTTCCTGAATTTCATTTTATCACTTCTGAAACAAACGATGGTTTTGCTAAAGCAAATAATAAAGCCATTCAGACTGCAAAAGGTGAGTATCTTTTGATTTTAAATCCTGATACGGAAATCGAAGGCTTTTATATGAATGAAATTTTGGATTTTGCCGATTCGAAAACAAATTTTGGCTGTCTTGGCGTCAGAATGCATGATGCGAATGGCATATTTCTTCCTGAAAGCAAAAGATCCGTTCCGGATATGTTTAATTCTTTCGAAAAGCTTTTTACCAAGTTTAAAAAGAATAATTCGAAGTCTTATTACAGAAACGATATCGGAGAATTTGAAGTGTCCGAAGTGGAAGTCATTACCGGAGCTTTTTTCCTTGTTAAAACTGATGTTTACAATGAAATTGGAGGACTGGATGAAAAATACTTTATGTACGGTGAAGATATTGACATCTGTTACACTTTACTGAATCATGGTTACCAAAACTATTATTATGGTAAAGCATCTATTCTTCATCACAAAGGAGAAAGCACTATAAAAGATAATGTCTATCTGGAAAGATTTTACGGAGCGATGCAGATTTTTATCGATAAATATTATAAAGAAACTAAACCTTTACAATATTCTTTTCTGAAAGCAGGTTTAAAATTAAGACATCAGATAGAAAAAATCAAACTGAAATAAAAAAAAGCAACTCCATCGAGTTGCTTTCATTTTATCTTTAAATAATAAGTTCTTATTTAGAAGCCGGAACACTTACCGGAGCAGAAGTTGTAGATGAAGCAGGAGCTTTATCAGCCGGAGCTTCTGTTTTAGCTGGTGCAGAAATAGGAGCTGCTGTTTGTTTAGGCTTACCTGTTACCACAACGCTAATTAAAATCAAAACGATGATTACTGTTCCTAACGTCCATGTAGATTTTTCCATAAAATCATTGGTTCTTTGTACACCGAACTGTGCAGAAGATGCACCGCCGAATGTGCTGGAAAGACCTCCGCCTTTCGGGTTTTGAGCCATTACAACGATTACCAATAAAACGCTGGCAATCATAATTAGAACCATCAATAGTGTAAATATAGTATCCATTAATTCTGATATCTTTTTGAATGGGCAAATTTAATCTTTTTTTATCGAACAACAAAATAAGATTTATGCTAAAAACAAAAAAAACGGCAGCAAAAGCCACCGTTTTTATTAAAAATATGTGAATTCTTATTTGAAGTCAGAATCTTTAGCCTGATTTACCTCGTAAGATTTTACTTTCATCACCATCTCCATACCCATTTGGTTTACGGTAATGGTATAAGGCATTTTTACCCCTGAAACATCTTTGTAGTCAGCAAAAGTTGTAGGAACTGTGAATGTTTGTCCCTGTGCAGATACTGTTTCAGTCTCACCTGTTTTAAGACCAGTTTTTACGCTATAGTAATAAGCTTTATCACCAGCTTTGATTGCATAAGAATCTTCACCGTTGATTTTTTCAATTCCTGTCAATTTGTAATCTGCAGATTTAGCAAAACCTAATTCTTCAAAAAGCTCAGTATTTTTTAAGTTGTCAGCGATTTCTTCTTTAGTCATCTGAACTTTTTGTCCCATTTGCTCAGAATAACCTGTTTTTCCATCAAAAACTTGCTTTTGAACTGTCATTCCACCAGCAGAAACTGTTTGTGCTTCTTTTCCTCCCTGAGCTTTTGTAGTTTTTAGATCGATGTTCTGTCCCTGCATAGACATTGCAGCAGTCATTGTATATGACGAAATTTTAGACAAGTTTGCTTTGCCACCAATTGCATTAATATATTTATCAACAACTGAAGCAACTGTTACATTTGCATCAACTTTTTGAGCAACAGGTTTTGCAACAGGATTTGCATAAGCATCATAATATTTTACAGGGTATCCTAATTTTTCCAATCCTTCAGAGATGTCGGAAGCTTTACCGGCAATGAAAATTCTGCTCTGGTTAGGCATAACTGTAGCTTTTACTGCATTAGAAACATCAGCCGCAGTTACTTTATCGATCGATTTTAAATAATTTGTATAAAAATCAGCAGGTAAATCCTGAACTTTTTGGTTCACAGCAAATCTTGCAATGGTTGCAGGCTGCTCTAATGCCATGATGAAGCTTCCTTTTAATTTAGCTTTAGCATTTGCCAATTCGTCAGCTTTTACTGTAGAAATTCCGTTGATTTCGTTCATGAATTCTTTTACCGCCCTATCAGTAACCTCGTTTCTCACACTTGCTTCAGCAGAGAAAGAAGGAGAATATTTGCTTGCGCTCATATCTGAATAAGCTCCGTACGTGAAGCCGTTTTTCTCACGTAGGTTCATGAAAAGTCTTGCTTCTCCACCACCACCAAGAATGTAGTTGGCAATAGTTGCAGGGAAGTAATTAGGATCTTTCATTTTCAATGTGTTCAGGTTTCCTACAGAAACTACAGATTGTACTGCGGTAGGAACATCAACAACGTTGATCTCTGTTTTAGCAACATTTGCAGCCGGTTCTAAAGCCGGGAATTTTGTATCCGCTTTTTTCCAGTTATTGAAAGCTTTTTCAACCATTGGTTTTACCTGATCAAATTTTACATCACCTACAATTACAAGGTATGCATTATCAGGTGCGTAATATTTTTTGTACACATTCTGAACATCTGCTAATTGAATCTTTTTTAAAGACTCTTCTGTTTCAAATTCACCTCTTGAAGTTTCTTTTCCGTAAGCTAACGCGTTTGAAACTCTTGAAGCAATAGCATCGGCACTTTTTTCAGAAGATTTTAATCCCTCAATTGCTCTTTCTTTTGATTTTGTGATTTCGTCAGCAGAAAATTTAGGATTGATGATTGCATCAGCCATTAAATTTAAAACTTCAGGAAAATATTTCGAAAGAGAATTTGAAGAAGCTCCAGCGGAAGAGAAGTTCAGGTTGGCTCCTAAAAAGTCTATTTTCTGGTTGAATGCATCTTTGCTTAAAGTCGTTGTTCCGTTACCAAGCTGATCTGCCATGATTTCGCTTACTCCCGCTACAGGACCTTCGAAATAAGGTTGTCTGTCCATAGAAAGGCTCACGTTTACTCTTGGTAATTTGTTGTTTTCAACAACCATTACGGTCATTCCATTTTTAAGCTGGAAAGTTTTTGGTTTCGCAATGTTGATGGCAGGAGTTGGTCCTGGTTTTGGCATTGCATTAATGTCAATTTTTTGTGCAGAAAGCATTCCTGAGAATAAAAATGCTACGGCTATATATGTAAATTGTTTTTTCATTGTAAAAAATTTAAAATTTATAATCATATCTAAAACACGAAGTTTTTTATACGATTATTTTTTTTCAGGTAAGTAATTTAGGATGATTCTCTGGTTAGAATTTAAATACTTTTTAGCCGCATTCTGTAAATCCTGCTTTGTAATCGATTTGTAAATATCAATTTCCTTGTTGATAAGGTTTGTATCTCCCATTAGTACGTGGTTTGTAGCTAATGAAGCTGCAATTCCCTGAATGCTAGAGTTCGCATTGACAAACTGATTTTCAAACTGATTCTGAAGTTTTTGGTAATCTTCATCAGAGATTAAAGTCGTCTGAAGTTTTTTGATTTCCGCATCGATGTCAGTCTGTAAAGTCTGCTTCGTTGTAGCTCCCATTGGGATTGCAAAAAATGCGAAAATACCGTAATCTTCAAGACCTTGGTTGAAAGCCGATACCTGAAGTGCTTTTTTCTCCTGATCTACTAATTTTTTATATAAAACTGAAGATTTTCCGCTGCTTAAATATGAAGAAAGCATATCTAAAATATATGCATCTTTCTCTTTATTACCCGGCGTTCTGTAGGCAAAAACATAAGCAGGAAGCTGAATGTTCGGATCGTAAGCCGTTACTTCTTTTTCTTTTGTGATAGGCTCGTCTTTCGGGAAGTTTTTAGGATAAACTGTTCCTTTCGGGATGCTTCCGTAATATGTTTCGATCCATTTTTTTGTTTCTTCTGGTTTAATGTCTCCGGCTACAACCAAAGTTGCGTTGTTTGGAACATAATATTTTTTATAGAATGCCTGGAATTCTTCTAATTTTGCAGAATTCAGATCTTCCATAGAACCAATTGTAGACCAGTTGTACGGGTGTTTTGTGAAAAGATTTTTCTGTACGTTTGTGAAAAGATTTCCGTAAGGCTGGTTATCCATTCTCAATCTTTTTTCTTCTTTTACAACTTCTCTCTGAGTATCAACTCCGATTTGGTTGATGATACCGTGACGCATTCTTTCAGCTTCCATCCAAAGACCTAATTGCTCGTTGTTTGATGGGAAAGTTTCGTAGTAATATGTTCTGTCGTTTGTAGTGTTTGCGTTGTTCTGTCCACCGTTTGAAGAAACAATTTTAAACCATTCTCCTCTTTTAATGTTTGGAGTTCCTTCGAATAAAAGGTGCTCAAAGAAGTGTGCAAAACCTGTTCTTCCCACTACTTCGTCTTTTGCTCCCACGTGATACATTACACCTGTTGTAACTACCGGTGCAGAATTGTCCTGATGTAAGATTACATGTAAACCGTTTGGTAAATCATACTCTTCAAATTTGATTTGCTGTGCATTAAGCATTGCTCCGAAAAAGGCAGCTGCTGCAACACTAAGAAGTCGTTTTTTCATAAATAGAAATTGTTTTGTCAATGAGTGTCAAATTTAGACTTATTGTTACAAAAGTTTTAATATTTTTTTAAGAATTTTTGGTCTGGCTTAAACTTACTGTATTTTTTTAATTCGATTAAACCAACTCACATAACTCAACTCAAATACAAATTTGAATTCTCCTTATAATACACTAATTTTGTATTTCTAATTTTTTTGCAGTATGGAGGATTATTTGAAAGGACTGAATGAATCACAATTTGAAGCTGTTACCACGTTACAGGGACCACTGATGGTTCTTGCAGGAGCAGGTTCCGGGAAGACACGTGTTCTTACGATGCGTATCGCTCACTTGATTACGAATGGAGTAGATCCTTTTAATATTCTTGCGCTTACTTTTACCAATAAAGCAGCAAAAGAAATGAAAGAGCGTATTGCAAAAGTTGTAGGGCAAAGCAATGCGAAAAGTCTTTGGATGGGAACTTTTCACTCAGTTTTTGCAAGAATTCTGAGAAGCGAGGCACATTATTTAGGCTATCCCTCTAACTTTACAATTTATGATCAGCAGGATGCTTTGAATGTGCTTAAAAAAGTAATCAAAGATCTAAATATTGATGGAGATTTATACAAACCAAAGAAAGTTCTGTCAAGAATTTCCAATTATAAAAACAATCTGATTACCGTAAGAGCTTACGAAAACAACCCTGAATTAATTGAAGCTGATGAAAAAGCCAACATGAAATTCATGGGAAAGATTTATAAGAAATATGTTGATGAATGTTTCAAAAATGGGTCGATGGATTTTGATGATTTATTGTTAAAAACCAACGAATTGTTGACAAGATTTCCGGAAGTTTTAGCAAAATATCAGGACAGATTCAGATATATTTTGGTAGATGAGTACCAGGATACGAACCACTCTCAGTATTTAATTGTAAAAGCTTTAGCCTCAAAATTCGAAAATATCTGTGTAGTTGGTGACGATGCGCAGTCGATTTACTCTTTCCGTGGTGCCAATATTTATAATATTTTAAATTTCAAAAAAGATTATCCCGAAGCGGTAACCGTTTCATTGGAACAAAATTATCGTTCGACTCAGAATATCGTCAATGCAGCCAATGTTGTCATTGCAAAAAATCTTCAGCAGTTTAAGAAAAATGTTTTCAGTGAGAATGAAGAAGGTGAGAAGATAAAAGTATACCGTTCGCTTTCCGATGCAGACGAAGCCAATTTCGTTGCCGGAAATATCTGGGAACTTCACAACCGTGAACAAAGGAAATTCAGCAATTTTGCGATTTTATACCGTACCAATTCTCAAACGAGAGCCTTTGAAGATGCTTTAAGAAGAAAAAATATTCCTTATAAAGTATATGGCGGACTTTCGTTTTACCAAAGAAAGGAAGTTAAAGATTTATTAGGTTATTTAAGGCTTTTAGTGAATGAAAATGACTCCGAAGCTTTAATGAGAATCATCAATTATCCTGCGAGAGGGATTGGTGAAACAACACAAAACAAGCTGATTGTATTTGCAGATGCTCAGAATCTTTCGATTTCAAAAGTTTTGGATAACCTTCCGATTTATGCGCCACATTTAGGTTTTAATAACGGAGTAATTACCAAGTTGAGCGATTTTTGGTCGATGATTAAAGCGTTTCAGGTTTTGCTTAAAACAGAAACAGCTTACAACGTTGCAATGGAAGTTGCTAAAAGAAGCGGTTTAATTAAATTTTTAAAAGACGACCAGACTCCGGAAGGAATTTCAAGAGTTGAGAACGTTCAGGAATTGATGAACTCGATGCAAGGTTTCATCGAAGAGCAGATGCAGATCGAAGACGGAGATCCGAGTTTGCCAAATTTCCTTGAAAATATTGCCCTTTCAGCCGACACTCAGGATAAGAAGAACGGCGATGAAGATATGGTTTCGCTGATGACGATTCACTTATCAAAAGGTCTGGAGTTTCCGGTAGTTCACTTGGTAGGATTAGAGGAAAATTTATTCCCGAGTTTCATGAGTTCGTCAACCAGAGAAGATCTGGAAGAGGAGAGACGTTTATTCTATGTTGCCTTAACAAGAGCCGAAAAACAGGCATTTTTTTCATACGCAGTTTCCCGTTTTCAATGGGGGAAAATTACCGATGCAGAACCTTCACGATTTTTGAGTGAAGTTGATGATGAGTTTATTGAATTTTTAAATCCTGCGATTGAAAAGAGATTTATCAACAATTCAGGTATAACTTCCAATATTTTTGATGAATATCCCTCAGAAATGAGAAGTTTTAAAAAGGTCGAAAAGAAAACAATTTCCAAAAGCGAAAGTGATAAACCCATTGCTGAACCAAGAAAATTGAAGCCAGTAAGTACGGCAAAAATCATCAATCCAAGCGGAGCTTCTTCTCAGGATATTGAGGTGGGAGACAAGGTGAGACACGACCGTTTCGGAATTGGTGAAGTTGCTTTCTTAGACGGAACAGACCCTCAAAACATCAAAGCAAAAGTTGTTTTCTTGCATGAAGGCGAGAAGAATCTGATTTTGAAATATGCTAAACTGACGAAGATTTAAAAAATATTTTCCCACAGATCAAACGGATTTTCACAGATGATTGCGTAAAACCGGAATAGCCACGGATGCACGAATTAATATTATTAAGATTTATATGTCAAATGTCAAATGTCAAATGTCAAATTCGTGCATTCGTGGCAAATAATACACTATAATTTACGATAGAATTTAAACTAAATCATCTGCGAAAATCTGTAGGTTTTTTATCTAAATTAAACTTCCAAAATATTTAAAATGAAAAAACTTTTTATATTTCTTTTACTCAACATCATTTCAATCCAAATCTTTGGTCAGGATTACAAAACCATCACTAACATCCGTTATTATGATGAAAAGACCAATAAATCTGATGTTTACATCAATGAAAGATGTGTTTTAGATGTTTATATTCCTACCAATATTAAAAACTTTCCAACCGTAATCTGGTTTCATGGCGGCGGAATTACAGGTGGAGAAAAAGATATTCCCGAAGAATTAAAAAACAAAGGAGTAGCCGTAATTGGTGTTAATTACCGACTTTCTCCAAAAGTAAAAGCTCCGAAATATATAGAAGATGCCGCAGCTGCAACAGCCTGGGTTTTTAAAAATATTAAAAACTATGGCGGAAGCGAAGACTTGGTTTTTATTACAGGGCATTCTGCAGGTGGTTATTTAGCTTCAATGGTGGGTTTGGATAAATCTTATTTAAACAAATATCAGATTGATGCGAATAAGCTTGCCGGAATTATCCCTTTCAGCGGACAGATGATTTCTCATTTTACCACCAGAAAAGAAAAAGGAATTGAAGAATTGGATGCAAGAATTGATGAGATGGCTCCTTTGCATTTTATCCGTGCCGATGCACCACCTTTGCTTTTGATTACCGGTGACCGTGAAAAGGAACTTCTCGGAAGATATGAGGAAAATGCTTATATGTGGCGAATGATGAAGCTCAAAGGTCATAAAGAAACGGTTTTGTATGAACTCGATGGTTTTGATCATGGCGGAATGGCTCATCCAGCGTTTCCATTGCTTTTAAATGAAATAAAAAGAGTTGAAAAGCTGAAGAATAAAAAATAGCTATGGTGTTTGTATCCGGCGCGGGCGAAGCCC